>RPQN01000219.1 GCA_003819715.1 Ignavibacteriota bacterium | reverse complement strand
GAGAAATGTTGTATACTCTGTTTCGAGTATCACGTATGCTAGGCAAACCTCCTCCGCTAGACCAGTTTGAAGTTTTCGATTTTCGTGAACTGCCCATTGGGGTCTATATGACATCCTTGGATGGGCAATTCATTGTTTGTAATCAGACCCTTCGCAAAATGCTCGAACTGCCTCTTGAAGGATTGCCAAACGCGAACCTTGAGAGTTATTACGCCGATCCTGTTACTCGGAAGACAGCTATAGAGCAGACAATAAGACTTGCTGAAGAGGGTAAGAATGCTGAGAAAGGGGTATTACATCTGAAGGTACGCGACCGGGATTTGTACGTTGAAGATTACTGCAAATTAATACAAAACAGTGAGGGTCATGCGGTTGGTTTCGTGGGCTGCATGGTGGATATCACAACGGATTTTGAGACAAAACAACGGGAAGAGGAATTGCGGGAGATGGTCGAGGAGTTGCGGTTTGACATTGGGCGCATTTTGCATGCCAATACCACGACCCTGGTTATGGTCAAACAGACCTTGGACGCATTAGTTGAGGCTTTTGGGCCAAAATCTTATAGGGATTCTTCCGTTCCGCCACCTGAAGAGGTGGAAGTAATGCTCACTGAGTACGCCGGCATATTAGCTAGCGCCATTGAACGCTTTACACAAAGCGCAGATGAAGAACGGCGATTAAAAGCTCTCCCACCTGATCAATGGAATAAATTGCTTGGTTATATAAGTTTTCTCCGCGAGTTTAAGGAGCGTATTCCAACGCCCGAATCATATCCCGCTACACTAAGAAAACTCGCTAATGGCGTCGGCCAAATTCATGCAAACGTTGTTTCTGGGTACATCTCGCGTGAACATACACGTGAACTTCAAAACGCGGCCTGGCATTTGGAACGGCTCACGAATTTGATTGAAGTCCTGGAGACCAGAGCGGCCGTCATTCAAATGGATTATACAATCCATAGCTTGCGTGAGTTCATTACTTCGGATGCACGTGAACCCATGGAACGCAAACGTCTTAGCGTGAAGGCACTGATCGAAGAGTGTGCCAAGCGTCTGGCGGAATTCGCTCGCAGTCTGAATATCTATATCGAGCGTAAAGATATCGAAGATGCATATATTTGGGCGAATGAACGTGAGCTGGTGCGTGCTTTCTCCAATTTGATGCATAACGCCATCAAATACTCCTGGCACCGCGATCCAGACCGTGCCAGACCAACCTGGGTATCTATTCGCACAAAGGTAAAAGATCAAAAAGTTTATATTGAATTTGAGAATTGGGGTGTGCCAATCAAAAGTGAAGAGATCGAGAAGGGAAAAGTGTTTGAACTGGGCTATCGCGGGGAAATGTCAAAAGATCGTGGGCGGCTTGGCACAGGCATCGGGTTGACGGATACACGGCGAGTAGCAGAGTCGTATGGTGGTCGGGTTGAAATCGAGAGCCATCCGACTAGGCGTGGTTCTTATATTGGAAATCAAGAAGATTATTATGGCCACCCCTTTCTTACCACGGTAACTATGGTTTTACCTGTCGCGAGAAAATGACAAATCCAGTTTGTGAGGGAATGAGGCGCAATGAAGACTAAAGTTCTTTGGGTGGAAGATAGTGCCCGTTTGGAACTGCGCAACCTGACCGGACCCATATACATTAGCGGGGAATATGATATGAATCTGGCAGAGGATGCTACCAGTGCAGTCCGCTATCTGCGGACAAAGGAATATGACGCCGTGATTCTCGATATGCGCCTGCCACCTGGAATGGACGATTATTGGATCAATGTCTATCGGGAAAGGGGGGAGAATATGGCCGAAGCAAGACTGGGCATGGAACTGGCGAATTGGTTATTCAGTGGTAAATCCGATCATTCTTTTCCACCTCCGGAATGGATTAAGCCGTACCATGTTGGCGTATTTACAGTAGAAAACGATTCGAAGCTTCATGCCAGCCTCGAAGATATGAATATCAAGGTATTTGAACAGAAAGTCGCAGGTCTTCCAGATACAATACTTATTGATATTATCAATAAGATAAAGGCGCAAAACCCCAAATATTCGGAAAAGGTTAGGGGATCAAAATGACTGACATTCCGTTTGGCCCAATTGTGACATTGATTTTGTTCCCAGCTGTTTATACCCCATTGGCTGCGCCGCGGGAAATTAGGGCTGTAATCTTAAAAAGAAAGCAATGGATAATTACCGCGCTTATACCAATTTTTATGTCATTCATATTCCTGTTTTTGGCGATGTTTTATGTAACTAGGAATACAAGTTTCTCAGAACAAATTTGGTATGGTTTGATATTAATCTTGTTGTTGATTGATTTGAGCGTGGCAATCGTGATGTCATATTTGTTCAATACTTATGACGGTTTAGTGCAACAATTAGAGCTAGAGATTTTTAGCTCCCTGAAAAAATCGGGCAAGCTCAATAAAAAATCTGTTTCTGATTTGCTTGAACTGGGTATAAAGACTGACTCATGGCAAATTCGTAATCTCATTCTCTCAAGCATGACCAGGATTGTCGAAAAGACTTGTTCCCATGCTGAGTATAGGGGAGAAAGCCTAGAGGCGCTTTTATTAAGGTTGGTAGAAGTGTTTGATGCCGACAGTTCTGGGAATTTACAGAATTTTTCTATGCCAGCGGACATGATTCGGTCAATAATATTTATTAGCAAAGATAGAGAATTGGAGGTTAGAGATGATATACAAGATTCTGTCAGATCACTGGGCGGCTTAAGTCAGATCGTAATAAAAAAGGCAGAATCTCAACCGAGAAAGGTAGATGAAATTGTCTTCAGATATATAGATGTTTTGGATATGACGGCTACTTTGCACTTGGGGTCACTAAACCAAGTTAGCCAGGTGCTCTTTGAAATTGGAATACAAGCGATTTCTAATAACTTGACACATATAGGCTTTATCGTCGCAAATAAACTTAATATGCTTATTAGCCGAGACTCCCTTCCCCAAAAGATTGATAAATCATTGATCGCTTCTTATTCTCTTGGAATAATTTCACATCTTTGGTCAGACAACCTTAGTCTTCGTGCTGAATTGACTAAGAAGGTCGATGCAATAATTCCTTATACAAATTGTCCAATTGGTGAAGCAGTAGATCGATCAATGTTTTTCTTTATGAATATTATGGGATTTGAGACTGCTGATAAATTACTCGCGATGAAAGTGGACCTACTGAAATCTAAAGAGAGAACCCACAAGAAAAAATGAGATGATCCGTTCGGGTCGTCTCATTCGTTTACTGCTGTATGGTCGTCTGCTCGGGACAATGATCGCTATGATCAAATAGACCAGCGCGATCCTGCCGAAGCCCATGAAGAAAGCCAGCCCGGTTCGCAAGGGGAGGGTGGTAGGAAATTCTTATGAGTGATTAAAGTTGTCTGGCAACTTCTTGACAAAGCCCTAAAAACATCTATACTAATAACAGATAGAACAATTGCAGCCAATATCATTAGTATGGTGGGTCGGATATGCCAGATAAGCCTCCTTCGCTAGATCAATTTGAACACTTTGATTTCCGTGAACTGCCCATTGGGGTCTATATGACTTCCCTGAATGGGCAGTTTATTGTTTGCAACAAAACAATACGAAGAATGCTTGAATTGCCTCTCGAAGGGTCATTGAATGTAAATATTAATGATTACTATGCTGATGCTTCCCATAGAAAGATGGCCATTGAACAAGCACTTAAACTTGCCGAGCAGGGGAGAAGTGTTGAGCGAGATATATTGCACTTGAAAGTAGGCGATCGGGATATATATGTTGAAGACTACTGTCAAATAATATTTAATGCCGAGGGCCATACAATGGGCTTTGTGGGCTGTATGGTGGATATTACAAGCGATTTGGAATCCAGACGGCGGGAACGAGAACTGCGTGAAAGGGTGGAAGAGTTGAGATTTGATATTGGACGAATATTACATGCGAACAATACTACTTTAGTGATGATGAATGAGACTCTTAAAAGCACGGCAAGAGTTTTGGAACCAAATCCATTTGGAAGTTTATCCGTACCGCTCTCGGAAGAACTCGAACGAATACTGGATGAAAACGCCCGGCACCTTGCCAATTCAATCACTCGCTTTATACAAGCGGGAGATGATGATCGTCGTAATAAAGCTCTCTCAGAAGGTATGTGGAAAGAGCTAACCGTAAAGGTGAATCTCCTCGAACACTACAAGGAAAATATAGCGGTGGAAGAATTAAGAGCACCGACCTTGGGCGATGTGGCTTATGAAATAATTCAAATAAGTCATGCTGTTGCTTCAGGATTTTTGCCAAGGGAATCCATACGCGATCTCCAACAGTCTGCTTTTCAACTTGAACGAATAACCGCCCTTTATGATGCACTCAAGACGCGTGATGCAGTATTTCAAATGGAGTATACGCTGCAAAGCTTGAGAGATTATGTTACTGCCGATGTCAGGACCACAGCAAAGAAAGCCAAATTCACCGTAAAATATCTGATCGATCAGGCGGTCCGGCGGTTAACAGGCTTTTCCCAAAGCTCAAGGGTTAATATTGATGTACGCGATGTGCCTACTGTTGAAGTGCACGTCAATGAGCGTGAAATCGTCCGCGCATTGGGGAATTTGCTTCATAATGCCATTAAGTACTCCTGGAGGCGAGACAAGATAAAACCATCCTGGGTCTCAATTCGAACATCAATTAAAGGTCATAAAATCCATATTGAATTTGAAAACTGGGGCGTAGGAATATCTCAGGAAGAGATAGAGCAGGAGCTGGTATTTCAACTTGGTTACCGCGGACAGTTATCCACTGAGCGCGGCAGGCTCGGAACCGGGATTGGATTAACAGATGCACGTCGCGTGGCACAGTCTCATGGAGGAGATGTAGTTGTTGAGAGTAAGCCCACAAAGCCTGTTCCAGAACACGATCCAGAATACTTTAATCAGCCGTTTTTAACAAAGGTGACATTGTACCTGCCACTCGAAGAAAAGTTTAGAAGGGAGTTGTAATTTGCTAATGAAGCCAAGAGTTTTGTGGATTGAGGACAGTGCCCGTCTTGAATTACGGAATTTGGCGGCACCTGTTTATTCGAGTGGCAGGTTTGATTTTAATTTGGCTGAAAATGTTACTTCCGCCGTGAACTTGCTCAAGGTAACGTCATTCGACGCAATTGTTGTAGATGTACGTCTACCTCCGGGTGTTGATCCGTACTGGAAGAAGCTTTATCAGAATGCTGGTGCTGATAAAGTTAATGCACAATTGGGAATTAAACTATTACATTGGCTGATCAATAAGGATCATATTATCCATCCGGATGATCCACCCAATGGGTTCAGCGCAAATCAGTTAGGTGTATTTACCGTGGAGAATCGAGAGGATATCCAGGACGAACTCGATGCACTGGGTATCTCTGTCTTTTGTCAGAAAACGACTGGTCTTCCTGATGCAATTCTCATAAAGATATTTGATACGATAATCGATCACAAACCTATGTAATTAAAATCATGCATCCTCAGGAAATTGATATCCCTTTTGATCCGATAATCACGTTGATCGTATTCCTGATCGGCGTACCTGCTCTGGTATTTCAATCGATGTCGCCAGATGTTCGCCGTATCTTTTTTGAACGCAGGCGACTATTTGCGTTTTTATTTGGCTTGATTGTTTTTCCCGTATTAAGTGCTCTGGTAGTTAGTGGAATAGGAATTTATACCGAAATAAATTCGAATCCTTCCGCTGGCGCTAGTGCTGCCGAACATGCTGTCCGGTGGATCATAGTTTTAAGTACATTAGTTGTTGTGATACTTATTGTGGCCATATATTTCCCACTCCGGTATGGTCGCCGACAGGGAGTTCTGCGATTGCTTGAACGTGAGATCTTGTGGAATTTATGGCTCAAAGGGAGACTTCCTGAAGAAGCTGTTGAAGACATTATCGATTTGGGAAAGAATGCTGAGTCTCCCCAGGAAAAGAGTATGGTGCTTCAGACTATTCACAATCTTGTATTAAGAACCTGCAAGCATCGATCCTATACAGGTGATAACCTTGAAACTCTAATTCTGAATCTTCATGAGATAGTCATTGTGGATTCTCAACCCGCAAATCTGGAAAATTTCCGCATGACCGCAGAAATTCTTCAGGCAATCGCCGTTGCAAGAAAAGAAATTCAACATGTAGCAGATCTACAAAGAACAGTTAAAGCTGTGAGTGGTTTGGGGTGTGCAGCCTTAATGAAATTTGAATTCGGACTGGAGATCGATAATGTGATCATGAGCTTTATCCAAACTCTTAGCTTAATTAACTATATAAAACCTCTGGATGTTATAAAAAATCAACACATTCATGTAATGACTGATGTAAGCGAAGCGCTATTCGAAATAGGATCGTTGGCGGCTGAAAAACAAAGAGACTTTATTACTGTCGCCGCTTTAGATAAATTGGTTACAATACTTTGCCAAACTCCAATGACAAAAGAATTACCTCCACATATTTTGAACGAGTTAAGCGCAGATGTAATGGGACTAATGGCACATATTTGGTCAGAGGGAGACAGTCAAAAGGAATTTGTTCGGCGAAGAATGCCCGATGTTCAGGAATGCCTTGGTTTGTCTATTTCCAGGATATTGGGAAAGGCCTGCTTCCATTACGCAGAGAACAGCCAGTTTGCCACAGCAAATAAACTCGCTCAGATGGCAAAAGACCTTAAACTCAAAAGAAAGCCTCTCAATAACTAAAGAGACGACCCATTCGGGTCGTCTCTTTAGTTATTACTGCGCAGTCGGCTGCTCAGGGACAACGATCGCCATGATGATGTAAACCAGAGCGATGCCGCCGAAGCCTGTGAAGAAAGCCAGCAAGGTCAGTAAACGGACGATAGTCGGATCAATGCCCAGATAGTCGCCCAGTCCTGCACACACGCCTGCGATCATACGGTTGGACGTACTGCGGGTCAGTTGCTTGTAGTTGGTGTTCATGATATGCACTCCT
>RPQN01000218.1 GCA_003819715.1 Ignavibacteriota bacterium | reverse complement strand
TGTTGCGCAGGATATTACAGAACCCAAACGGGCGAACGAGGAACTTCGTAAAGCGAAAGAGATGGCGGAAATC
Organism: Ignavibacteriota bacterium; assembly: GCA_003819715.1. Lineage (GTDB taxonomy): Bacteria > Bacteroidota > Ignavibacteria > UBA10030 > UBA10030 > Fen-1298. The sequence continues at coordinate 6,926 of RPQN01000218.1, read as the reverse complement.
GCGAATAAAGCAAAAGGCGAATTTCTTGCCAATATGAGCCACGAAATTCGAACACCCATGAACGGTGTCATTGGGACCATCAGTCTTCTTGCAGAAACAGCGCTCACCGCCGAACAACAGGAATTTATTGAAACAATTCGTTTAAGCGGGGATGCATTGTTAAATGTGATCAACGATATTCTTGATTTATCGAAAATAGAATCACATGAGGTCGAATTAGAAGAGCACCCGTTCCGTATTGAAACGTTTATCGAGGAAACCTTTGACCTCTATGCCGTGCAGGCAGAACAAAAAAACATCGATCTCGTTTACTGGATTGATGAGGATGTCCCGCACGCGGTCATGGTGGACGGGGCTCGGTTACGCCAGGTCCTTGTGAATCTCGTCAGCAATGCCGTTAAATTCACAGACCATGGCGAGATCCATGTGACGGTCTCGAAAGGGACCGAGAAGGATGGGAAAAGTGAAATCCTCTTCTCCATACGGGACACCGGTATAGGAATACCATCGGACAGGGTTCATAAACTCTTCCGGCCGTTTTCTCAGGTTGATTCATCATCCACCCGGAAATACGGAGGAACGGGTCTGGGGCTTGCAATTTGTGCGCGCGCCGTGGAGCTGCTCGACGGTCATATATGGGTTGAAAGCAATCCGGGAGAGGGAAGCGTTTTCCGGTTTACCGCTCAACTCGCGGAACATCTCAACGATCTGCAGGCCCGGGCTTTTTGTCCGCCGCTGGTCGACAAAACAATAAAAGCGCTGGTGATCGATGATAATAAAACCTGCAGGCAAACCATAGAAAATTTATTGACGGAATGGGGATTTACCGTTCACGCTGCTGCAACGGAAGCTGAAGCGCTTCCCCTCATTCGTGAGAAGGGACCATTCGACATCGTCGTTGCCGAGCAGGCTCCGACAGATTATAGCGGTCAGCGGTTGCGGGAAGATATTGGAAGGGAAAACGGAAAACCGGACATCGGGTACATTCATTTAGCCCTGCGATCAAAACGCGATCAGATCATCAGAACAGATCGTGACATTCTTCAAGTGGTGCTGAAACCGGTCCGACATCGGGTGTTGTACGATACGGTCACGGCGACGATAAAACAACTTCGCGGTACCCCGGAAGCGCCCAGTACCGCCAGCGCTCCTCCGGTCAAGCACGAAGTTATGCCGCCGATGAGTGTGCTCATTGCAGAGGACAATTCGATTAATCAAAAACTTATTGTTCGTATATTGAAAATACTGGGGGAGGAAGTCGATATTGCGAATAATGGGCTGGAAGCGTTCCAGGCAGTACAGAAGAAAAAATACGATATCGTCTTATTGGATATTCAAATGCCCGAGATGGATGGATATGAAGCGACACAGCGAATCCGGGCCGAGGTGAGTAAAGAAAATCAACCGATCATTATTGCCATGACCGCGAATGCATTACAGGGAGACCGCGAGAAATGCATCGAAGCCGGAATGGACGATTATCTCAGCAAGCCGATCATGATCGATGAGGTCAGACGCATTATCATGAAATGGTACGCCACCATCAAAGAATAACTTTCACGAAAGAAACCTATGACTCCAACAGACCCATCATCAGATCCACTTCTTGGACGGCTGCATGAATTAGAAAACGAAACAGACACCGAATTTGTTATTGAATTGATTGATATTTATCTCAATGAAACACCAAAACAAATTCAAGCAATCCATGCAGCCGTAACGGCAAAGAACTCCTCCGCATTGATGATTTCTTCGCATACCCTCAAGGGAAGCAGTCTCAATCTCGGCGCCAAACAACTTGGTGCTCTATGCTTGAAATTGGAAGAATTAGGACGTGCGGGCAAGACGCTCCCGGAAAACATCAACACCGAAGGGGTTGCAGAGGAATTCGAGAATGTTAAAAAACTGCTCCTGGAGTATAAACAGAAAAGAAGCACATAACACCGCATGAGCGGTTTATCCATCATTCTTGGGGAGAAGGCATTTTTTAAAAAGTATGTCCATAGTTCTTGCAATTTCAATTTCTTTTCGCTAAGTTTTTCAAACAGGTTCATTGCTCATTATTGAAGGCATGAAGTCGTATGACGTGTCGCGTGTTGATAACCTCTCATTTCAAACCCTCCTGGAGCCATATCGAACGGTTGCGACCATTCTGAAACTGGCATTGACTTAGTAAATATTTCTCTGAACGATTAACGAGCGCTCGTGGTTCCGTATAAAATTATTATTCGGATAGGAAGTGTCTGGTGGAGTTGTGTCCTGTTCGCGTTGGCCTATGTCTGCCTGATGCCGGCCGCAACAGCTCACCGCCTGCCTATCGCGCACGGTGAATTGGTCCAATTTGCTGCCGGGACAGATTCCACGTTATCGCAGCAATATTCATCGGGGAAACTTTCAAGGCGCGCCAAAGCAGCGCAGCGGCGGAGAACTTCCACTGCTTCAGGGACGGTGTCCCGCGATACATCGATGATGTCTCTGGCGGCGATCCGTGCGCTTCCGAGGGATTCTTCTGCTCGAATTGCTCAATTCCTCTATGTCCGAAAAGATAGGCCGGCGGAGACCGGCTCCTATCAAAAAAACTATCCATTCTTTCTCGAGGATCCGCCCGTCGTCAGGCATCAAGCGGTTTTAGACTCCAACAAATGGGTGTACCGCCTGCGTGAAACAGTCGGGGACGATGATATCCGTATTCCGGTCGAAATTCCATTGGATGAATTTTCCTCGCTGAAGTTGAAGCAGGCGGTGCGGAAAAACTGGGAAACCTTGACGCAATTCTTTCAGCTTCAGGGAGAGACAAAAACCACACTAGGCGATGTCTTCGGAAAAATCACTAAAATTGAAATCCCCGTTCCGAAAAATCCCATATTCAGCATCTTCGGTCCGAGTAGAATTTCAATGACGATCAACGGCGGCATCGATATCCATGCCGGATTCCGTAATACCAAGTCGGACCTGTTTACCTCCAGTGCGCTGGGTCAGAGCCAGAGTACCCCTGATTTCAAACAGGAAATCCAGGTGAATGTGAAGGGTGAAATTGGAGATAAGTTAAAGATCGATGCCGACTGGAACACACAGCGGACATTTGAATATGAAAACCAGCTCCATGTGAAATACCAGGGGTATGAGGATGAACTGGTCCAGAGTGTTGAAGCAGGGAACGTATCCCTTCCGACCAATTCGTCTTTCATTGGCGGCGGTTCAGCGCTGTTCGGGATCATGGCGAAATTCCAAATCGGACCGCTGCGGCTGACCACCGTCACGACGCAAAAGAAAGGACAAATCAAAGAACTCGCTATCTCCGGCGGAGGCCAATCGACTCCGGTCGAGATCCGTGCGGCGAGTTATTCCCGCAGTCATTTTTTTATCGATACCTCTTATATGAAATATTATGAAAATATTTATCAGGTTCCGCCTGTCATCAATCCGGAGATGCAGAGAAAAAGGATCCGTGAAATAGAGGTGTGGGTCTCTACCATAACGGAAATGGATCCTGCAAAATACAGAAGAGTGCTTGCGTTGATGGATGCTGCAAAAGTGGACTCCGCGCAGAACAATTCCCAAGCCCGGCTTCCCGGAGCGTGGGCCCCTGTTCAGGGACAGGTCGAAGAGACAAAATTTATAAAATTGGATCCGGCGGATTTTGAATTCGATCAATACACCGGCGTCATATCCCTCCGAAGCCAGCCGCAGGATAATCAGGCGGTTGCAGTCTATTATATGATCGATAATAATGGCCAGTTCAAAACGGTTGGACAATCGAGTCAAACGCCGAAAGATTCATTACAAAACCTGGTGCTGAAATTGGTCCGTCCTATGCAGCTGAATCCAACCATGCAGCCTGCCTGGAATATGATGCTCAAGAACAGGTATTCTCTCGGCGGCGCCGGTATCGATAAATCAAGTTTTGAATTCCATATCGAATATGTCGTATCCGGTCAAACGCCGATGACCGAAGTCACTCCGCAGAACGTGGGAGTGATGGAAATGCTCGGATTGGACCGATTCAGCGGTGACCAGACTGAAAAGCCGGATAAGGTGTTCGATTACATATCAAAAGTGACGATAGACGAAGCTCGCGGAGAAATTATATTTCCAACAATACAGCCGTTTGATTCTTCGAGTATGTATTATTTTTTCATGAAGCATGGGAATATAGATGATGCAACCGCGCGTTCGTATGCCAGTACCTACTCTTACGGATCAATTTATACAAAAGACCTCGTCGATGCTGTAAGTGATCCGCGTAACTTATATTATATGCGCAGCACGGTAAAATCATCACAGAGATCGAGCTATTCTCTTGGTTTTAATATTGTTGAAGGAAGTGTGCAGGTTATTGTGGATGGGCAGACCGCGACGCCGGGTGTGGATTATACGGTCGATTATATCTCCAGTCAGGTGGTTATAAAGAACCAGGCGTATTTGAGCCCCGGGCGCAATGTGCAGATCAAATATGAAGCGAACGATATGTTCCAGCTCGCTTCAAAATCGTTGCTGGGTGCGCGCGGTGAATTTAATTTGGGGAAGAATTCATCGCTGGGCTTTACCCTGATGAATTACAGCCAGCAATCGCTCAGTGACAAAGTCCGTCTTGGCGAGGAACCGATCAGTAACTTTATTATGGGAATTGACGGCGGTACGACCATCGATGCAAACTGGCTGACGAATGGACTGAATTACCTGCCGGGCATCAAGACAACGGCATTGTCCCAATTATCTCTCCGCGGCGAAGTGGCGTACATCCTGCCGAACCCTAATACCCGTACCAGCCCGATTTCCAGCGACGGCAGTAAAGGTGTTGCCTATATAGACGATTTTGAAGGGGCGCGCCAAATCATACCGCTGGGCGTGTCGTATGCAGGGTGGAGAGATGCGAGCGCTCCATGGTTTATAAAAAATCTGGATTCGTCCTCCTTTAATACTGCCGATCGCATCCCGACCACGGAAGATTTATTTTCCGCCGGCCTCAAATCTCCCCTGGAAAAGATGGATTATAAAGCGAAATCCTGCTGGTTCAACGTGGTACCGAGCGATGTCTTCATAGAAAATATCTGGGGAAATCGAAAATCATATGCGCAGGGTGAAGGACAGGTGATGTCCCTGGATTTCTATTTTCATCCGGAAATGCGCGGCGAATTCAACTATTCTTTAAATCTGAAAAATACAATCGGATTGGATAATCCGGATCCACAATCCCATATAAAATCATGGGCAGGGATCCAGCATGTCCTGGGAACCAGTTCAACGAACCTCGTCGAGCAAAATGTTGCATTCATCGAGCTCTGGATAAAAATCGTTCAGCAGCAGAAACCGGATAATGATTCTGCGAAACTCAGTATCGACCTTGGCTATATCAGCGAAGATGTCAATGCGGATAAAAAACTTAATACAGAAGACGGACTCGATAATCCTCCGCTGTATACCGCGAGAGGAATCATGAATAAGGATTATGATTGGGGACTTGATACGATCCAAGATGCGACTGAGCGAAGGTATTATGAAAATTTCTGGAAACAGTACCCCGATCATCCGGAATATGAATCGGATCCGTCGGGTGATAACTGGTCCCGCCTGCCGATCGGCAATGCTGCCCCGCTGTCGATGGCGAACGCCGAACAGTATCTTAATGTGAACGGCACGGAAGGAAATTTCCAGAGCGAGGACGGACATTTCCCGGATACGGAAGATTTGAATAGAAATGGGAAAGTGGACAGGTTAAACTCTTATTTTGAATATGAAATTCCTCTCGACACCACCAGCGATCGCTTTAAGCAGCACGTCACGGGAGCCGGACTGGACAATTGGTTCCAGATCCGTATTCCGCTTGCGGAATACAACAGGAAAATTGGCGACCCGACATTCACCAGTGTGGAGGGAGTGCGCCTGTGGGTGACGGGTGCTGCGAAGCCATTGTTGTTCCGCATCGTCGATTTTAATCTCGTGGGCAACCAGTGGGAGAAACGAATCAAGACGGATTCAACATTCGAACTCAGTGTAGTGAATTTTGAAGACAATCCGAATTATACCATGCCGGATCCCAATCTTCGCCAGAAGGACCTGACACGCCCGGATCAAAATATTCTGAGCAACGAACAGTCCCTGAACCTGATCGTAAAAAATCTTCCGGATGGTCAATACAAGGAAGCGGTAAGAAATATGAAAGAGCGTCCGATCGATATGTTTAACTATCGGACATTAAAGATGTTCGTCCATGGTGAAACGGGCGAGGACTTCGTAAAAGGGTACCGTGAATTTACGTATACCGATACGAGCAACTACGATGCAGAAATGTTCCTCCATTTCGGGGATGATACTTCGAACTTCTATGAGTACCGTGCGCCGGTCCATCCCGGCTGGGCTGGGAATGATATTGTCATTAAGTTCTCAGACCTTACGAGTATGAAAGCTTCAGTGGATAGTTCCAATTTATTGCGCAGGGTCCTGGTGGAAGGCGGAAATCCGGGAGCTAGCTATTGGGTGAGAGGAAAACCACGGTTGGATCGAATCCAGTTTATTTCGGTCGGGATTCAGAATCCGGAACGAAAAGGTCCAGCCAAACCAAGGCCCATTGGCGAGGACAGCACGATCACCGGTGAATTATGGGTGGATGAGCTGCGCCTGACCGATGTGGATGATACGCATGGCTGGGCATATAAAGTGGATGCGAGCCTCAAATTGGCGGATATCGGGACCATTGCCTTTTCTTTGAGCGAGCGCGATCCGTTCTTCCATGGATTGGAGGACCGGTTTGGATCGCGCAACACCAGCAGAGCATGGAGCATTTCGACTTCGTTCGCACTGGATAAACTGCTGCCGGAGTCCTGGAACGGCTCCACATTAAACTTCAGTTATTCACATTCGGAGACCAGCAACCGGCCGCTCTATCTGCCCGGTTCAGATATTCTGGTGGAAAAAGCTGCTGAGCG
>RPQN01000217.1 GCA_003819715.1 Ignavibacteriota bacterium | reverse complement strand
CCAAACCCGTATCCGATTTTTTCCCGTAAAGGAAGCTTTTGTGCTACCGTCTCCATTGATTTCTCCTGTGGTGGTTACCGTATGATACACTTTGCTGTATTCTATTCTTTCTTCATCTCACTTTGAACAAATCGACCTTCGGACAGAGAGATTTAAACCCCCTCGATCATCAACATTCTGGATCGAAAAAACCGACCCAGACGAATTATTTCATCAACCTCACCATCAGAACATCGTGTGAAGGGATATCCGCCGAAAGATTCTTTCCGGTGGTCCCGAGATTCTTTTTGGTCCACAGGTCCTTGATCGAATAGACATGGTCTTTTGTATTGAGTGTATTCTTTGAGACATCATCGCTGATATAGTTTTTTGACCAGTCAAAATCGATTTTTTGTTTTTGTTCGGACTTATTAAAGAAGCAGATTGCCCACTCGCCGTTTTTCAACGGTTTGATCCAGACTTCAACTCCGCTCTCATTGTCGCTGTATTTCAGCGCTTGAACTCCAAGGGAATCCTGGTCCACCGCGATAACATCTTTGTTGATCAGGATTTCGTTGATTTCTTTTTTCATGTTCCTCAGGTCATTCCCGGCGATCAGCGGAGCGGCAAGCATGGCCCAGAGTGAAAAATGCGAGCGGTCTTCATTGAGAGTCATACCGCGTCCGATCTCCATCATATCGGGATCATTCCAATGATCAGGGCCGGCATATTGGCGGATCCCTTTCCGCATTTCAATGGTCTTGACAATCCCCCAGGAGGACCAGGTGCCATGGTTGATCTCACAATCAAAGCAATCGGTGATGTCGCCGGTGATGCGCCAGAGATGACCGATGTCCTTTGCCCATTCCCATGGTTTGGTATCGCCCCATTCGCAGATGCTGAAGACGATCGGCCTGCCGGCAGCACGAATCGCATCGCGCATGGTCCTATATGTTTCTTCCGAATTCGCCGTGCCATGGGAACACCAATCATATTTCAGAAAATCAATTCCCCAGGATGCGTAGAGAAGGGCGTCCTGAAATTCGTGTCCCCTGCCTCCCGGATAGCCGGCGCAGGTCTTGGTCCCGGCACAATTATGTATGCCGAACTTCAATCCTTTTGAATGAATATAATCACCCAGCGCTTTCATCCCGGAAGGAAATTTATTGGGGTCGGCAACCAGATTACCCGCAGCATCCCTCTCCATCGCCTCCCAGCAATCATCGATGACCACATATTCATATCCTGCATCTTTCATTCCGCTGGAAATCATGGCATCCACGGTCTGACGGATAAGCGCTTCATCGACATTGCAGGCGAAGGTATTCCAGCTGTTCCATCCCATCGGCGGAGTAAGCGCCAATCCATCGAATTTTTGGGAGAATGAAGAGGATGCAATCATGATCAGCATTGATGCGACAACTTTTAAGAGAGATCTCATGGGTATTTCCTCGTGGTAAAACAATTATAAGAAAGGACGGAATGCGACAGCCTCATTCCGTTCTTCCATGTTCGTCGGATGAATCATCTTCATTGTTGATCGAACTCATTCCTTCCAATCATCAGTCCGGAATGATGATGATGGCAGCCCTTCTTTATTAAAGAGAGTACCCTCTTCCATATTGCTCCATGCGTATCGCACCGCAACCGGTTTTGCAATATCAGGATTTGAAACAATCAGCTTTGCCCCTTCCACTTTCACCGACGCTTTCTTGAACACCTTGTCTTCGCCCGCAACCAGGAAGTTGTTTTCTTTATTCCGCTCTTTAACCACCAGGCCCTTCTGCGCGAAATCGAATGCCAGCACGAGCTTCCCGTTTGCCGCTTTCATAGATTTGTAGACCGGCCCGGAGAACGGAATTTTTTTGCCGTAATCCTTCGCCAATGCCCAGGCGGCGAGCCGTTTACCGACATCTTCTTTGTTGGTGGGATGGATGTTTTTCGGATTGCCAATATCCATGGTTACCACCATCCCGCTGTTCTTCACCGTCATCGCTTGAAGCTGAGCCTCTCGGAGGCGTTCCGATTTTGATTTTTCTCCGTAATCGTACGGAGCAATTTGCACGTAGTAGAACGAAAAATCGCCGCAGGCGAAATCATTCCGCCAGCCGTTGATCAGCGATTCCAGGAGCCGTTTATAAAGCCACCAATTGGAAACGTTATTCTCGCCCTGATACCAGATGGCGCCCTTGATGGCAAACGGCGTTAACGGATTAATCATTCCATTAAAGAGCGTTGAAGGTGTATCCTGCGAGAGGTTGATCGGGAATTTCGGTCGCTGCATATATTCATTCCCTTCGGCACCGTAGACATAGAACGTATTTGACCGCAGTTCCGCGACCGGCAGATATTTCCAGTTTGTTTCCAATGAGATGGTGTTCGTGGAGTCGAGGTCCAGCGTCATGTTTGTGCCTTTTCCCCAGAGGCCGCCGCCGCCGCGCAGATCCATGACGCGCACGGCAATTTGGAGCAGAGAATCCTCCACGACCGATCCCGGAATTTTATACACACGATCGACGCTCCAGAATCCGTCGCTCGTATGCTCGCCGACTTTTTTCCCGTTCACAAACGTCTCGTCCATATCATCGATGGGACCAAGACGCAGGGTCAGGTCATGTCCCTTCCAGGCCGACGGAATGACGACCAGTTTTCTAAACCATACCACACCGTCAAAATTGCCAACCTCGGTCTGCTCCCATAACGCGGGCAATTTCATCTCCGGCCATGTCTTATCGTTAAAGGCTTTGTTTGAACACTGCTCGTCATGGAACGGTAAGCCCACATACCGGCGTAGCGGATCCTGCTCGGTGATCGGAATTGCCGGATGTTTGGTGATCCATTCTACTAATGACTGGAATTTATCGCGGCCTTCCACCAGTTGTTTCAAGGTACCGGTATATTCCTCATACGCGCTCAACGAATTTTTATCCATCCATGCTTCAATGAATGTTCCTCCGAAGCTTGAATTAATCAGGCCGATCGGGACATGGAGCGCTTCGTGTAAAACCTTTCCGAAATAAAATGCGGTGGCGCTGAACGTCCGGGCATCCAGGGGCGAACATTCCGTCCAGCTTCCGACACAATAGTCCATCGGAGCCGGCTCGAACGACCGCATCACCGAAAACAGCCGGATGGAGGGGTACAATGCATTCGTTATTTCTTTCGCACTATTCATAATCGTATCCGACGGCGGCCATCCTTCCAGCGGCATTTCCATGTTCGATTGTCCGGAGCAAAGCCATACTTCGCCTGTCAAAATATTCCGTACAACTGTTACATATTTGCCATGCCGGAAACTCATTTGAAGAGGTCCACCCGCTTTCGGCGTCTGGATTTTCGTCATCCAATGACCATCCGGCTGAACAATGGCTTCGGCTTTTTCCCCCCAGGATGTTTGAATGGCAATGACCGTCCCGGGATCTCCTTTTCCCCAGACGGGGACATTCGTCTGCTGCTGAAGAACCATATTATCCTGGAACAACGGGGCAAGCTGGAAAAGAGACGACTGAGAAAACAGAGAAGGCACAAGGATTCCGTTCATAACGACAAGGAGGAGAATCCGGTGCCAGACGTTCACACTGAATACTTTATCATTTGATCTTTTCATACTGTTGTCCTTCCGCGATAATGATTTACGAGAGATGTGTTAAAAACAGCAATAATCCTGCCATAAAACAACGTATTGAATTCCTTTTTTTTCAATTCTTTCACCTGACATGGGCATAAAATTCAGCCGGAATTTATCAAATCTATAACCCGTTATTAACGTGATAACGCAAGAGACCGGGCTTCATATGCAGTAGTTATTCGACTTCAGGCAAGAAATCTGATCGATTGCATCGTCCCCGTCCTCAATGACTGCACTCAGCCCTGCGAATGTCCGGGAGAGCAATGGTAACATTCGGTGCGAAGAGTAATTCGATCCCGGGGCATGATATCGTTTAACTCATAATCTTCAGTAAAAGAGTTTCAGAATGCTTCGCCATTTCTTCCGGCGAAAACAGCGCTATGTCTCTGGTGTGGTGCGGCAAAAAGGTAGGAATTGTTTTCCAATTCTTCCAGTTCCTGCCGTCGCTTTCGGTTACAGAAAACGTCATACGCTCCATGGATTTTTGCAGCACTGTTAATAGGATAGTGGAACGGGGCAGCGCGATGTCTCTCTCTTAAGACCGGCGCGTCAGATTTGAAATTCGTCGACAGTGGAATTTGGGGCGGACATTACTTCTTTAAAATAAAACCCCCCATCGAATTTAATCGATAGGGGGTTTTCACCAATGAACAGTGAGAGAATGGTTGATGGCAATTAATTGAATATCAGGTCGAATATATTTCGAGAATCTTCATCTATTCGCTCCTTCCACGGGCGGCTTTTTTTCCATTTCTTATATTGTTCGCGCGTGATAATACCCAGGGGACCCTGATAGATCCCTCCGAACCCCATGCCGTCAAACACCCGGACCGCGATAACATTATCCGCGCCTGCTTTTAATACATTGGATGGAATGGTATACGTTCGCAGCTCCTGGTACTCTCTATCGTGGCTGCTACGCGATGGATTACTGCGAATTCTTCCGGTATGCCCAATCAATTCCCCGTTCAGATACGTTTCGTCCAGATCATCGATCTTGCCGAGCAGAAGGACCAGCGTCTTCCCCGTCAGCTCTGCGGGTACTTTGAAATGAAGCCTGTACCATGCCATGCCATCGTAATCTGCATATCCCTGGGTTTCCCAGACGGCGGGAACAAATATATTATCCCATTTACGGTCATCGAAGTCGGGATTTTTCCACCGTTCATCATCTCCAGTTTTGAACTGCCATTTCCCGACAAACGACAGTTCCGATGAAGGATAATCAATTGCCTCATAGAGACCGATCTTCCCCTGAACAATTCCTCCCTGGAGCTGGCTATCGTATACGCGCACTGCGATGACATTATCACCCGAATTATTAATTGCGTTCCGGGGCAGCGGGAGTATAATCTTTGCATTATATGCGGAATTATAATCGGGCGGGAAACTTCCGGAGATCCCAACCATGATTCCATTTAAATAGACTTCGCCGACATCATCAATACAGCCCAGGTGCAGATAGAGTTCTTTTTTCTCCCATCCGGAAGACAGGGTGAAATGTTTCCGGTACCACGCGTAACCGTCGTATCCCGGGAACCCTTCATCTTCCCATGGCGACGGGACGAACACTTCTTCCCACTTCGAATCATTAAAAGATTTCTCCATCCATTTCTTCTCATCCCCTATTTGAAACTTCCACTTCCCGCGAAGGTCGAGGACAGATTTCCACTCCTGAGCCGATGCAACAGAGAGGAGCAGGAGCGACAACATTATCAAGAAAAAGAGGCGGTGGTGCTTTATCATGGGGCGTGTCATTTCGTTGGTCCTTTCCATAATCTCCTCGCTCTTCTATTTTGAGCTTAACAATGTCTGATTCAGCCGTTCAGCAATGGCGCCAAATAATTCATCCGAATTGCCATACGTGTGCGAACCTTCTTGTTTGAACATTTCAGGATTTGCGAACACCGACCCCGCAAGATATGCTTTATAACGGATGACCGGTGTCGCGCCGGTCGCCACCAGCTTCTTAATTTTAATTTCGAGCAGAGGTAATTCATCCGCCGGCAGGTCGAGTTTCGCCATAGTGACAACGGCAAGAGAAGACTCCACAATACCGTCATGCCACGATGAAAGATTTGCTGCATAATTCCGATCAATGTCTCTCTTTTGTTCCGGCGTAAACGTTCCCAGCGACGGGAAAAAAACCTGTGCAGATGAAAGGTTGGTCGCTGCAATCACCATGAGTGCAGCCAGCATCATTTGTTTCTTATTCATGACATCCTCCTCGTTTGTTGTGGTTTCGTGTTTCATTGACTGAATCATGATACGCCCACCACAGGTCAAAGATGTCATCAAACGGTCAGGAATTGTAAAAGAATGTCATGAAATCAGGCAATGAGTTTATACCCGGTCCCATGGATCGTGATAATGATCCGGGGATGTGCCGGATCATCTTCGATCTTTTGCCGCAGTTTCAGCACAAAATTATCCACTGTCCGCGTGCTCACCGATTCGTCGTATCCCCAGACATTGGTCAACAACGAGTCGCGGCTCACCGTCTCATTTTTATGCTGCCAGAGGTACTTCAAAATTTCAAATTCTTTCGGTGTCATTTCAAATTCTTTGCCATTTTTCGATCCGGAATAACTGGAAAAATTCACCGTGATATCCCCAAGAAGCATCACGGGTTCAGCAGACAATCTGCCCGGATTGGAACGCCGCAGAAGCGCATTGATGCGGGCCATGAGCTCATGCAGGCCGAACGGTTTGGTCACATAATCATCTGCGCCAAGCTCTAATCCGAGAACTTTATCGATCTCTTCACCCTTCGCGGTCAGCATGAGAATGGGTATGCGCACTCCCCGTTCTCTCGCTTTCCTCACAATGTCAAATCCCGACATCTCTGGAAGCATCACGTCCAGAATGGCGAGATCGAACGTTTCGCGGAGCAGCGTCTGCAAGCCGTTGTTCCCTCTCCCCTCGATGCTCACCTCATGCCCTTCGAACTCGAGGTTGTCCCGCAATCCGCGCTGCATTTGAGGTTCGTCTTCCACCAACAGTATCCGTGCCATCAAGAATTTCCTTTAGTTTGATTATCTCGTTCTCGTAACGTTGGGAAGAGAAGACGGATGGTGCATCCTTTTCCTGCTGCACTTGTCAGTGTAATCGAACCGCCATGCGCATCCAGAATATGCTTCACCAGCGCAAGTCCGAGTCCGCTTCCTTTAATATTGTTTGTTAATCCAGTCGTTACTCGATAAAAAGTTTCGAATATTTTTGACTGGTGCTGCGGGTCGATCCCGATCCCATGGTCCAGAACGCTCAGGCGCGCTCGTCCACCGGAGGTCGAGACGGAGATCTCGATGGGCTTGCCGAGGCCGAACTTCATCGCGTTGGACAGCAAGTTGGTGACCACTTGCTCCAGCCGAAACTTGTCCCATTCACCGATGACGGCTGGCTGTGCGGTGATCGTGATCT
>RPQN01000216.1 GCA_003819715.1 Ignavibacteriota bacterium | reverse complement strand
GCGATTGCGATCGATACGATCATCAATCAAAAATACTCGCATTCCGAGAAAGCAAAGAAAGAAGGCATCAAGCCGGTGTATTGTATCTACGTGGCGATCGGTCAGAAGGGTTCGACGGTCGCGCAGGTTGTTGCCATGCTCGAAGAACACGGCGCCATGGAATATACCACGGTGATCCATGCTTCTGCAAGCGATTCCGCACCGATGCAGTTCATCGCCCCGTACGCGGGAGCGACGCTGGGAGAATTTTTCAGAGATTCAAGCCGCCATGCCCTGGTGATCTACGACGATTTATCCAAACACGCTCAGGCTTACAGACAGATGTCGCTCCTCCTGCGCCGGCCGCCCGGACGCGAAGCGTATCCAGGCGATGTTTTTTATTTGCACTCACGTTTGCTGGAGCGGGCATCAAAACTCAGTGATCTGCTGGGAGGAGGAAACCTGACCGCGCTGCCGATCATTGAAACACAGGCAGGCGACGTTTCGGCATATATTCCGACGAACGTTATCTCGATCACCGACGGACAGATTTATCTTGAGCCCAGTTTATTTAATGCGGGTGTCCGGCCTGCAATCAACGTCGGTATATCAGTCTCCCGTGTCGGAGGCAATGCACAAATCAAAGCAATGAAACGGGTCGCCGGACGCCTGCGCATGGATCTTGCGCAGTACCGCGAACTGGAAGCATTCGCAAAATTCGGTTCCGATCTAGATAAATCCACGCAGCAGACGTTACGCCGCGGATCGCACCTTGTGGAACTTCTCAAACAGAACCAGTATGTTCCGATGCCTGTGGAAAAACAGGTGGTGAGCATGTTCACCGGTACCAATGGATATCTGGATGAGCTTCCGCTGGACCAGGTACAGCGCTTCGAGCAGGAATTCCTCGAGATGATGGAAATGAAACATGCATCGATCCTTGAGACCATCGCCGCAACGAAGGATCTTTCAAAAGATGTTGAAGCGGATCTCCACCGCATTGCAAAAGAATTTGTCCAGAAATTTAAGGAAACCGTAAAGTAAGCCGTGGCAACCCTTCGAGAAATAAAACGCCGTGTAACGAGCGTCAAAAGTACGCAAAAGATAACCAAAGCCATGAAAATGGTTGCGGCCGCAAAACTGCGGCGTGCACAGGATGCGCTTGTTGCGGCGCGGCCCTATGCCCGCAAGATGAACGAGCTGTTGAGACATGTCGTCACCAAAGTTGACCCTGCCATCCATCCGCTGCTCCAGGAGCGCGAGATCAAGAAGGTGGTTCTGGTGGTGGTCGCAGGCGATCGCGGGATGTGCGGTGCATTCAACGGCAATATTATAAAAGCGGCGATCGATTATATCAACACGCAGTATTCAACTCTGCTGAAGGAGCCCGATGGTGTTCGAATGGTGACGGTCGGGAAGAAGACGACCGATTTTTTTGCTAAGAGAAGCTATTCCCTCCATGCCAGGCACGCCGGCATATTCGGGGATCTCCATTTCGGCCATGCAAGAACGATCATCCAGCAATTATCGGACGATTATCTGAAAGGCGAGATCGACAAAGTGGAAGTCATCTATAACGAATTTAAATCGGTCATTCAACAGCGTGTGGTTGTTGAACAGATCCTGCCGATCCCCCCGGAGCAGATTCAGAAGACCGGTGATGCCCACGACCATGCGCAGGTGGATTATATTTATGAGCCATCGAGCGCCGAAATTATCAATGCCCTCCTGCCGAAGTATTTAAATTTCTTTATGTGGCACGTCCTGCTGGAATCCAGTACCGCCGAAGAAGGTGCGCGGATGACGGCGATGAACAATGCAACGGAGAATGCAAAAGAGCTTATCAGAGACCTGACGTTGTCGTATAACAAGGCGCGGCAGGCGAGTATCACGAAGGAATTGCTTGAAATTGTCAGCGGAGCGGAAGCTCTGAAGAAAGCAAGTTAACCATTTTCATTTTGCTGTCCGCCTGAATCACCGTGCGGGCGGCACCTTGCCGGAGGGGAACAGGCAATCCGTTCCGGAACCGTTCATGAAGCCATCACTTCGAGGAGAAGAGATATGGCAGTCACACCGCAGCAACCCGTCCAGCCCCATCAGACACCACAGCCACAACAGCGTATTGCGCTGGAGCAGCTCGATATCAAGTCGCTATCCAAGGATAAGATCCGTGATTTGTTCCGGCAGGGGAAACTTCCCACGGCCGATCAGATCGTGGAAGAAATTCTTATGCGTGCCGTGCAGGAAGGCGCGAATGATATCCATGTCGAACCGATCGAAGGAGAGATGCAGATCCGGTTTGGCCATGAAGGAACGCTGAGACGCGTGGTTTCGCTTCCTTCGGATATGAATGACTCCGTCATCAGCGTTCTGAAATCCAGAGCGACGATGAATCAATTTGAAAAGAAAAAACCGCAGGAAGGGCGCTATTCGGCGATGTACGGAGCCGAATCGCTGGATTTTAGAGTGAACGTGATTCCGGTCCTTTCCGGCGAGCGATGTTTGGTACGACTGCTTCGAAAGACCGCGAGTATTTCCCGGATCGAGGATCTCGGTTTCGGCAGGGAAAACCTTAAAAGGTTCAGGACGTTATTGCGCTTTCCCCGGGGATTATTATTAGTCACCGGACCATCAGGCAGCGGTAAAACGACGACCGTCTATGCCGCGGTGAACTATGTCGCAAGCCCTGAAAAGTGCGTCATCACCGTTGAAGATCCGGTTGAATACCGCCTGCCGTATGCAAGTCAGGTCCATTTACCGCCCGATAAATCTTTTAATTTTATAGATGCGCTTCGGGCGATCCTCCGGCAGAATCCCAATATCATCATGGTTGGTGAAATTCGCGATGCAGAGACCGGGATCGTTGCCGGCGAAGCCGCATTGACCGGCAACCTGGTGCTCAGTACCATGCTTGCAGATGATGCGATTGGTGCAATTCACCGCCTCCTCAATCTCGGTGTGCCGGCATACTGGCTTGCCTCGACGGTGGTGGGAATCGTTTACCAGCTCTTAATTCGCAAGATCTGTCCGAACTGCAAGGAAGAATACCAGCTTTCGCCGGAAGAACTCCAGATGGTCGGTGCGCCGATGGAATCGTCCGACCTGAAGTTATTCCGCGGGCGCGGCTGTCCGAATTGTATGGGCACGGGCTACAAAGGCCGGGTTGCCATCAGTGAAATTGTGACGATCAGTCCGGCACTCCGGGATATGATTTTTCAAAAAGAATCTATCCTCGCGATGCGGGAAGAAGCGTCGAATTGCGGTTTCCAGGCGATTCGGCAGGATGCAGTTCGTAAAGCGCTGTCGGGTATAACCACCCTGAATGAAATTACACGCGTACTGGGTTAGGGTGAAGCGAGGTTAAAATTCTGCGGTAGATTTAGTTTAGTCATTTTTTGTGGAAATGAAAATCCACAAAATAACTTCTTGATTGCCTCCCCTTTTTTCGCTATTTTTCAGTTCGTAAAGTCGTAGAAGTATTTCGTTTTAGCGGATGGTTATGGCTAAAACGAAACGTGGATTATTGTACTTTGGGCACCGGAAATTGAATGTTTGAAAGTCTTACCCAGAAGTTAGAAATAGCTTTTAAAAAACTTCGCGGTCAGGGAAAGATCACACCTCAAAATATTGAGGATTCCTTGCGTGAAGTTCGGCGGGCGTTGCTTGATGCGGACGTCAATTACAAGGTTACAAAACAGTTCATTGAAAATGTTCAGAAAAGAGCCGTAGGGCAGGAAGTGCTTGTCAGTATCACTCCGGGCCAGCTTATCATTAAAATTATTCACGAAGAGATGGTAAAGCTGCTGGGTGTGACGAAAACAGATATTGCATCTTCCGAGACTCCTCCGACCGTTATACTGATCGCAGGATTGCAGGGATCCGGAAAAACAACATTTTCCGCAAAGCTGGCAAGCCACCTGAAGAGCAAAGGAAGATTCCCCCTGCTCGTCGCGGCGGATGTTCATCGGCCGGCGGCAATCGACCAGCTGGAGATGCTCGGGAAACAGATTGAGATTCCGGTGTATACCGAACGCGGGAGCGGCGCGGTCAAGATCGCGGGAGACGCAATAAATTTTGCAAGAAAGAATGTCCGCGATACGGTCATTATCGACACGGCAGGACGCCTCCATGTCGATGAAGAAATGATGAAGGAAGTCGAAGCGGTGCGCGATCAGGCACGGCCGCATGAAATTCTGTTCGTCGTCGATGCGATGACCGGACAGGACGCGGTCAACACGGCGAAGGCCTTTCATGACCGACTGAATTTTGACGGAATAATTCTGACGAAACTGGACGGCGACAGCCGGGGCGGAGCTGCACTTTCGATCCGTGCGGTCGTTCAGAAACCGATCAAGTTTATCGGTATCGGTGAAAAGCTGGATGCACTCGAGCCGTTTTATCCCGACCGTATCGCTTCCCGGATTCTCGGGATGGGCGATATCGTCACGCTCGTCGAAAAGGCGCAGGAACATTTCGATGAAGCGAAAGCGGTGAAGCTGGAAGAAAAACTCCGGAAGTCGCAGTTTACGTTCGAGGATTTTCTGGACCAGCTCCGTGAAATTAAGAAAATGGGTTCTTTGGAACAGATGATGAGTATGATCCCGGGAATGAATAAACTTCCGGCGAACGCAACGGTGGATGAAAAAGGCCTCGTCCGCGTGGAAGCAATCATACAATCGATGACGGCGGAAGAACGGGTCAGACCGTCGATCATCAACGGGAACCGGCGGCGGCGCATCGCCATGGGCAGCGGTACGACGGTCCAGGATGTGAACCGCCTCCTGAAGCAGTTTGAAGAAATGCAGAAGATGATGAAGCGGTTCAGCAAGGGAAATATGCGCCGCAGCATGCGCGGGATGCAGTTCCCGACGAATTAATAACTCAGAAAATAAAATAACGATTATAAAAACAGTAACACGTCAAACAGAGGAGTAACAACATTGGTAAAAATTCGAATGCGAAGAGAAGGGAAGAAGCAGCATCCCATTTACAAGCTTGTTGCGACAGATTCCCGTTCTCCTCGTGATGGTGGATACCTGGAAGCACTCGGTCAGTACGATCCGCACACCAATCCCATCACCCTGAAAATAAAAGAGCCGCGTATTGAATACTGGCTGAAGCAGGGTGCCCAGCCGACCGATACCGTCCGTTCGCTGTTACGGCGAAATGGATTCTGGCTGCACTGGACGCTGACGCGCCAGGGCAAGGATGAGGCAACGATCAAGAGTATTACGGAACGCTGGCAGATGCAGCAGGTCGACAAGCCGAAGCATGAAGCAGACCGGAAAGCACGCCGCCTGGAGCGCAAGAAAAAAGCAGCAGCTCCGGCAGCAGTTGAAGCACCGGCGCCTGCAGAAGCCGCAGCACCGGCTGAAGCACCCGCCGCGACCGCGTAAGGCGGAAGCGAGTCTGCCTCGTTCGATAAGCGGCTCAAGAAATTTCGGATTAAGACCGGCAGGTCTTCACGAAGGAATTCGTGATAGGTTCATCGATCGGATATTGAAATTGTAAGATGTTCAATAATCCATTGTCGCGCAGCACGAATGCGCCGACACAGTTTCCACATAAGAAATAGCAATGGGATGGCCGGCACAAGAATCCGTCCATCATATCACAGAGCTGTTTTCCTGCGCCGGAGGTGGAATGATGAAGGAATTTCTGGAGTACGTCGTCAAGCATCTGGTGGATCATCCAGAAAGCATTCTGATCGAAGTTGAAGAGAAGGATAATAATCACATCTTCAAACTGAAAGTTGCAGAAGGGGATATTGGAAAAATTATCGGCAGGCATGGACAGACGGCAACGTCGCTCCGGGTTCTGCTGAAAGCAGTAGCCGCAAAAGAGGGAAAACGGGCCGTCCTGGATATCATCGGATGATTCATCCGCTGCTGTCGGAGCAGCGTCCCGGGAAGAGATAGAAAAACTGGTATGGATGTGATTGCGATCGGAAGAATTTCAAAACCGATTGGCACCCGGGGAGAAGTGAAAATTTTGCCGCTGACGAACAGCACGCAGAGATTTGAACATCTGCAGGAAATCTGGCTGGGAACGGACGCGGCACACGTTGTAGCGAAGAGGATCCTGAAGGCGAGAATTGATGCGAAGCAGGTCGTCCTTCAACTCGACGGAATGAATTCCGTTGAAGAAGCGGAATCGATAAAAGACTGGTACGTTTTTGTTGCGAAGGATCACGCGGTCAGACCGGAGGCCGGAAGTTACTTTATCGACGAGGTGATTGGATGCCGGGTGGTGACGGAAGACCAGACAGAAATCGGCACCGTGACGGATTTGCTTTCTCTTCCCATGAACGATATCTGGGTAGTGAACCAAGGTGAAAAAGAAATATTAATACCTGCGGTGAAGGCAGTGATTCGACAGGTGGATGTGGAACAGAAACGCATCGTGATACAGGCGGTAGATGGATTGCTCGACTGATGCGTATTGATATTCTGACAGGGCTGCCGAAATTGCTGGAAAGTCCGTTTCAAGAGAGCATCCTGAAGCGGGCCCAGGATAAAAAAGTGGTGGAGATCGTGGTTCACGATCTTCGTTTGTATACGCACGATAAACATCATACGATAGACGACTCGCCTTTTGGAGGCGGTGCCGGTATGGTGTTGAAACCGGAACCGTTCTTTGAATGTGTGGATGAGCTGAAAGCCCAGCGCCCGTACGATGAAATAATATTCCTCTCGGCGGACGGCGACGTGCTGACGCAAAATATAGCGACCGCTTTCTCCCTGAAGAATAACCTGATGCTGCTGTGCGGGCATTACAAGGGCATCGATCAGAGGGTCCGCGATACGCTGGTGACACGAGAAATATCCATCGGCGAGTATGTCCTCACCGGCGGTGAACTGGCTGCCGCGGTTCTGGTGGACGCCGTCGTACGGCTCATTCCGGGAGTGTTGAACGACGGTGAATCTGCACTGACCGATTCTTTTCAGGACGGGCTGCTGGGATGCCAGCAGTATACGCGGCCGGCGGATTTTCGAGGATTGAAGGTCCCGGAGGTGCTGCTGTCGGGAGATCATAAGGAGATAGACCG
>RPQN01000215.1 GCA_003819715.1 Ignavibacteriota bacterium | reverse complement strand
TCTTCCCCTCTCATACGGAACAATTGCTGGAAAGATACATAACCATCCTCCTCCGGATGGTCACAATACTATTTTACCAACAGAAGCTTCTTTGTCTCTGTGAAGGGTCCGGCATTCAGTTGATAAACATAAACTCCGCTTGCAAGATTATGTCCGTTGAACAGTACCGTAAACCTGCCTGGAGCCTGAATGGAATTGACCAACGTCTGTACTTCCCTTCCCAACATATCAAAAACCTTTAACGTCACGTTTGAGGTCGTGGTTATGGTATACCTGATCGTCGTTGATGGATTAAATGGATTAGGGAAGTTTTGTTCCAGCTGATCATGAAACGGCACGCCGGCGATCGTTTCTTCGACACCCATTGGATTATCTTTGATATATTGGGCGAGCCAAAAGAGAGCCGGCCTCGCAATACCGTTCGACCGTACCAAATAACAGCTCGATTGCCAGATACTGCCCTGTACATATCCCCAAAATGTAATTCCTTTTACTCCCGGGTGTTTCCACAATACCGGGAATATTTTCTGGTACAATTGCAACTGTTGGTTATCGTCAGGAGTACCGGTATTCCCCAGGTTTCCCAAATCGAATTCGGAGATGTAGATGGGCAATCCCGTTGCAGCAAGTCTGTCCAGGTTGCTTCTCAGAACGCTGGTGTCTGCACTTTCCAGCTCAAAGCGATGTCCCTGCACTCCGATGCCATCGATGAGGTTTCTATTTTTCAATAAATTGATTATTTGGAGATAGGAGGTTGTCGCTGAATTGCTGTTAATTATCCCGTACTCGTTGAGTATTAATTTTGTATCAGGCAAATAGAGCCGTGCTTTCTGAAATGCCCAGATCACCCAGTCCCATCCTGTCGCACCGGCTCCGCCCAGAGCAGGTGCATACGGCGCAGGATTGTGACCCGGAAGCGGCTCATTGACGACATCGACCATATCCGTCATGGGATATCTTCGTCCAACCATTCTGATCCATTTTTCAATAGCGTTTGCCTGCTGTGCAGAATCGAGTCCGGAACCGGTAATCCAAGCCGGCTGCTGCGATCCCCAGACAAGACAATGGTCCTTGAATGGAACACCATAATTCACGGCAAGAGTATACGCCGCATCCAATCCGCTCCAATTCCATTGCGATGAGTCGGAGGAAGATGCGACCGATCCGAATTTTCCGCCATTCTCCGGAGTAATCTGGTTCCAATAATTTAAAAAAGCAGTACTCTGATTGCTGTATGCGCATCCAATAAATTTAGACTGGCCGGCAGCAAATGCCGGACCTCTCCAGACCGTACCCGTATCCACGAGCATGGAAGTCGAACTGTTTTCAATACGAGCGTTTGTGAAATACTGCGCATTCCCTGTTTCAAAGATTCCTATGAGGAGAGCGATTCCTGCAAGGATCCGTCTATCGGCAATCAGCCTTAATACGTGACGCATGATTTACTCCAATCTTTTAATAAATTCCATTGACCGTCATTTCACTTTGGTCAACATATGAATGATCTTTCATTCTATGTAATGAATTATTCGCAGAAATTGCAGTAAAAACTGTATTGTGGAACACATCAAATTCATCAACCACACTCCCAAACAGGCTTCTCCGTCGGCCTGAACTTCCGGAACAAACCGTTTGGCAAACTTGTTGATGACGTAAGACAATTTGACGAAGTATCACTCATTCACCACACCACTGAAGGGAGATTGAACGTGATAAAACCAATTGCTCCGGCCCTTACGAAGAAACTGAATCTCAAGGAGGGGATGAAACTTCGCGTGGTCAACAAACCTGCGAAAATGAATCTCGGCAAAGTCGCAACCACGACCTCTGTCAAGGTCGATGGCATCATGATGTTTGCCAATACGCTGGCAGAAGTGGATGCAAAATCGGCACCGATTATCGAAGCTGCCAAGGCGGACCGTATTGCGTGGATTGCCTACCCCAAAGCCGGTCAACTCGGGACAGACCTCAATAGAGACATCCTCTGGAACCACATGCTGAAAAAAGGTGTTCAGGGAATTCGGCAAATTGCTCTGGACGACATCTGGAGTGCGATGCGTTTCAGACCCGGGAAGTAATGAATAGGAGAATTTCAAATGATAGCAGTCAGACATAAAATCATTCCGCATTTATGGTTCGATAAAGAAGCGAAGGAAGCAACACGGTTTTACGCTTCTCTGTTCCCCAATTCAAAGATCATAAATATCACCACGCTTCACAACACTCCCTCGGGCGATTGCGATATTGTTTCATTCGAGATTTCAGGGCAGCCCTTTATGGCCATCAGCGCCGGACCGCTGTTCAAAATCAATCCGTCGGTTTCGTTCTTCCTCAATTTCGATCCGTCAAGGGAAAACAATGCGAAGGAACATCTCGACTCTGTTTGGAAAAAGTTGTCTCAGAGCGGAAAAGTACTTATGCCGCTCGATCAGTATCCATTTAGTGAACGTTACGGCTGGGTACAGGACCGATACGGACTGAGCTGGCAGCTCATACTGTCGAAACCAGAGGGCGATGAGCGGCCTTTTATCGTCCCATCATTACTCTTTGTCGGCGCCGTCAGCGGTAAAGCTGAAGAGGCAACCGACTTCTATCTCTCGCTATTTAAAAATTCAAAGCGAGGCACGATTGCCCGCTATCCGAAAGGAATGGAACCGGATCAGGAAGGGACAATCATGTTTACCGACTTCATGATTGGCGATCAATGGTTTGCGGCCATGGACAGCGCGCAGAACCACCAATTCAAATTCAATGAGGCGATATCCCTCATCGTCCCATGCGACACCCAGGAGGAAATTGACTATTTCTGGCAAAAACTTTCTGCAGCGCCGGAGGCGGAACAGTGCGGCTGGTTGAAAGACCGGTACGGTCTTTCGTGGCAGATCACCCCTACCGCAATGAACGAAATGATGAAGAGCGGAACGAAAGAACAGATCGAACGCGTAACGCAGACGTTCCTGCCCATGAAGAAATTTGATATTGCGAAATTAAAGGAAGCATACGAAAGAGGATAAGAACAAGAATCTTCTTTACGGTAAAATACGACGCAACGCTTTACTGAAAACAAAAGAAAAAAATATTCAAATTATAAAGGGATCATCCCATGCTCATTGTTCGTGAAGTATTCACCGCCAAACCAGGCCAGGCATCGAAACTTGCCAAATTATATAAAAAGGCATTTGCTTCGGACCCGAACTCGCGCGTTATGACCGATATGATCGGCGCGTATAATACGGTCGTTGTGGAAGTAGAGACAATGAATCTGGCAGAATTTGAAAAACAGATGGAAGAGCATAAATCGGGAACGCCCGATCCTCAAATGGATCCGAAGCTCGCCGAGGAAATGTCCAAATACACGGAAATGTACATCAGCGGACGAAGAGAAATATTCCAGATCGTTGAATAGCCCGTTTTACATGACGGAGGGTATTGAAGAAGAATAGTGAAATGCCCCGAGTAAATCGGCGGGATTAATTTTCTTCCACGTTCAGTCTGTATCCGATACCCGATTCGGTAAGGAGAATCTTCGGAGTTGCAGGATCTTCCTCAATTTTTTTCCGCAGTTGTCCGACATACACGCGTGTATATTGCGCCTCCTCCGCAAAACTCGGTCCCCAGACTTGCTCCAGGATATATTTATGCGTGAGAACTCTTCCCGCATTTCGAATAAAGAGCGCGAGCAGGGAATACTCGATAGAAGTAAGTTTGAGTGTTTCTTTTCCTTTTTTTACCGTCCTGGCTGTTAAATCCACTGTAAGATTATTGGTCGTAAAGATATCCTGTTCGTGGGTTTTTGGCCGATGGCGCAGAGCGGAACGAACGCGTGCCAACAGTTCCCCGGTACGAAATGGTTTGACCAGATAATCATCGGCACCGGCATCCAGGCAGGAAATAATATCGGATTCAGAACTCCGAACCGAAAGAATAATTACCGGTACCGTTGCCCATTCCCGAATTCGTTTGAGTACGTCAATTCCTTCCTTATCGGGCAATACGAGATCCAGAATACTCAAATCGGGCCGCTCATTACCGGCCATGATAATCACGTCATCGCCCTTAGTTACAAATTTCATGGCATATCCAGCCGGTTCCAACGTTAATTGCAATAAACGCCGGATTTGAATTTCATCATCGATTACAAGAATTTTGGGGAGAGCGCTCATAGGGCGGCCGTTTCTGTTTCAAGAGGGATCGCTATGATAAATTCAGTGCCATGCGGCAGAACGTTCCTGACGGAGAGTGTTCCGCGATGTGCCTCAATAAATCCTTTTGCAATCGGCAGACCGAGACCGGTGCCGCCCGCAATTGCACCTTCTGCACGGTAAAATTTATCAAATATTTTTTTAACATCGTCCGGAGGAATACCCGGACCATTGTCATCGACAGTGATGACACACTGATTGTTGAGCGTTCTGGCATGTATCGCGATTTCGGTTCCGGACGGAGTATGGATCGTCGCATTATATACGAGATTGGTGAGTGCCTGTTCCATCAATCCAAAATCCAATTTCATTAACGGCAAGTCTTCCTGGCAGTGCACAGCCATGAGATGGCCGGCAGTTTCATGTTCAAGGTTCTTGAGCGTTGCATTGACGATATCGCGGATATCGCACCAATCTTGTTTCGGTTTGATCATGCCGGATTCAAGCCTGGTCATATCCAGCAGGTTTGCGATAAGCCGATTGAGGCGTTCTGCTGCTACGTGAATCTCAGAACTGAGTTCCTGTTGCATCGCCCTCTGTTGATAGGCGCCTGCCGCCAGGTTTTCCGATGCCCCCATGATCGTCGCAATGGGTGTCCGCAGCTCGTGCGAAATGGAATTAAAGAGCGTTTTGTACAATCGTTCAGATTCTGCAACAACGATGGATTTCTTTGTCACATCATTCAACAATTCCCGTTCAACCGCCGAGGAAATTTGCGCAATAAAATTTTCGAGGAGCGTTTCCTGATCGATCGATAATTTTTCATCCTTCTGTGTCCGCACCCCGATGACACCGACCGGGTATCGGGGTCCGGACATGGAATAATAGGTCGCGTGTGCAAACGGAAGTGTTTCGGTAAACTTTCCCGCCTTCTTCTCGTTCCAGTAGGTCCATGCGGCTACACTGGATTCCTTTTCATCCGGCGCGTAGGAGCTCGCTCCATGCGCCACTTTGCTCATATCGCCGTCTGCATCGCCGAGAAATACAGAAACGTCTGCATTAAAAAATTTTTTAATATTGAGTACGGCCGCCTTCACGACTTCGTCCTGAGAATGTGCAGACGATAAATCCTTGGTCAGTGCAAACAGTGCCGATGCGCGCATTTCCCTCTGCCGGACTGCTTCCGCTCGTTCACGGACGCGCGCCGAAAGGGTTCCGGAAACGGTCGCGACAATAAAAAACACCAGCAGCATAAGAAGGTCCTCCACATGCCGGATGGAGAAGGTGTAGACCGGTATGATGAACAAAAAATTCCAGGCGAGTGCGCCGCATGCGGCCCCCAGGAGTACCGGGCCGCGTCCCAGACGCAGCGGCAATAACGATACCGCAAACAGGATAATGTATGAAATGGTCCTGTAATCAATAACCCTGGCAAGGGGAAGACAGGCGAGCGAGACGCCAAGAATGATTACGGCGGCGAGAAGGTATTGCGGAAACCCTGATTGAATCCGCGGAATACGATTCAATAACCCACCCGGGACATTTTGCTCTTCTTCTTCTTCGTGTCCGACAACATAAATGTCGATATCCTTGCTCTTGCGCAAGAGATCTTTGATAAGCCGCGAGGAGCCAAAGACTCTCCGCTGCCGGGGCCGTCCGACCAGAATTTGTGTCGCATTTTGTTCAAGCGCGGTTCGAATCAATGCATCGGAAATACTTTCATCTGACGTTGTGATAATCTCTGCACCAAGTTCCTTGGCGAGTTTGAAATTCTTTGAAAGCTGTTCGGCTTCTTGCGCTGTTGTCTTCGAGGAGGTTTCTACAAAGACGACTGCCCACGATGCATCCATCGTGTATGAAACTCTGCGTGCCCAGCGGATGAGTGATATGGCGTGAGGTTCCGCACTGATGCCGACCACCAACCGTATTCCAGACTTCCAGGTTTCGGTAATCCGCTGAGAATGCCTGTATTCCCGGAGCTGCTGGTCGACACGTTCCGCGGTAATTCGGAGAGACATCTCGCGCAGGGCTGTCAGGTTTCCTTTGCGAAAAAAATTATCGATAGCGTGTCTGGAACGTTCGGGATTGTACACTTTCCCTTCGGCAAGCCGCTTGAGAAGTTCATCCGGGGCAATGTCTATCACTTCCACTTCATCTGCGGATTCAAATATAGAATCGGGTACCGTTTCCCGTACTATACTGCCGGTGATTTGTGCGACCGTTTCGGCGCGGCTTTCGAGGTGTTGAACATTCAACGTCGTAAAGACATCGATACCGCTGCTTAATAATTCCTGTACATCCTGATATCTCTTTGTGTGCCGGCTGGAAGGCGCATTCGTGTGGGCGAGCTCATCAACCAACACGAGCTGCGGCTTTCGGGAAATGATTGCATCCAGATCCATTTCCTCAAGAATGGTCCCGCGGTACTCCACCGTCGTTCTCGGGACCACAGGCAGCCCGGTGAGCAGGGCTTCGGTTTCCGCCCGCTTGTGCGTTTCGACATATCCGATGACGACATCAATCCCTTTTGAAAATGCACCTTGCGCATCTTTCAACATGTCGTACGTCTTTCCGACACCGGCGCACATACCGAAAAAGATTTTCAGTTTCCCGCGTTTTTCCTTCTCTTCCTCTTTTTTTAGGAGCTGGAGAAGTGTTTCGGGGTCAGGACGGTTTTGATCTTCTAAGGACATAGCGAAATATACAAAAGACATGCGATAAAAGCGTTTTGAAACAACACTCCCGTCATCCATGTTCCGTTACGTTCAATGAATGAACCTCGGAAAATGGAATATTGACGAGTGAGCAACTGTCGAAGAACCATAAGCTTATCCAGGAGAACTAGGTCATTATGAATCGAACGTGCAGTTCCAGCAGGAAGAATGGAAACTCCGCTCGGGCAATAGAAAATACAGGTTCATCAAAACGAAGGATCGCAAGGATCAGCAGGAGACTGTTCTTTCATCGTTGA
>RPQN01000214.1 GCA_003819715.1 Ignavibacteriota bacterium | reverse complement strand
TGTCATTTGATCCGCGTGATATCGCGTATGCCTCGAATCCCATTGCTACGCCTATCGATCCTCCAGGACAGGGCGCGGAAGCTGTCATAACGCACTATGGAATTCAGGACATCCAAATGCAGGTGACCGCCACAGGAAACAACCTGTTATTTCTCAGGGAAACGTATTATCCAAAAGGATGGAAAGCGACTCTTGATGGTCAAGACAGAGAAATAGTTCGACTGAATTATTTATTCCGCGGAGTGGTCATCCCACAGGGCACTCATACTCTCGAAATGAAATTTGAGCCCGCCTCTTTCACACTAGGGAAAACGATAAGCCTTATTACCAATCTCATCGTTCTTTGCGGAATTATGTTGTATACGCTTCGATGGACCCTGGCCAGGAAGAAAAGAACTGCAGTCGAAAAGTAATGTTCACCATTTCGAAGTTTTTAGAATTTCATTGGGGTGATGGGGAGTCGTTCCTGATCGATATTCATACTTATTCACCTACCATTGGACGGGTAACCGGATGGTGCGGGATTGACCAACGTGAACCATTGAACTTTATTCCAGGACGAACGGATTCTGCCATTTCATGAAATTGACCACACCGATCCTTGTTGATGCAATTGCCTTTGTCGGTAAAATCCGACGGCAGGGATTTTCTTTTCTCACCTCCGGTAATGAACGGACGGCCAAAGTAAAAAAGAACATCGTTCTCCTCGGAATAATGAAAGTGATCGGCATTTTTTCCGGGCTTCTCATCGTCCCCCTCACACTTGATTTTTTAACTCCCACGGAATACGGTGTCTGGCTGACGCTCAGTTCCATCGTGGGGTGGATCGTCTATTTTGACGTCGGACTGGGCAACGGTCTGCGCAACAGATTTGCCGAAGCATTAGCGGTTGGTGATACCGCCCTTGCCCGGATTTATGTCAGCACGACGTATTTTCTTGTCGTGTTGATTGCCGGCGGCGGGCTTCTCATTTTTGGGGGCCTTAACCAATTTCTGGATTGGCAGAAAATTCTGCGGGCATATTCCATTCCCCTCCAGGAGCTTCATCTGCTGGTGCTTATTGTGGTGGTCTCGTTTTGCATGCGCTTTGTTTTCAGTTTGATCGGCACCATTCTTACTGCAGACCAGGAACCGGGCCGCGCAGGAATGATAGAGGTCTCTATTAATATCATTTCACTCGCCGCGGTCTACGGTTTGACGAAATCGGCTGCAAGCTCTTTGTTGACGTTTGGGATTGTTCTCAGTTCAATCGTCGTTCTCGTACCGGCGGCGGCTTCGGTGTGGTTTTACTCAAACCGGTACCGCACCGTCGCGCCATCCCTCCGTCATATTCAATTGAAATATGCGAAACCGCTCGCGAACATCGGCGTTCAATTCTTTATCATACAAATTACCGCCTTGATCGTTTTCTCCACCAGCAACGTCCTCATCGCGAATTTATTGGGCCCGGCAGAAGTGACGGCATACAATATTGCATTTAAGTACTTCAGCGTTATCTCGATGATCTTTGGCATTACGGTCGCCCCGTTTTGGTCGGCATTTACCGAGGCATTTCATAAGAAAGAATTCGGCTGGATTAAAAGTTCGACAAGAAGGCTGATCGTCATCTGGATCCTTGCAACAGGAGCGACCGTCATTATGCTCGCCGTCTCCCAGCCGGTCTATCAACTCTGGGTCGGGAATAAAGTGACCGTCCCCTTCGCACTTTCTATTGCAATGGCATGCTATGTCACCATCAGTAACTGGAATAGTATTTTTGTCAGTTTTCTCAACGGAACAGGACGAATACGGCTGCAGCTGTACAGTTCAATTATTATTGGAATTTTAAATATCCCGCTTGCGTACGTTCTGGTAAAATATTTACATTGGGGAAGCGCCGGAGTGGTTGCCGCAACGTCTTTTTGTCTCTTTATTGGATCCATTTGGTCGCCGATTCAGTATCTTAAGCTGATCAACAATACCGCAACCGGAATATGGGCGAAAGAATGAATTGTAAAATTTGTACACAACCAATGGAAATGGCGTTCAACGCCCTGGTGCTCGGCAAACATCAAGTGAATTATTTTCGCTGCCCGCATTGCGGATTTCTCCAGACGGACGAGCCATACTGGCTGGGCGAAGCATATCACGATCCGATTAATGCCGAAGATACCGGACTTCTCTCGCGTAATATCTTTTTCAGCGAGGCGGCCTCTCTCCTGCTTTATTATTGGTTCGATAAAAAGGGGAAATATCTGGATTATGCCGGCGGCTATGGGGTATTCACCAGACTGATGAGAGATATCGGATTTGACTTTTACTGGCATGACCCGATGACGCAAAATTTACTGGCACGGGGATTCGAATACCGGGATTCGTCCGGACCATGCGATCTCCTGACATGTTTCGAAAGCGTTGAACATTTTGCAGATCCGTTGCCTGAGCTAAAAAAAATGCTGGCGTTCTCAAACAATATTTTATTCTCGACTTTTTTATTGCCTGCTCCGGTTCCGGCATCCGATTGGTGGTACTATCAGTTCGAACATGGCCAGCATGTTTCTTTTTATTCCAAAGAAACGCTGCAGCACATTGCCAAAGATCTCGGGCTAAATTTTTATTCCTACGGGTTCCTCCATTTGTTCACCGCGCAATCATTTCCGAATTCGATCATCCGCTGGATATTTCGTTTAAGAAAATTAGGTCTTTCCCGGTATGTCCGCTGGAACATGAAGACCAAAATGCATGACGATTTCCAGACGATGCGGATTTCAAAATAATCATGAACGTTCTCTACGACCATCAGGTATTCTCCTCGTTCGCCTACGGCGGAGTATCCCGGATATTTTTTGAGCTCATGAGTGCCTATTCCATGGACCCCGGGATGAAATTCGAACTCTCCCTGAAATATTCCGATAATGAATACCTGAACGAGGCGGGGTGGAACCTCCATGTGGAACCCTTCTTAAAAAGAATCGGCCCCGGACAAGGGTTCCGGTACCCGCTGGACCGGATGAAAAATGTGGTGATCAACCGGATGAACAAACAACGACGGAATGAGAACAGAGACTATTCCCGGAAAATCATTTCAGAAGGACGGTTCGATGTGTTCCATCCGACCTACTTCGATCCGTACTTCCTGGATTCTCTGCACGGGAGGCCTTACGTCCTGACCGTCTTCGATTTGATTTACGAACTCTATCCGGGATATTTTCCATCTTCAAAAAAATATTTGGAAGGGAAATCACTGCTCATTCACCGTGCCGCGAAAATCATTGCAATTTCGGAACACACAAAAAACGACTTAAAAAAATTTTATAACGTCCATGATGATAAAATTGAAGTGGTGTATTTAGCGAGTTCCCTGAAACCCGATGAGCGGATTCAACGGGGAAAGATTGAGAAAGGGAACCTTCCCGAGCGCTATCTGCTGTATGTTGGCAACCGGGCGATGTATAAAAACTTTATTTTCTTTATCGAATCGATCCAGCCGTTGTTAACAACGGATGGCGCTCCTGCCGTCGTCTGCGCGGGTGGAAACGATTTTACCCGGGAGGAAAAACGATTGTTGAAGGAATGGGGGGTTGAGGAAAAACTTTTTTACACTCCCATTAACGACTCCCTTCTCGCTTCTCTTTATCGGAATGCGGTCGCATTTGTCTTCCCGTCGCTCTATGAAGGTTTTGGAATCCCAATACTGGAAGCATTCGCCTGCGGCTGCCCAGTTCTGATCAGCAACACCGGTTCGCTGCCTGAAATCGCAGGAGAGGCATGCCTGAGTTTTGATCCCCGCGATAAGGCCTCGATTCTCGATGCGACCAGGCAGATGTTCTCGAGTAAAACCGTACGCGCAGAATTATGCGCGAAAGGAACGAAACGCCTGAAATTGTTTTCCTGGAAGCGTACCGCAGATGAAACAAAACGAATATACGAGAGCGTCGCATCATGACTGATTGCCCAATTTGCAATTCACCTGCGCACGCCGTAGAAGAACTCTACGATGATCGATTCGGTCATCCGGGGCGTTACTCGATCCGTCAATGCGACCGCTGCGGTCATTGTTTTGTTGAAAAACCTTTTACCAGCGAGGAGCTCGCCCGTCTGTATACGTCGCATTACCAGCGTTCTCATTTTGAATTGTCCGATTTCACTCCCGTGAAAAAAGCCGGCGGGTTCATCGGCTGGCTGAATGGAGAAAACCAGGCGGCGTACTGCTGGGTACCGCGGGACGTCCGGGTGCTGGATGTCGGCTGCGGCGTGGGTGAAACACTTGCATACCATGCGTCAAGAGGCTGCCGCGCTTATGGATTGGAAGTGGATGAAAATGTGAAACACATCGCAGATTCATTGGGATTGACGATTGCGATTGGAACACTTGAATCGAACCCTTTCGAACCGGATTTCTTCGATGTCATCACGATGGACCAGGTGGTGGAACACGTCTCCGAACCGGTCTCAACGCTGAAAGAAGCGTTCAAAATACTCAAACCCGGCGGAAGAGTGATCCTGAGTACACCAAACAGCCGCGGATGGGGAAGGACGGTGTTCGGCCGAAGGTGGATCAATTGGCACACTCCTTATCATTTGAATATCTTCAGCAAAAAATCCATGAGAACGGCCGTCGAGAATGCCGGATTTGAAGTTGAAAAAATACTCTCCCTTACTTCAGCCAACTGGCTGTATTTTCAACTGATTCATGTGGTCCTCTATCCGGCACAGGGAATACCGTCTGTCTACTGGTCGAAAGAAAGACCATGGAAGTTTTGGGAATTGTGGATGCGCCGGGGAATTAAAATCCTCCATCTTCTCAAGATGACGCATGCGGTTACCAGGTTTTGGGATTTGCTTGGAGCAGGGGACAATATGGTCATCCTTTTGAGGAAAAAGTGATCCCGAAAATATACATTTTGCTTCCCGTTCATAACCGGAGAGAGATCACCCGGAGAATTATTGCCTGTCTTCAACAGCAGACGTTCCAGAATTTTCATCTTGTGTTAATCGATGACGGTTCGACGGATGGAACAACGGAAATGGTCAGGGAACGCATTTCTTCGTTGACCATCCTTCAGGGTCGGGGTGACTGGTGGTGGGGCGGGTCGCTGCATCAAGGATATCTCTGGCTGAAGTCCCAACAACTCGACGCCTCCTCCATCGTCCTGATGATCAATGACGATGCGGTGTTCGATGCAGACTATCTTCAAACGGCGATTGCCATTCTTCAAGGACGGCAGAGAACATTGTTGATATCGCATGCGTATGGTGAAGCAAGCCGGAAGCTGTTCGATGGGGGAATTCATGCCGACTGGAAAACATTGAAATTTAGACTGGAGACGAATCCGGCAAGAATCAACTGCGCATCCACGCGGGGATTATTTTTATATGTCTCGGATTTCCTGAACATCGGCGGGTTCTATCCCCGTCTGCTTCCCCATTACGCGTCGGACTATGAATTCACGGTCCGCGCATATCACAAAGGTTATACCCTCATCGCCGACGAACGCCTCAAACTTTACTCGAATGAGTCTGCGACGGGGATTACTCATTTCAGGAACGAGAAATCGTACAGAGATTTTCTCAAACATTTGTTCTCAAAAAAATACGCCCTGCATCCCGTGTACTATTCCAGTTTCATACTGCTGGCCTGTCCCTGGCCATGGAAGATATTCCATCTTATGATCTTCTGGACGAGTACGCTGTGGAAAATGATAAAGTATTTTGTATTCCTGGTCATCCTAAAAAACCGATAACCTTATGAAACCACCATCATTCGGCACGCCAATTCTTTTCCTCATCTTCAACCGTCCGGACACCACTGCTCAGGTATTCGAAAAAATCCGTGAGATCCGGCCCCGCCGGCTCTTCATCTCGGCAGACGGCCCCAGGTCGGGAAAACCGGGTGAACGCCAAAAATGTGAAGAAACCCGAAAAATCGTCAAACGGGTCGACTGGAAATGCGAAGTCAAAACAAATTTTTCTGAAAAGAATTTAGGATGCCGGAATGGAGTCAGTTCCGGTATAGACTGGTTTTTTAATCATGTGTCCGAAGGAATCATACTGGAAGATGATTGTCTTCCGGAACTCTCATTTTTTCATTTTTGTGAAACGTTGCTCGGGTACTATCGGAATGATGACCGGGTGATGCATATCGGCGGTGTCAATTTTCAGGACGGTGCAACACGCGGGAGCGGTTCATATTATTTTTCAAAACTGAATCATATCTGGGGCTGGGCGACATGGAAACGAGCGTGGGATAAATACGATGTCACCGTTTCTTCCTATCCGCAGCTCCTCGAACAGAACATGCTGCAAACCGTTTTTCCCGATCCTGCCATGTGCCGGTTTTGGCGGAAAAACATCGAGCTTGTTCATAAGATGAAAAAAGATACATGGGATGTCCAGTGGCAGTATGCTGTTTCTGTGAACAACGGTTTGTCGATTCTCCCCAACGTGAATCTCGTGTCGAACATTGGATACAATCTCGATGCGACACATACCATCGACAATTTTCATGCACTTGCCAGCCGCCCCACATCGCCCCTCGATACCTTTCGCCATCCGCTCTTTGTGGTACCCGATCTTCAGGCAGATGCGTATACCATGCGAAAATATTTGAATCCAAATAAATTCAAGAAACTGTTGCAGCTCATCCGCCGGAGATTGATGTAACGGGAATAGTGTTCAAATATATTTTCAAAATGTCGTATATTGAATCCGGTCGGCCATCGTCTTTCGGTAATCATGTTGAAATGAAGTTACTCGTGAAAGGTGTATTCATTGAATTGCAAGATTTGCGGCAGGACCTCTTCTAAAATCTTCCGCCGGATAATCCTGAATAAATATGACGTGGATTATTTCCAATGTTCGTCGTGCGAATTTATTCAAACCGAAGAACCGTACTGGCTGGAAGAAGCGTACCGGCATTCTATTACAACGGAAGACACCGGCATCGTTAAAAGAAATATCCTGCTGGCAAAACGGACAAGCGCAGTCCTTTTTTTCTGGTTTCATTCCTACGGCCAGTTTCTTGATTATGGCGGCGGGTATGGTCTGTTTGTGCGGCTGATGCGTGACGCCGGATTTAATTTTTTCTGGAACGATCCCTTTACCGAGAACCTCTTTGCGCGCGGTTTCGAATATCACCCCGGGCAAATTAAAAGCATAGAATTGATCA
>RPQN01000213.1 GCA_003819715.1 Ignavibacteriota bacterium | reverse complement strand
ATGTACACTGCCCGCGGGTTTGCTTGCCATGGCCTGCCGAGATAGAACGATGTGACTGGATTCCCGTCGTAGGCGTTCGTATCTATCGTTGCCAGCGTGCAATTCCGGAATACATATCCGTACAGCGATGTCGCATCGGTCGATCCCGCGGTAATCGTACCGCCGCTTCGGTTCGTCACGATTCTGCAGCTATCAAACACACAGATATTCCGTCCGAAAATATAATCGACCGACCCCTGGATGATGCAATTCTTGTGATAACTGCGGCCTGTTCCGGAACCGCCCCAGGTATAATACGTATCCTGGTACCCGAGCATTCTGCAGTTGATGAATTCGTGACGGTCACCCTGAGTCCGTAATGCGACTCCCTGCGTCCCTCCGACGATGCCGAATTTATTGGGCCAGTACGTATTTTCAAATGTAATATTTTTTGCGGTAAAGTCGCTTGCATCGATCGCGATGGTGAAACACCCGCTTGTACCCGGATTGCCGGAGCCTTTGCTGTCCGCATAATCTCCGAACGATATAATAGTGCTGTCTCTGTTTTCACCAATAAGGGAGACATTAACTTTTCCTGCAGCCAATGTGTCCTTTTCTGTATAGATTCCTTTTTTAACAAAGATCGTCCATTTGCCCGTGTAATTCAGAGGGACCGCATTAAACGCCGCCTGAAGGGTCGTGTAATTGCCGCTGCCGTCTTTCGCAACAACGACGGTCGTATCGGGTTTCGGCGTTTGAGTCGTGAAGCTTACCAGCGCACCGTAATTTGTTCCCGCGCTGTTGGTGGCATACGCGCGGACAAAATAGACGGTCGTTGCAGAAAGCCCCGTCAGGCTGCTGGTAAACGAACCGAAGTCCGATCCATCGATCGTTTTACTGTTGGTGATGCTCGGATAGCCGGCGGTCGTATCTTTATTCCAGCAGATCCCCTTGGTGAGCACGGAATCACCGCCCCATTCCGTTACATTGCCGCCGCTGGTCGCAGTGGTCACCATAATATTTGAAATGGCAGTCGTGGTCACCGTCGGCGGAATCACGGATGCCAGTGTCGTCACCGCGATCTCACTCCCGTAACTGGTACCGCCGACATTCGTTGCGTACGCACGGAGATAATATTTTGTACCCGCCGTAAGGCCGGAGACGGAACTCGTAAAGGAACCAAGCCCGGTTCCATTCACCGTCACGCTGTTTGCTGTTGTCGGTGCAGTCGACGTATTCCAGCACACGCCTCTCGCCGTCACCGCTCCGCCTCCGTCTGCCGAAACTGTGCCGCCGGTGGTAAAAAACGTTGTGGAAATATATGATGCATTCGTGGTCGTTATGGTGGGCGGCAATATTGCCAGTCCGGTGGTTGAACCGGAGATGAGCACGCTGTCGACATCCACTAATTTATATGCAGCATTTGCCGCTAAATTGTAAGGATAGAAACGAACGTAAATTTTTTCTCCTGTTGCAGCAGTCGCATTGATCGGATAGGAATAGGTGGTCATGGTTGCCGGGACTGCCGTATCCGCAATAAACGTTTTTGTTGCAAATGTCGAATCGGTGGAATAATAGACCGCCGTCCTCAAGGTCGTCGTGAATTCATACAACATATTAAAGACGAGACTCGTTGCCTTGAATGTACCGCCGGTCTGCGGGCCGACGCTGAATTGTGCATAGCGGGAAAAATTCGGTGCGGTTTCCGCCGGCCACGCGCCTTTGGACGGCAAGGTGGTGGTCCATCGCGCACCCGTCGTGGCACTGTACCCGTAATTGTACAGATCCGTGCCGTCAAAATTCATATTGTCAGCTGTTAATAAACCCGATACTGTCGGTGCGGCCGACTTGGTGTGCAGCAGCCAGAGTGCCGATGCGGATATCGGGATCGGCACCGCCGTTGCATAAATTTTCACATTTTGCGGACAAACGTACTTCCCGCTCACCGACGTGGAACTGTCAACCCATGGATAGACGCGGAAATAAAATTTTTCTCCTTCGTTCACCTGGAGGTTCGGTAATGAACGAAGAGTATCTAATTTGGAAGAGTTCAGAAAAACTCCGGCCGGTTTGCCCAACCGTGCGGCGACAGACGTGGTATACTCCACTTTTGTTTTCGTCGCAAACGTCGGATCTTTTGAATAGTACAGGTTCGCCATCATATCCTGTGTACTGTTGGCACCAAGACTGAGGACAAGAGAATCGACGATCATGTTGTAACTGGTCTTCGGACTCACGGTATACTGAAAGTAGACCGAATCGATCTGGGTCAATTGATTCACCGGCCATGCATTCATTTTTATTCGTTGACTCGAACTCGGTCCGGTGTACCCGTTGATGAGCAGATCCTTGGTCAAATACAGGGAATCCGCTTGAATCTGTCCGGAGACCTGCGCCTGTCTTGCCGTCGTGCTCGATTCGGGCCAGATGGCCGATGAAGAAACATTCTGTGCGACCAGGAGTGTTGTGCTTAACAGGCAGAACGCGCCCAGAGCCATCATGGTGTATAACAATTTCTTCATTCTCTTTTCCTCCAAAATAGGTGGTTGATGGTTATGGTTGGACATCTTTAATAATTTTTTGCTTCATTCTCCTTGTTCAAAATTTCCAGCGGTTTGCGAAACGGCCCGGGGATACTCCCTGGCGTTACTTCACCCATATCACTGTGATTCCTGAATTTCCAAGGTCGGCATCGGCGAACGATCCGCACACCCGCTGCATCTCAAGGAGGACGGGATTGAGACGCGTGTACGTTTCGCCGGGAATGATCCCCTTGAAATAACCTTTGTTCCGATCAGCCCAGTTACGGACGACATTTTTTAACGCGCTGTTCTGATGGGAGCCGCCGTCCCCATGAACGACTTTCATCGCGCGCCACTTCTGGTTAAAACGAATGACATTCACCATTTCATCCAGGAGCCGCGTTGTCTCATTCGGCGCCAGAAGCAATTGTGCAATATTGAGCGTGTGTATGAACATGGCCGGTGGATCCCTCTCATTTGATGCGAACAAATTCTCAATTTTATGAATGAGGAAAAATAGAAATGAGGCAAATGACGATATACTGCGATAAGACGGAGAAGGAACGAGATAAAACGAGAATGATTTTAAAGCGGATTTCCCGTCGATTCTTCAAAGTGAGCACGATAGGTCCTGCTCAGTTTTAGCTTCACACCGCTCATTAAATAGACATCATAGTCGCTGTGTTCATTCAGGCGGAGCGATTTTACTTTCTCCACATTGACGATGGTCGAACGGTGGATGCGGATAAATTTTTGCGGGTCAAGTCTTTGGTCAAGCGCGGACAGGGTTTCCCTCAGGATATGCTTTTGCGAACTTGAATGCACGTACACGTAATCGCCTGCCGATTCTATCCACTCAATTTCCCCCACCGGGATCACCGAAACGTGGTCTTTGGATTTAATCATGAGGCGGTCGAGGTATTTTATCCGCCCGGCGGTCGTGCGGTCCGGTTCGTCATGGTCCGGCGAGAGGTCCAGATAATCATGGACCACCGATTTCAGCTTCTGCGCATAGTGTTCGAGGTTCCGATGGCTGATTTCCGCGAGGGCGGCCTGCAGTGCGGTGCGAAACCGGTCTTCTCTGATGGGCTTTAATAAATAATCCACGACATGGCACTCAAATGCTTTGATGGCATATTTATCAAATGCGGTAACAAAAATAATGACCGGCACCGGCGACACGGTGATCTTCTTTAACACTTCAAAGCCGTTCATTTCAGGCATTTGAATATCCAGGAACACCAGATCAGGATGAGCCGCATGAATCGATTTCACCGCCTCGATGCCTGACGCACATTCCCCAACAATCTGAATATTGGCAAAATCTTTCAGCCGAATCCTGATGCCTTCTCTCGCATGAGGTTCATCATCGACGATGAGGGTTCGTATTTTCACGAGGCACTCTCCACCATGAACGTTTCTTCCGAGTCGGGGTTGATTTCTTTGAACGGTATTTGGACCTTCACCTGCGCTCCCCCGCTCCGGTTCAGCTGCACGGTCAGGGACTGTTGATCGCCATAAAGATGCATCAATCGCTCCCTGGTGATCTCAAAAACATCTCCCGCTGCTTCTCCGGTGATGGATTCCTCCCCAGACTCCAGTTCCCGATACTCAATAATTAATTCAAGCGGTCCGTCCGCTTTGAACGCTTTAATGTAAATCTCATGCAGATGGGCGTCCTGTCCGGAATTGCGGTAAATCAATTCTTCGACAATGGGCTGCAGAATAAAATTCGGCACAACCGCATTCGAGACGGTCCGGTCAATCTCCTCCTGAATGGTGAACGAGTGACTGGAGCGGACCTGTTCAATCTCCAGATATTGATTCAGAAAGCGGATCTCTTCCTCCAGGGTTATTTCATCGCGTTCATTGTCATACACCGTCGTGCGCAGGAAATCGCTGAGTAATGATAAAATGTGATTGGCATCCTTATTTCTATGTTCCTGGATTAAGTTCAGGATCGTCCGCAAGGTATTAAAAAGAAACGTCGGCTGAATTCTACTGCGAATCTCCTGGAGTCGCGATCGAATAAGCTGAACCTCGAGCTGCGAACATCGGATATCGTTCTCCTGACTCATCCTTCGATATTCCAGCAGCGAGAAACTGAGGAGAAACAGGATATAAACGAAAATCTCAATCCAGATCGCGGGATTGTTAAAAAGAATGTAGAGCAACGACGCTTTCAGCTGCGGACCCCAGATCAACGTATCAACTCCAAGAGTAAGCGTTTCATGAACCAGAAACGATGCCAAGAGCGTTATCAGGTGAATCAGGAGCCACCGGAGAAATGTCCTCTTTGCAAATAGAATCCGTTTCGAGAGCCATTGTACACCCAATGCCAGCACTGTGAAATACCAGCAGTACACGGATTTGGAAAGGAGGATGCTGAAAAAGACCGGAAGAGATTCATGCGCCTTATTCAATCCATTATACGCATGAAAGGTATTGATCAGCGCAATCAGGCTCAGGATCAGGAATAATGGAATAAAAAAAGTACCGTCCAGCCGGATTTTGGAAGTTGGACTGTTTTTCGAAATTGATATGGTCATGCGAGGGCGCTCATGGGTGTCGTGTTGACGAACGGGATGCTGATGGTTACCCGCACGCCTCCGGAGGCGAGATTCTCAAGTTCAAATCCATAATCCTTTCCAAACAAATGGGCTAACCGTTCCTTTGTGATTTTCAGGCCAACCCCTTCCTTCGCTTTCCTCTTCCTGACGGTCGACAACCCGGGGCCGTTATCTTCAACACAAATCGATAAATGTCCATCTTCCCTCTTTGCACTGATTTGGATAATGCCGTTGGACGTTTTCGGTGCGATGCCGTGGTAAATCGCATTCTCAACGATGGGCTGCAACAGGAGATTCGGTACCTGCGCCTGCAGGGTTTCCCGGGCGACATCCTCTTTGACTTCCAGCTTATCGCTGAACCGGACTTTTTGAATTTCCAGGTAATCCTTCACAAAACGGAGTTCTTCTTCCAGGGATATTTCCTGGCGTTCACTTTGAAATAATGTCGTCTTGAGAAAGCGGTTCAACAGCGAGAGCATACGTTCCGCCTCGGTATCATCTGCCTTGAGGATAAGGGTCGAGATCGTATTCAGCGTATTGAATAAGAAATGGGGATGGAGCTGACTTTTGAGTGCATTCAAGTGCGATTGGGCCAACTGCGCTTGTAATTGTGTAAACCGTAATTCGCTTCGTTTATTCCTTTCCTGATATTCCACCACCCGGATGCCGATGAAGATTACAAAGTACATAATAAAATCCAGCCAGATCCAAGGATTGTCAAACAGCCGCCAATCGAACAATGCCTGGAAATCGGTTTTATCCGATAATACTAAAATCGTAATATACGATGCCAGGGCCTGCCGGATAACCACAATGATCATGGGCAGAAGCAGGCAGACAATGAACCAGTGGAAGAGTTTCATCTTCTCCAGGTTCAGCCGGAGCGTGATCCAATAAATAACAGGAATAAAGAGGAACCAATTCCACCACATGAAAAGATTGAATGGAATAT
This sequence comes from Ignavibacteriota bacterium, assembly GCA_003819715.1. GTDB lineage: Bacteria > Bacteroidota > Ignavibacteria > UBA10030 > UBA10030 > Fen-1298. The sequence goes on along the minus strand of RPQN01000213.1, from coordinate 1,133 downwards.
GCCACCAGAGGCTGTATTGAATCGACTGGTACACATCAACGACATACACGTGCTGGAGCGCACGGGCAACGCCAATTCCCGTCAGGACAAAGAACAGGAGGCTGGAGAGATACCGGTCAAAAGAATATTTTTTTATTGCCGCACTGAGTAACATGGCGTTCGGTTCATTCAAGAGAGCGACCGATCTTGCTGTTCTGTATCCCGCCGGCACCGGCGCCTGCTTCGTCGGGAGAACGAGTCATGAGGGCAACAGACGATCGATCAATACATCATTGATTTATTTTTGTTCCACCGCATGGACGTTCACATTCTTTTCAAGCACAATTCCTTTTTTTGCCTGTGTGAGATCGACGCCGATCAATTGAATTTTTTCTGATTTCTCTCCATAGACCTTCATAAAAATATCTGCCGGCGCAGGATACTCACCGCCCTTGAGCGTAACATTCCGGCTTTGAATGATTGTGAATACGCTGCCGGATTTCGGAACGATTCTGCAGTTGTCCAGCTGAACTCCGTCCGCATCTGCAATCGTCACGCCTCGTTTGGATGATATGGAAACATGGTCCAGATTCATATTCTTAATCGACAGCTCCGGAAGACCGTTGATCACCAGCGCACGGTCCGCACCATGGCACACGATATTCTTGACAAAGAAGTCCTTGAATTGCGGAGTCCTGTCGGTCACCGGTTCGGCCGATCGAATGGTCAGGTCTTTTCTGGCTTCCACATCCGGGGCGCCGCCGGAGTAATACATATCGAAAAGAATCGCATCGGTTGCAATTTCGCGCATCTGGATTCCCTCGATGAAGATCTTCTCAATCACGCCGCCTCTTCCTCGTGCAGACTTGAACCGAAGCCCCACATCGGTGCCGATAAATACACAGTTGCGCACGGAGACATTGCGTGCGCCTCCATAGCTTTCACTCCCGATAACAAAACCGCCGTGTGCATGATAAACGACACAGTCCGCAATAACAACATTTTCACATGCGGGACCCGGTTTCTGATCGACAGCAGTCGCTCCGGGTTTTAAACAAATCCCGTCATCCCCGACATCGATCATACAATTATAGATCACCACATTGCGGCAGGCCGCCGGGTCGATGGCATCCGTATTTTTGCCGGAGACCGGT
>RPQN01000212.1 GCA_003819715.1 Ignavibacteriota bacterium | reverse complement strand
GAGACTTTCGATTTTACCGAGATTTCGTTCTCCGGCTCGATGGTCCCGACCGCAAGCGCTTTATCCACGACCATCCCTCTGACCACCTTGACTTTGGGCAGATCACTGCTGTTTGAGGATTTATTGCTGCCGAAGAAAAGAAATGAAACACCGCCCAGCACCAGAATGGCTGCGGAAGAAATCAAGATTTTCTTTTTCATAGTCATAGACAGAGGTTGTCCCCATTAAATTTATTAAGAACTGATGAAAGAATGGATGTTTCTTACTTTATCAGATACGAAGGAAGCGGCACCTTGTTACACCATGAAAGGACAAATCTTGATTCCCATGACTCCATCACAACTTCTCAGGATATATGCTCTTCTCACCGTTATTCTTAGGGAGACGATTATGGCAGGGCAAAAAGGACTAAGAACCGATATTTCTCGCTTCGATCTGAACTTATTCAGTGAGCGAAATTCTCTTTATTAATATTCCGGAGTGATCTTTTAACAAGCTTCCCGCTTCCTCATCGATCATCCATTGAACAGTGCCTTTTCCCGGTCGGATACCAGCGGCAGGTAATTTCAAATCCGGAGCGGATGCATCCAAAATACGTTGAATGACATTCGCTTTCCGGCTTCCTGCAGCGAGGATCATTATATCACGAGCATTATTCAGCACCGGAAACGTCATGGTCACACGCCATGAATTCAGAGATTGGACTGGTACCGCTGAGACGAGGGCTTGCTTTTCCGCCGCGGCTTCCGATCCCGGAAAGAGCGATGCCGTGTGTCCATCTTCTCCAACACCCAGGAGAATAAAATCAAAGACGACAGGATTGCTGCCGAAATACTTTTTTATTTCAAGTTCGTATTCACGTGCTGCGCTGTGCGGTTCGATTTCTCCTTTTATCCGGTGTATGTTTTCATGAGGAAATGCACTGCGGGAAAACCATACCCGATCGGCCATTCCATAATTACTATCCGGATGCGCCGGCGGAACGGAACGCTCATCGCAGAAAAAGATGTGCACCCTGCTCCAGTCTGCATGACTCATCGCTGCATCCAGACCCATCTGGCGATAGACGTTCTTTGGAGTCTCTCCGCCGGAAAGCGCAATAGAGCACCTGGATTTTTCTTTCACTGATTTGCGTATCACTTCGATGATCTCATGCGAAGTGAATTTTTCAAGATCAGAACGGGTTTTTAAGATTTTTACGGATAGGGGGTTCGATATCATTTTCAACTGCGGTCAGACTGACCTTCTCCTCTGCAATCTTGAATCCACCACCGTCCTTCACGGCCGATCAGGGTATTCGCCGCTTCCGGCCCCCAGCTGCCCGGCTGATACCGGAACAATGGCGGTGCGTATTCACTCTCCCATCCAGATCTGATTGAATCGATAATCTTCCAGGAATGTTCAATGACATCACTCCGTGCAAATAACGATTTATCGCCGAGCAGCGCGTCCAGAAGAAGCCGCTCATATGCTTCCGGCAGGTTGCTGCCGAAGGAATCTCTGTAATGGAAATCCATATCGACCGGACGGGTCTGCAATCCGAGATCAGGGACTTTCGCTGCAAAGCGCAAGTGGATTCCTTCATCCGGCTGAATACAGATGCTGAGCCGGTTGGTAAAGAGTTCTGTTTTCCCGGATGCGACATCAAAAATTTGAGTCGGTGGACGCCGGAACTGAATTGTGATTTCCGAGGACTTCTCCTTCAAATTTTTCCCGGACCGGAGATAAAAAGGGACACCCTGCCAGCGCCAGTTATCGATGTAGACCTGGATGGCTGCATATGTTTCAGTTGCCGAATTTTGGCGGACCCCTTCGGCAGAACAATACCCATCATATTGTCCGCGAACCGAATAACGAGATGAATATTCAGCGGGAATTTCCCGGATCGCGCGCAGCACCTTTACTTTTTCATTATGGAGTGCATCCGCTTCAAAGGCAACCGGCGGCTCTTTCGCGACCAGCATCAACAGCTGCAGGAGATGATTTTGAAACATATCACGCAATGTACCGGTCTGGTCAAAATAACCGGCGCGGTGTTCCACACCGACGGATTCCGCGACCGTTATTTGAATATGGTCGATATAATTTCTATTCCAGAGAGGTTCAAAGATTGCGTTGCCAAATCTCAGGACGAGGACGTTCTGAACCGTCTCTTTCCCAAGATAATGGTCGATGCGGTAAATCTGACGTTCATCCAGCACACCATGAAGTTCATTATTGATCGCGATTGCTGAGGCGAGATCATTCCCGAAAGGTTTTTCAACAACTATCCGGCGAAAACCGGATTGATCTGATTCGACCGTCATCGATGCTTCATGCAATCTCCCTATCACTTTTGAATATAAACCGGGAGCAGTCGCGAGATAAAACAACATATTCGAGGGATGATCCTCCAACAGGCTCATTCGATGAACCAGGGAGCGATAGTCGTTGATATTGTCAATATCCCCGACCTGGTAGTGCACATGCCGGGCAAATTCGTCCCATATTTTTATATCGAACTGTTCCGGGATAAAAGCGGCAACCGCCTCCTTCATTTTTTCGCGGAAGGAATCATCGGTATACGGGGAACGGGAAAACCCAATAATTTGGACCGTCTCCGGCAGGCGTTTCTTCCGATAATTATTGTACATCGCAGGAATTAATTTCCTTGCAGTTAAATCGCCGGAAGCTCCAAAAATGATAAATGCAGTATTCATTGGTGCCTCATCATTTCTTCCACGGAGTCATGATTCTCAATATGATCTGGAAGAGTGCCTCTCGTAAAAAACCTTGTGATGGATCCGTATGCACCATTTCGATAGCATTCGCCGACAAACCAGTCTCCTTCATTCTATAGACAAATATTATCAGGATTTAGTTCTCTGGGCATCCCGATTTATAGATGTTCTTGAACAGTCGTTGCTCTCTCGAGCAGATCCTTGGTATGCACCATACCAAGTCCCGGAGCAGTCGGTATATTCAGAAAGCCATCCTTCACTTTAATGGGAGGATCAAACAGGGGCCCTGTGATCTCCACCCCGGTTTTTAATTCCTGGAACTTGCCCATGTTTGGAGTAAAGCTGAAAAAGTTGATCATATCAGCAAATCCCGTATATCCGCTGGAGATATGGGTCGTGATCGGAATATTCGCAGAGGCGGCCATACGCGCGACCCTCGTCGCACGTACATACCCGCCGTAGTAGTGTAAATCCGGCTGGACAATTTGGACCACCCCATGGCGGATCATCCATTTAAAACGGTATTCACTCGATTCCTGTTCACCCCCGGAAATTGGAATGGACAGTGCATCAGCAACTTTTTTCGTGGAGTCCAGGTCATCAAATGGGCATGGCTCTTCAAACAGGTATGCCTGGATTGCTTCCAGACGTTTCCCAATTTCGATTGCTCTGGGTACATCGAACGATCCGTTTGAATCTGCCTGTATGGTAATCGAATCCCCCAGTACTTTCCGGGAGAGTTCAATAAGGTCTTCAGAACGGTTCGGCATGGAATCTCTATTGCGGCTCATTCTTCCGCCGACCTTGAATTTGATGGCCCGTGCACCGGTTTCTGCAATTCGTTTTTGCAGAATTTTCACTTCCTCTTCGGCGGTGGTTTCGCGGTTTCCACTCGCGACATAGATCGGGACTTTTTCCCGCACCCGTTTACCAAAGAATGCGCTGACGTGTTTCTTCGCCGTTTTTCCGAGTAAATCAAGAATACTCAACTCCACACATGCCACGCAGCACCAGAACGGCAATCCCTGCATTTTATAATTACTCTCATGAACATACACACCATCCAGAAGATTTTCTAAATCGCGCGCATCTTTTCCGATGAAGAATGGAATAACCTGCCGCAGGAGGATCGGATAAATGATCTTAATTTTTTCATTCGGCATGGAGAGTCCGACCGCACCATCTTTCGAACGCGACCGTACCAGAAAGAACGAACCACTTTTCAACAACTCGATCGATTCGATGATGACCGGACTCGTTACCGATTCAAGATGAAGAACAGGGGCGTTGGCCGCCTCGCGAAGGACGTTATCATCGATATCCGTTTTTTCCCGGGCGTTTGAAATTTGTGATGTCAACAGTCCGGGTCCGACCAATCCCGCAGAGAACGAAGTTCTGATAAATTCACGTCGATTAATACTCATCTTTTCTTCTCCCCTTATTCTACCGATCCTGATCCAATCGAATCGTCTCATGTGAAATCGTGACGCTTATCCGTTACCGCATTCAACTCTCATACCGGATATTCAATCGGGAATAATACGCGAACTGCGGCTGCGTGTCTTTTTTGCAGGTTCGATGGTCACATGATCCAGTTCGATTTTCCCGACATGCTCAATCACTTCGGCAGACTCGACACCATGGATCGTACTGTTCGCGATACGGATGCAATCGATGACCGCACCGTCGAATCCGGTAAGAAAAAATACGCGAGGACATAATCGTGCCGTGACATTTTCGATTTCAATATTTCGGACTATGGGAGGGAAAGAACCCTTCGGACCTTCCTCGTACATGAAGTCTACCGTAATCAGCGCTTCTGCGACCTGGCCAACATCAATATTGCGCATAAAGATCCCTTCAATAACGCCTCCGCGCCGGGCATTGGATTTAAACCGGATAACCCGATCAAGATTGGGACTATCCATGCTGCAATTTTCGATGTACACATTGCGGCACCCGCCTGCAATCTCGCTTCCGATCGCAACGCCCGCATGGCCTTCCTTCATAGTACATCCGCGGATAATAAGATTCTCTGACGGGACTCCGATGCGGCGGCCATCGTCGTTTCGTCCAGATTTGATCGCGATACAGTCGTCGCCCGCGTCGAACAAACAATTCTCAATCAGGACATCCCGGCTCGATTCCGGATCGCATCCGTCATTATTGGGTCCATGGGTGACGATGTTCAGGCCGCGGACGGTCACATTGGTGCACAGGACCGGATTGATCTCCCACATCGGCGAGCGAAGAATGGTCACTCCTTCGATTAAAACATTTTGGCACCGATACGGTACGAAGAAATTGGGACGTAAATAATGACCTTCACCAAAGATGCGCTCTTGAACCGGTACACCATTTTCACTCATGGTATTGAGTTCTTTGACATCGGCAGTGGCGAGAGATTTATTATCTGCATTTTTTCTCGCCCATGCCCACCAGGTGCTATCGGAAGCGGCGCCATCCAGCGTGCCCTCGCCGGTCACCGCAATATTTTTCTGTTCAAATGCATAGATGAACGGTGAATAATTCATGCACTCGATCCCCTCCCAGCGTGTGAAGACAACAGGAAGGTATGACGCGGGGTCCGTTTTAAAAATAAGTTTTGCGCTCTTCTCGAGATGCAGATTGACATTACTTTTCAGATGGATGGCTCCGGTGAGGAACACTCCGGCCGGTACCACAACACGGCCTCCCCCGGCAGAATGACACGCCTCGATCGACTTCCGTAAGGCGGCCGTACAATCCTCGTCGCCGCCTTCACCGGCACCAAAATCAGTGATGAGAAAATCACGTACGGGAAATTCGAGCGACTTGATCCGTGCCAGAATTTCACCAACGGTATCCCAGCCCCCGGGCTTCGACTGGGTTGAACCGGCAGGTTGAGCAGACAACCAGACAGGCGCGATAAGAATTGATAAAAGATATAATAGTTTTTTCACATGGTCCCCCGATGGGCAGGTTCGTTCATGACTGAGGAGGTTAAATCATTTTTCCGTTATTGAGTTATACCGTTGAAAAATCCGCGAGCCGCATCTTACGCGTGATATTGATCCGGTCTTCTTCCGTCGATCACATGATTATAGTTATTGATTTGTTTATTCTTTGCAAGCGCAAGATCGAGTTCTACGACTGATATTGCCGGATCGCTTGCCCCGAGCTTGCAGAGAATTTCTCCATTCGGCGCTACAATTTCACTCGATCCGATGAACTTCAGGTTTCGTCCGCCTCTGTTTTCCTCCCCCACCCGGTCCGCGGTCGCCGTATAGATCCTGTTTTCCAGGCAGCGTGTCACCATCGAATCGGGGCAATGGGGCAATACAAGATTTGATGGATGAGCGACAAGCTGTGCCCCTTTCAGTGCAAGCGACCGTGCACTTTCAGGATAGATCCAATCGAAGCATATCATGAGGCCAATGGTACCAAAGGGCAATTCAAAAACGGGAAAGCCCAGATTTCCTGGAGCAAAGAATAAATTCTCCCGATCGAAGAGGTGCACTTTTCGATAGAGCCCTCTCACGCCCTCGGGACCAATGAGTGCCGCAGAATTATAAATTTTATCCGCCCGTTCAGCAAATCCGTAAACAATATAACAGGCATGGTTTTTCGACCATGCATGCATCATCCGAAAAGTCGAACTCTCTGCTGTTTCTGCAAGCGTCTTTAATTCCGCCTCCTCGTTAAAATTGTACCCGGTATTAAACAACTCCGGCAGTACATACAGGTCGGCCGCCGCACTCTCCATCAACGACAAGGCAAGTGCAACATTCTTTTTTACCTCACCGAATATCGGACACGTTTGAACGACCGCAACGCGCATCTTTAACCTTCATGCTTCGTTTTAAAATCTTTTTTCATCCACGTTCGTCCAAGGATCAATCCTATCGGACTGACAATGGCAATGCACCCGTAAATAAACCACATGGATTCGGTATTCATTTGCGACGGCGGCACCCCGGACGGACAATAGTGCATCAGGAACCATCCCGAATAAAGACTGGTGATCACTTTGGTCAAGAACCAAGGAAATTGACCAATGCCCATATAAATCCCTGTCATTTCTTTTGGAGCAATTTCTGCGACCCATTGAAGAAAACGCGGCTGCCACATCGCTTCACCGATCGTCATGATCACAAGATAGGCAAAGACGGTATAGATGCTTGGGCCAAGAGCCAGGATAAATGTTGGTGAAGCCATCACGAACGTTCCGATAATCATCATCTTGTAGGTATCGCTTTTCATCGTCAGCGCTGCAACCATGGGAGTCAGGATAAAAATGAGAATCGGATTAAAATTGACAAAGAATTCAAAATTTTCACTGACGACTCCGGTGAAGGCGCGATTGAAATACTGCGGCAGTGTCAGCCAGTTGTGCGCAAAAAGAGTCTGAACCGGGATGAGAATAAATATGAAGAACATGAACCGTTTGTCCTTCAACGGGAAATTTTTTAGATAAAACTTAATCT
>RPQN01000211.1 GCA_003819715.1 Ignavibacteriota bacterium | reverse complement strand
CGCTTCCTTTAATATTGTTTGTTAATCCAGTGTTCACACGGTAAAACGTTTCGAAAATTTTCGTCTGATGTTGCGGGGCGATCCCGATGCCATGGTCTTCCACTTCTATATAGTTCATCAGTCCGGCTGCGCCGGTCGCAACCCGGATAAATTTTTCCGACCCGCTGTATTTCATGGCATTATCCAGAATATTGATGAGCGCTTCTGCAATAGACTCGTTGTCTGCGAGGACCGCCGGTAAATGTTCTGTGAACTCAGCTGTTATGTTAAATCCTTCATTGCGAAAATGAGACTCGAAGGTTTTCATCACCCGCTTGACGGTTTCATTCAGATTCGCGGGGGCAAAGTTGTACTGCTTCTTCCCGGCCTCCATTCTCGAAAAATTCAGGATATTGTTGATGAGGCGTGTCAGTCTCTCTGTTTCCTGCAGGATGGTGGTGTAGTACTCCTGTTTCTTTTCTTCTGTCGGTACGCGTTTCATCGAAAGTGTTTCGGTGAACATGCGGATAAGCGAGAGCGGTGTCCGAAGTTCATGGGAGACATTGGAAACGAAATCACCCTTGAGACGTACCAGCTCCATTTCTTTCTTGATGGTCCGATAGACCATCCAGATCGCACCGAGAAGCAGCACATCCAGAAGGCCGATGACGATCAGGTTGCGATCCGATCGCGCCCGGACAACATCGTCGATGCTGGTCCCTTTCAACCGGATCCCAACAACGTAATCCGGCAATAACCAGAGTTCTTTCTCCTGGCGTAATTTGGATATCTCGACGGAAGAAGTGGCGAGCACAATCTGACGAGTGCGGCGGTCAATCACGGCAAGTTCGAATTCATCACCGGCCGCCTGGTTGAGCTTCGACTCGAGTACGCCCGTGACAAACATTTTTGCATCGATCAGAAATCCGGCAATAACCTGGCTTCGGTTTTTTGACATCGTCACAAATGCAAGCAGAAGAGAATGTCCGGAGACGCTGTCTCCAATAACGATTGGTTCGATTTTCCGGTACCCGGCGGCAGAGTAGCGCAGCAATTTTTCAAATGTCGTTGAATCTTTTTCATTGAACAACGGCGTTTTTTCCGTCTTCAACCCGTTATTCGTTTTTTTCTGAAGTTCTATGAATCGAAATGAACGGCCGCTGGAGTCCGTATAGAACACTCCGCCCACCGAGGGCGTCTTTTTTAAAAACGATCGTGTCGCCGCATCGAGTTGTGCCGGACTGGAAGTAAGGACCAGCATATTGATTTCACTCGACCAGCTTTGAGCCGCATCCAGGGAATATTGATTAATGGAAAAGAGGATCACATCCAGCTGCTTGCGATAGATCGATTGGATCAGCTCTTCTGTAGAGCTGAGAGAACTCAATTCATACGCAGTATAAAATGCTGCCGGCAACAGGGCTGCCAGAATAAGTACGAGGCCTATTCTCCTCCCATTTCGGTGAGCAGGGGCAGCAGGATGTCGGTGTTCGTTCATATTCTTATGAATCATTCGGTGAGTCCTGCTCTTCAAGATCCTGTTTCTCTTACGATAATTCCACTTTAATGTTGCTCATTTGCCATAGAATATTCAGTACCAGCGTTTTCCGCGGCGTGCGAGAAACCGTATTGAAGTTCGATATCGTAAGATAATAAATATTGAGAGGTTTCGCTCGCGATATGCAGCAACCAGGTATGACGCCGATTGCTCTATTTCTTCTTCGCATCCAGAACTTCGCGAACTTTTCGCAGCACTTCATCCGGACTATATGGTTTTTGAATGAATCCCTTTGCCCCGATTTTTTCAAGTTCGGATTTCACTGTCGGTTCGAAAAATCCACTGGCAACAATAACCGCGATATCCGGTCTGAGCACGGCAAGTTTTTTATAGACATCCAGCCCCGTCATCTCCGGAAGTCCCATATCGGTAAGGACGAGGTCAATCTCCTGTGCATGGTGTTCGAACACATCGACGGCTTCTTTGCCGTCATGGGCAGCGTACACTTTGTATCCATTGGAATCCAGCAGGAGCTGAACGATCTCCAGGAGTGCCGTTTCATCCTCTATGAGCAAAACCGTCTCCGAGCCGCCTGTTGTAAACGACTCAGGCAGCAAGGATTCTTTGTCGGACAATTCGCTTGCCTGAAGAACGGGGAAATAGAGCCGGAACGTCGTGCCGATTCCCACCTGGCTCTCCACATCGATAAAACCACGGTGCGACTGGACCACCCCGTAAACCACGGCTAGTCCAAGGCCTGTTCCTTTTCCCTGTTCCTTGGTCGTAAAAAATGGATCAAATATTTGCCGCCGCGTCGCTTCGTTCATTCCCTCGCCTGTATCCGTCACACTGATACAGATATACGCATCCTGATCGGCAACAGGGAACCGCTCATGGACTTTCTCTTTCGATAGTTTCTCCGCCTTGATGGTGACCGTCCCGCCATTGGGCATGGCATCACGGGAATTGACACAAAGATTCAGCAATACCTGATGAAGTTGCGTGCGGTCCGCATTGATCAATTGAATATTCTGGTCAATCACTTCAATAAATGAAACGACTTTAGGAAATGTCTGCCGGAGCATGGAGAGCAATTCATGGATTAATTCCGCAACGTTGATCGCTTTGAATACCACATCCGTTTTCCGGGCAAACGTCAGTATCTGCCCGACCAGCGCCGCGCCGCGCCCGACCGCATTGTTGATGATCCCGAGCGTTTCATGAAGTTTATCGGGACTCAAGGTACCGCGTTCGATGAGGGACGTGTACCCCAAAATAATACCGAGGATGTTGTTAAAGTCGTGCGCGATCCCCCCGGCAAGTGTGCCGATACTCTGCATCTTTTGAGATTGAAGCAATTCCTGCTGAAGTTTTTTCTGCTCGGTAATATCCTGGCCCTGTCCGATCGTCGAGATAAGCGTCCTGCCGTCTGCCGAATAGATATTGGCAGAACTCCACTGCACCGTTCGAACAGATCCGTTCTTGCAGAGGATTGGTAATTCGACGGTGATCAGATGATCACCGTCTGCAGTCGACTGAATAAGGGAAAGTGACGATTGCCTGCTTTCATCCGGGAGCAGCATTTCCATATGTTTCCCGATAACTTCGTACACGGTATATCCGGTCAATTTCTCGATTGCCAGATTGAAGCGCGTGATCTTGAAGCCGGGATCCCAAACGATAATGGGCGCGTTCGTAAATGTCAGCAGGTTTTCAAGATAGTCGCGCGTTTCCCGAAGCGCCTCTTCCGCACGTTTGCGCTGTGTGATATCCCTCATGCTGCCGATAATCTTTTGGGGGCGGCCTTCGGTATCGTAGCAGATTTTTGCCGAAACAGAACACAGCACCGGGGATCCGTCGCGATTCCATAAGGTGATCTCAAAATCCGCGACGGAGCCGTGTTCATTGAGCATGTGAAGCAGCCGATCCCGTATGTCCCGTTCCGTATATAAATCGTACATGGATTTTCCGATAAGGTCGAGGCGGCGATATTGACCATGAGAAATAATTTCCACCGAAGGGCTGATCTCGAGAATCGTCCCGTCGATCTTCACTTCGTAGTACACATCCTGCACATTTTCAAATATGCTGCGGTATTGTTCTTCACTCCTGCGCAATTCTTCTTCCGTTTTTTTGCGGCTGGTGATATCCTTTGAAATCCCGAATGTACCGATAATCTCTCCATCTTTGTCGCGCAGGGGCATCTTGGTCGTGGTCACCCATGTCACATCACCATTCGGCCATATCTCCTTTTCTTCTACGCCGACCAGCGGTTCGCCTGTTTTCATAATCTGTTGTTCATCATTAAATGCAGGCCGCGCGTGACCTTCGGCAAAAAAGTCGAAATCCGTTTTCCCGACTGCATCAGCAGGATCCTTCAACCCAAATCTCTCCGCTTGGGATTTATTCATTCGAATAAAACGGCTCTCCATATCTTTAAAATAAATATGGTCCGGGACATTGTCCAGGAGCATATTCATGTGATACCGTTCCTTCGCCAGCGCTTCTTCCGCCTGCTTGCGTTCGGTGATATCGGTGATGGTCGTAATAAAGTACAACGGGTTGCCGACTTTATCGGTCTGGAGATAGGTCGAAAGGTCTGTCCAGACAATCGATCCGTTTTTATGAATGTACCTCTTCTCGAATCGTCCCTGTGAAGATTTTCCCTCGAGTAATGAACTCCTGACGCGGTCATTGAGATCGATATCATTCGGATAGGTGATCTCTATGAATTTTTTTGCGCGCAATTCCTCCGCTGAATACCCGACGATGCTGCAGAACGATTTATTGACCACCATGAACGACCCGTCAATCTTCGTCATCGCCTTGCCGACCGGTGAATTCTCGAACAGGCTTCTAAACTGTGCTTCGCTGTCCTGGATTTTTTCTTCGACTTGCTTGCGTTCCGTGATATCCGTATTGAATCCGTGCCAGAGGATACTGCCGTCATTCAGCTTTTCCGGCATGGAATGGCCGTCCATCCATCTGACCGGCTGGCCGGGGAGCTGCACCCGGTATTCACAATGCCAAGGAGATAATTGCCTCGCGGAAGTCTTGATGGAATTGACCAGCAATTCCAAATCTTCCGGGAGAACGGCTTTCGCGATCGGCGAAAAATCATTCCGGACATCTTCTGGTGAGCAGCCAAAAATATGCCTTATCCCATCGCTGGTAAACGGTACACAGAAGGATCCATCCGTATTTTGCTTAAATTGATAAATCATTCCTGGTACTTGCGCGGCAAGCTTTGTAAATTGAATATCACGTTCCCGCAAAATTTCTTCCGCACGCTTTCGTTCTGTGACATCTTCAAACACCGTTGCAAATTTTCCCCGTTCTGGTGCATAAGCGCGAATAAAGTAATATTTGTTCAGTTCCTGGCTGTACGATTCAAACTGGATATCCTTCCCGGTCAATGCCACTTCCCCGTACCGTTCAATAAACGACCGCTCCGTCTGAGGCAACACTTCCAGAACAGTCTTCCCAATGATATCCCTGGCATGGAGGCCTGTCAAGCGTTCGAATGCAAGGTTCACCTGCAGAAACCGGTAATCCATGGGACGGTTCTTTTTATCTAATAGTATTTCATGCACCGCAAAACCGCTCGTCATCTGATCAAACAGCATCCGGAACTGATTTTCACTTCTCTGAAGCGCAATTTCGATTTGTTTCCGCTGAGTAATGTCATGAACTCCACCGACCAGGTGAATGCAGTTCCCCCCATCATCAAAAACGGGCGCAATACTGACCTCACCCGTGAGCGTCCCATTGGGATACTCCGTGGTCTCCTCCCAGCGGACAATTGCACGTTCCTCAATCGCTTTTCTATAATGACTCAACACGAAGTCCAGTGACTGAGCGGGAATAACATCGCGAACGCGCTTTCCGATAATACTCTCTTGCGGAAGCCCGGTGACCTTGAGAAACATCTGATTGACGGAAGCAAATCGATATTCGTCCTGTGATTCCACATCCAATAGAAAAATGACATCGCCGGCGGTATCGAAAATGGAAGCAAGCCGTTTCTCGCTATATTGTAATTTTTGTTCAATCTGTTTGCGCCCGGTTATATCACGGAAGACCATACTGGTCCGGTCCCGGCCTTCCCTGTCCTTGAAAAGCGCAGAAGAAATCTCCGCTGGAAATTTTGTCCCGTCTTTTCGAACCATTGTTACCTCCCCGCTGTAACTCCCTGTCCGGGCGCGTTCTGCCAGCGCCTGTGCCAGACGCGGATCGGAAGTATCAATGATTCCATTCCGGCCAACGGTTCGTATCTCCTCTTCTGTCCTTCCCAATATCGTACAGGCCGAGGGATTCGCAGAAAATATTGTGCCGTCGGGTGCTGTTAACAGGATTGCATCGATGCTCGATTGAAAAAGAAGTCTGAGCTGTTCCTGAGTCTCCCGGAGCGTCTCTTCGATCTTTCTCTGTTCTTTGATCTCTTTTTCGAGCGCAGCATTTTTTTCCTTCAATTCTTTCTCAATCGCTTCGAGATCGGCCATTTTATCTTCCAGCTTTCTCACCAGCGTTTCGTTATACTCTTTGAGGAAGACTTTCTCCTCCGGTTTATTTACCGGTGCTGGCATCGTCGCTTTGGACTGAAACGCATCGAACACCTCCCGGATGATGCGAACAAAATCACCGGTCTCCTGCGGTTTAATGACAAAACGGTCTGCACCCAGACTCAACGCAAATTCTTCATCTTGTTGCTCTGTATAGGTCGCAGTATAAAAAACAAATGGAATCTTTCGGAGCGTCCTGTTTTTTCGCCATTCACGGCACAACGTAAAACCGTCCATCACCGGCATAAGAATATCAGAAATGATCATATCGGGCGGGTTGTTCTTTGCAGCGGCGAGAGCTTCAACACCGTTTTCAGCTGAGACAGTTTCATATCCGTTCCCCTGCAGCAGCTTTTCTAACATATCAATATTTTCCAATTTATCATCGACGAGTAGAATTTTCATGAGATATTTTCCTCCGGTACTTTACACTGCTGATAAATATTCCTGAAGCTGGAATATGAACGTATCCGGATTAATTGGTTTTTTAATATATCCTGTCCCTCCTGCTCCGACGGCGCGTGCTTTGTCTCCCGCCATCGCAAAAGACGTCACCGCAATAATAGGCACTCCGGCAAGTGCATGGTCTTTTCTCAACTCTTCTGCAACCTGATACCCGTTTAGATCGGGCAACTGGATATCCAGAAGAATAACTTTGGGTTCAAATTCTTTTGCCAGTCGAATTCCATCCCTTCCGTTGTACGCCTGTACTATTTCAAAGCCGTAACTTTCAAGAAGGAACGTCATCAGGTACATATTCTGTTCGTTGTCTTCTATGATAAGAATTTTGCGTTTCATGGGTTTATCCTTTACTCATTGGAAATTCGACGGCAAATGTGCTGCCGGCACAGAATGTACTTTGTACCGAAATCGAACCGCCTAAATTATCAATCCGTTTTTTAGAGATGGACAATCCCAGTCCCGTTCCTTCATGGCTCCGGGTGGTCCCGGTATCAATCTGGCTGAACGGTTAAAAAAGTTTTTCCCGTTCTTTATCTCGGATTCCAATACCGGTGTCCTTGATACAGGTGACGAACCTCTGATCTCTCAAACGACAATCAATCTGAACCGATCCATGATCTATGAATTTTATGGAGTTGTTGATCACAAAGAGAAATATTTGTTCCACCCGGCGGCAGGATCCCAAACGTTTT
>RPQN01000210.1 GCA_003819715.1 Ignavibacteriota bacterium | reverse complement strand
ATGAAGAAGTGAATGTTGGCAAACGATATCTGTTGTGCGGTATGCATAAAAAGTCTCCTTTTCTATAAGTGAACTGTGAAAGGTACTTTGATAAATAGACTTTTTAAACATAACTTCTGACGGTTGCCAGCTGGGTACGTTACGCATGGCTCGCAACGGTTTCGTTCTTAATAATAAAATTATCAGCGTGAACTCACTTCGCTGGGTACATGTTGAAAGTTTTCAGCGCCGCATCCCGATATATCGGGAGCCAGTCCGTTATACCGCTTGCGCTTAAATAAACGTTAGGCGAAACTTCTATCAATAATTATTTTACAGGAATCACAAAAGGAGGAATCCTAGATGGAATGGAAAGAGCTATTTCTACTACTAATTTCTGAAGATCAAATTGATTCTAAAAAATGTCTTCGATTTAATGGTATGGTCGGGGGAATAATGCTCTTGGCTTCTATCATGCTTTTCATCATTTCGAAATTGGAACCTGCAAAATTTCCAATTCCAATCGATATAGTCTATGTGCAGTTTATTCTTGGTGTTTTACTTGGTTCTGGGTGGATTTTCAAGGCAAGCAATCACCCAATTACACGTTTTCTGTTGGTTCTTCATGGAGTATTATGTTTGGTTTTCGTTGTAGTTTATACTTGGTTTTTCTTTTGTGTCATTTATCTTGGCGGAGGGTATAAAGGTTTTCAAAAAATTGGACATGCTCCAGGAATTCTTGCTTTAATCTCAGCTTATGGAACTCGCTTATGTCTTGATTTCATTCCGATCAGAGTTAAAAGAAAACCTGTGATTTTAATCTCTTTAGTCATTGGTGCGGTTTGTGACTTGATTATAATTTATGCTTTCATAAGATTATTTCCGATCATCATGGCTTCAATTCATTGATTGACAATCTATTAATTGGAAGGGTGGTATAATAATAAAAAATAAATGCGCAAGCGGTTTAACCAGGCGCTCAAGCTCTGCTGGTCTACATAAATGAATCACGCGAAGCGTGATACAAACTATAAATGAGCTTGGGTACGTTACGCATTGCATGCGGTGGTTTTGGTGTATGTAATTAACTTCTTAGTCTCTCGATGGTTGGGACAAATTAATATGGTTGGTAGCATGAACTCATTTCGTTGTGTGCATATTGAAGCTTGGTCATGCCGCAGCTTAGCGCCCATCCGTTATACCGCTTGCGCAATAAAAGGAAACAGTCATATGTTAATAAAATCTACACTAATCTTATTCACAATCAGTCTTTTACTTTGCTCAATAGTTTGTGGGCAAGAGAGAAAGGAAACGATACAAAATATAGGTGGAATAAAAATGCCAAAGGAAATGAAGATTCTATTCGTAGCCGGATTCGGCCCGATCGTTCAAGACGACACCTTAAGTCAAAAATTATATCTGGAAACTCTTGGCTTGCCGTTGAAAAAGGAAGAGAACAATTACTGTCATACACAAGAATTAGCAGGTGTGAAATATTTCGCTCTTTGGCCTCTATCCCAAGCTGCTGAATCTTGCTTTGGTAGTAAGAGTTGGCCGAAAGATATTCCCATACCCCAAGTGAGTATTGAGTTTGAAGTCGAAGATATTGCGACAGCAACCGAAGTAATGAAAGATAAAGGTTATAAGCTACTTGTTTCAGCTCGCAAAGAACCGTGGGGACAAACTGTTACACGATTCTTAAGCCCAGAGGGAATACTCCTCGGATTGACTTACACTCCCTGGATGCGTAGCGAAGAAAAGAAATAATAAATGCAAGCGGTATAACCCGGCGCTCAAGCTCTGCTGGCCTACATTAATGAATCACGCGAAGCGTGATACAAAATACAAATAAGCTTGGAACGCTAAACATTGCGTGCGGTGATTTTTGTATATATAATTTACTTTTCAGTCTCTCGTTGGTTGTGAAAATATATTTCGGTTGATAGCATGAACTATAGAAATAGAACCACACTTCGTGTGTTACAGTTTCAGGGCTCCGCCTGTTGGGTGCAGTACGATAATTATCAGCGCCGCATCCCGATATATCGGGAGCCCATCCGTTAGGGCGCAGACGCGAATGTAATTATGGCAACAATAGATACAAATATTGACACTAACCACCAATTAACAATCCATACTATAGTGGGCGAAGTATTGGCAGAGGAAATATCCGATAAAATCAGAACCTATTCTGAAAGCGGACCGACAAATTATGTACTGTGGGATTTTTCGAGGGCAGTATTGGATAAAATAAAGTCTCACGATGTTGAAATATTTATTTCTCTAACGAGCCAATATGCATCCTATAGAAAAGGTGGCAAGACAGCACTTGTATTTTCATCTGACCTAGGTTTTGGTTTAGGAAGAGAATTCGATACGTACACAGATCTAAAGGAATCAAGGATTCCTTATATGACCTTTAGAAGAAAAGAAGACGCAATTAAATGGCTACTTGAATGATAGGTTAATATTGTCTGCGCCCTAACCCGGCGCTCCCGCTAAAAGGTGAATCATGGCGGGTAAACAAGCTCTGCTGGTCTACATAAATGTATCACGCAGCCAGCCGGAGGCCTGAGAATGAATCGCACGAAGTGCGATACAACTTCTTAATTTAGCGATTCAACTTCATAAATAGTGATACAATATTTAAATGAGCTGGGTGCGTTAATCACTGCGGATAGTGGCTTTGGGTTTTTGTTAATAAATTATTCAGTGAACAGTAAGTATAGGGACGCGCTGCGCGTGTCACAGTTGCAGGGCTCCGCCTCGATTTATCGGGAGCCCAACCGTTAGGCATCAACAGGAATGATTAATTTAAAATAGAAAGGATATAATCATGGAGCATTTTGGTTTTTCTGGAATATTTTTCGGTCTTGCCGGCCTCTGTTATATTATAATCATTGCATTAGTATTTATTTTTGCTTGGAGATTCTTACGAGCATTTGAGTCTATTGCTGATAGTATTTCGAAGATGGTTGAACAAAAAAAGCAACAAGCAAGTTAATGTGTTGCTGCCTAACCGGGCGCTCCCCGCAAAAAGGTTCCGCCTCGATTTATCGGGAGCCCGTCCGTTAGGAGGCACGATTTGTTGTTCATATGAATTGTGTTTTGTACAATTAGATCATTATCTATCAATTGGAACATTTTCATGCGATATCAACTAATTAAAATAATATTTCTTTCTATTATTATACTTATTCTCGGTACCTGTAAGAAGAACGATGTACTAACTCCCGATTTCACATCGCTTAATTATAAACTTGATGATAACATATCGGCAAGCATCAAGGTGTGTGTCTATCTCGATTCCGGTGTCTTTGAGTCATGTCAAACCAACACGGTCGACATGTTGAATGAAATGCAATGCAATTATAGCGTTATAAATAAAGATTCTATTTTGAACGGTGCTCTGAGCCAT
This sequence comes from Ignavibacteriota bacterium, assembly GCA_003819715.1. Lineage (GTDB taxonomy): Bacteria > Bacteroidota > Ignavibacteria > UBA10030 > UBA10030 > Fen-1298. Next base: position 3,890 of record RPQN01000210.1, on the reverse strand, counting down.
TACAACCTTCTGATTATGCCGGGTGGAGATATGTGGCAATATCAATCGTATCTTGCAACCTCGGGGATGGCAAATATAACAGAGTATGTACGCCAGGGAGGTGGATATATTGGAATATGCGGCGGCTCTTATTTTGCTGCAACTCAAATTGTCTGGAGAGGCTGGGCAAACCATCCGAGGGATAGCGTCAGTATTTATGGATTAAATATTGTTCCAGCAATTGCTGATGGACCTATTGAAGATTTTGCTCCGTCGTATATTGATAGCAAATGCCACATAAGACTAATCCAACCAGAACATCCTTGTACCATCGGACTTTCTGATCCAATAGCACCATATTACGATCATGGACCGAAGTTTCTCTTTAATGATAGCATCAACATTTCTGTTCTGGGCAGGACCGTCACCGGTGACAAGAAAATAATTCTGTCATATCAATATGGCTTAGGGAAAGTATTTCTGACGGGTGCTCATCCCGAGGCTGATAATTCACGCACCTCTTGGTTTATGGTCAAGAATGCCATCAAATGGTGCTCAAAATGACCCTTCGTTGTTTCATTTCTATCTTCAATTTAAACAGAACAAACATCGTGCTGCCTAACCCGGCTCTCCCGCAAAAAGGTTCCGCCTCGATTTATCGGGAACCCATCCGTTAGGCCGCGTATCGATATGATCTATTTTAATGACAAATGCTGACATTCGATTCAATAACTCAAAAGGACAATGGAACTATCGCAACTATGCTGATGGAAAGCTACGAGGAACTCTTGTCGACAGGCCAGCAGTTCTGGCATGATCAGAAGGATAGTTGGGTGAAATATGATGCGGAAGTCTTTGACCATCTGACAACAATTGGGCAATGCATTTTTCTTACACGCTTTGACACTGACATCATTGGTTTCAGTTCGTTCGACCCGAGGCGCGGGCCTTCATTCGGAGTCATTGGTCACAACTGCATTCTCCCGAAATTTCGTGGGCAAGGATTCGGTAAGCGTCAAATCCAGGAAACATTACGTCGACTTAAAATGCGATCAATCAGGAATGTCATTGTTTCAACGAGTGAGCATCCATTTTTTATCCCAGCTCAAAAGATGTATCTTGCATGTGGTTTTCAAGAGACGAAGAGATATTCTGGAGAATCTCAATTAGGGTACCGGATTATTGAATATGAGATGCCTTTATCATAGCGAATGTTTATCTAAACGCGAGGCAGACAAACTAACCGAATGAGCGTCCGCCCGCATACGTTGAAAAGCAAACTTTGGCGGGTTGGTATGTTGCGCATTGCTGGTGGTGGATTTAGGTTTAATAATATCTTTATAAGAATAAACATTAGATAGAGAAACACGCTTCACGTGTCACGGTTGCAGGGCTCCGCCTCGATTTATCGGGAGCCGGTCCGTTAGGCGGCACACATAAAAGAACAACAATCAATATAGGTCTTCCCATGAAATTGATACTCGTCATCGTTATATCATTTATAATGACAGTTGTTTCCATTGCCCAACAAAAAGAACAGTCGGCGGTAGTTTATGGAGACTCTAGTTATTCCGAATATGGACAAGTTGCTGAACGATGGATTGAAGCTTACAATGGAACCGATGCCGATCAACTCATTCCTCTTTATTCTGAAAATGCTCAATATATCTCGGGTCATGTTCCCGGATTGGTGGCTGGTGGCCGAGATCGGTTGATTGCTAATTTTCAGAAAGGAATGAAGATGGGTGGACATCTTGATGGTCTAGAGATTCTATCGATAACTCACTCCTGCGATTTGGCAACTGTTCTCTGTAAATATAACGCGAATAATGATGGACAAAAGGTTTCAGGAAGAACTCTTCTTGTTCTCAAAAAAGTAGAAGGTAATTGGCTTATTGTTATTCACATGACGGTGGTATAATAAAATGTGTGCCGCCTAACCCGGCGCTCCCCGCAAAAAAGGTGGCGGATAAACCCGTCAAAAAGTGAAGCATGGCAGGCAGGCAAGCTCTGCTGGTCTACATAAATGTAGCACGCAGCCGGAGACATGAGAATGAATCGCACGAAGTGCGATACAACTTCTTAATTTAGCGATTCAACTTCATATATAGTGATACAAAATATAAATGAGCTGGGTGCGTTACGCATTGCGTGTGGCGGTTTTTGGTTCTTGTTAATAAATTATTCAGTGAACAGTAAGTATAGGGACGCGCTGCGCGTGTCACATTTACAGGGCTCCGCATGCGTATTGCATTATTGGGCCGCTGGTTGTTAGGCGGCGGTAATCAATAAAGTGGTCATTGTGAAGATCAAGAATTACAAATCATATCTTTTTTAATAAAACGGTATTACATATGATGAAGACTAATAATCCCGAAGAAATATTTATAAACGATGCAAAGTTAGTATGCAATCAGTGTGAATGTGATCAGTTTTATTCAAGCAAGTACAATCCAGGTAAGGATGGACTGAATTTTATAGGACTTGACTGGATGAGTACCTCTGTCGATGTATTTATTTGCAGCAGGTGTGGTTATTTTCATTGGTTTGCCTCTACACTCCCGTCAGAAATTCCTGTTTCCTCGCTTCCATCGGAAGCGTCCAAGGAAAATGTCGTTCCTGAAATGGATCCATATAAACTTTCTGGGAGAAGTGAATGTATGTCCTGTGGAAAGGTAATACCCGAAGGACTCGATCATTGTCCTTCTTGTGGATGGACATACAAATAATAAAATATTCGCCGCCTTACCCGGCGTTCCCCGCAAAAACGCGGGGCAGGCCCGCCTAAAGGTTCCGCCGGAAAAACGGCGGACGCAAAAAACGCGAAAGCATGGCGGATCAGCTGGGTGCGTTAAACATTGCATATGATGGTTTTTGGTTCTTGTTAATAAATTATTCAGTGAACAATAAGTATAGGGACACGCTAAGCGTGTCACATTTGTAGGGCTCCGCCTGCGTATCACCGTGGCAGGGCTCCGCCTCTATTTATCGGGAGCCAGTCCGTTTGGGCGCATTACGATATTCTTTGCATCGCTATCGAAAGGCGAAAATGAAAAAGGTATTATTATTACTTTGTGAAGGTGTAGAGGTTCTGGAAGCAGCAGCATTTTACGATGTTCTTGGCTGGTCAGGTGCTTCCGGATTGGAGCCCGTGAAAGTAACCACGGCTGGATTGCATGCGGAAGTCCATTGTTCCTTCGGTTTGAAAATTATACCCGATGCTCTCCTGCAGGAAATAGATGTTAAACAATTTGACGCATTGGCAATTCCTGGCGGCTTCGAGGCTTTTGGATTTTACAAAGACGCATATTCAGAACAAGTGACAGGGTTTATTAAGAATTTCGGTGAATTGAAGAAACCAATCGCATCTATTTGTGTCGGTGCGCTGCCCCTGGCGAAAACAGGTCTTCTCGTCGGGCAACGGGGAACGACCTACCATCTTATGGAAGGAAAACGGAGACAGCAATTAGCCGAATTTGGTGTGCAGGTAATTGATGAACCAATAGTACGTACAAATAATATCATTACGTCAACTTCGCCGGCGACAGCGGTTGAGGTTGCATTTAACCTCCTGGCAGAATTAACGAGTTTAGAGAATGCAAACCAAGTTCGTTATTTAATGGGTTTTAGTGGTCATACGCCTTCACCAGGCGCTTCCGGTAAAAGGTGAAGCATGGCGGGCAAACCCGCCCAACAAGACGACAGGCAAGCTCGGCTTGACCGCCGTGCCTTCGCATTTTATGCGCGCGCCGCTTTGCGGCGGGAGCATGAGGCGGAGCGCCGGGCTGTTAGGTGCAATACAAGAGGAATCAAATGAAGAACCGCCGTCATTTTCTTAAAACTCTCACATTTTCCGGCAGCGCCCTCTTCTTAAATTTCCGCGATCTTTATTCCGCGAATATTCAAAATGT
>RPQN01000209.1 GCA_003819715.1 Ignavibacteriota bacterium | reverse complement strand
TGATATACAATTTATCCGAGACGCCCGCCATTTCTTTTTCCAGGATCACCAGATCCTTGGACCGGGCCCCGACGATAGTATAAATCGTATTGCCGGCCTCTTTGAGTGCCTTGGTAATGGGATACAATTCCGCTGTCCCGACGCCGCCGCCCACACAGGCGATTGTTTTCCCGGTCTCAATCGGAGTGGGATTTCCCAGCGGTCCCATCACATCCTGAATAAAATCGCCCTCACTCTTTAACGCCAGGGCTTTTGTGGTTTTACCCAGTGCCTGTACAATCAGTGTAATCGTCCCGGCTTTCGGGTCGCTGTCGACCAGCGTGAGCGGGATTCGCTCACCGGTCTCATCCACCCGGATGATTACAAAGTTGCCGGCTTCCCTTTTTCGGGCCACGTACGGCGCTTCAATGACGTATTTTGTCACCGTTTGTGCCAGGTTCTTCTTTTCAACGATGCGGTACACAAATACTCCTTTAAAAAGCAATGGACTGGTCTCTGTTGTTCTTCTCGTGAAATAAACCGGGATGGTGTTCAAACGAGAGAAGCTTCTAATTTTAATCAACCTCTATGCCGTACATGTTGTATGAAAAACTGAAATAATTTTCCAACAAATGTACTTCATGTTGTATTAATGTACAGGATGATGTTCTTAAATCCAACATTTGCTTCCATTAATTGATAAAGAAGGGAGGGAAAATAATCTTGCCTTTTCGGACACATTTCGGTATCTTGTTGGTGCGTCAGGTAAGCCTGTTATGCAAATAACGGGCTTTGTTGTCTATGATACGGTGGCCATAGTTCAGTTGGTTAGAACGCCAGGTTGTGGCCCTGGAGGTCGTGGGTTCAAATCCCACTGGTCACCCACATAAGATTGAAGATGTAAGATTGAAGATTGTAGATTGAAAAGCAAAGATTATGATGTAAGATTGAAGATCGGGGAATGAAGATTTAGAATTTGTCTCTTTTATGGGAGGAAGAGTGAATTCAGAAGAATTGAAAGTGCGGACGAAAAAATTCGCAGTTCAAGTAATAAAATTCGTTGATGGATTAAAACAATCAACATCAACACTCGTTCTTTCAAAACAGATTGTAAGATCATCATCATCTATCGGAGCGAATTATCGGGCAGCGTGCGGGGCAAGATCGAAAGCTGAATTTATTGCAAAATTGCAGATCGCCCGGGAAGAGTCAGACGAGACGTTGTATTGGTTAGAAATACTCCAGGAAACTAGCGGTCGCGACGATTTAAATATTTTGACCGAAGAATGCGATGAATTGACAGCGATTTTTACAGCCGCATTAAAAACTGCAAGAACAAATTAATAAATCTTCAATCTTTAAAAATGAGATAATTATTTTATCAAGTTCTTTTAATCTTCAATCTAAAATCTACAAATCTTCAATCTTCCGCCCCTATCGTCTAGAGGCCTAGGACACGGGCTTTTCAAGCCTGGAACACGAGTTCGAATCTCGTTGGGGGCACTTAAGAATGAAGATTTAAGATCGAAAGATGTAAGATTGAAAGATGCAAGATTGAAAGATGAATGAAGATTGTAGATTTAAAAAGCTGACTCAGTAATGGGTCAGCTTTTTGTGTTTAAAGGAACACTTAAGAGTGAAGATTTAAGAATGTAGAATGAAGATTGAAGTGCGCTCAGTGAACCTTGTGAAGGTTGCAGAAAGATTGAAGAATGAAGATTGACAAGGGAACGCAATTTCATTCGCCTTTAATAAACTATCGTAGTATGCGACTTATTCGTGCTGGCCTGGGCAGAATTATCAAATATTTTATTTCCATTAAAATTTTACAACGGTTTTGGAACCGGAATAGTTGATCCTCTTATCAATTCTTGAAGAAGCTCCAACTCCGGCTCCATTGTTTTCGCTCACCAACAGAATATTGAATGTATGCTCCTTGAGCATACCAGGATAAACACCTTTTCTCGAATCGATGGTTAGCTTTTTTTGGACATTATCCCAGTTAAACTTTATAAGAGAATAAATTCCTTTCTCGTAATTGAAATTATCATTTTCATCCTCGTACAGCGTAAACTCCCCATCGGCTCCGGGGTAGATCCTCACTTCAATCGGATCTTCCTGTTCTGTGGAATATTGAATAAAGGGTCCCAACGGAATGATTGAACCTGCCCTGACAAACAACGGCATGGTTTCATAAGAAGCATCCGCTTTTACTTTCAAACCGCCTTCATACTTCTTCCCCGACCAGAAATCGAACCACGGTGTTCCTTCTGGTAAATACACTTCACGCGTGACCTCTTTTGAATTGATTGGGACATTGCCGCGATGGTAGTACAATGGTTGAATGACCGGGCACACCAAGAACGATGGGCCAAACAGGAATTGATCGCTGATATTGAACGTGAGAGTATCGCTCAGAAAATCGAACGGCAACGCACGCATGATGGTATAATTCTCGCTGGTGACTTTCCATGCCAAAGAATAGATGTATGGCATTAAACGATATCGCAGATTTGTAAATTTAAGCAGCGTTTTATACGTGCTCGACTCCGGTGTTCCGAATGCCCAGGGCTCACGCGGGAAATCAGCGCCATGAGCACGAAACAGCGGACAAAATGCAGCGAACTGAAACCAGCGTGTATAAAGCTCCTTGAAGCCTTCGTCTTCCTGACCCTTTTCAAATACTCCGTTGGCAAACCACCAGCCCGGTTGATGCTGGATAAAGTACCCGGCGATATCGGTTGTCCAGTAGGGAACCCCCGTCATACAGAAGTTGAGTCCGGCAGGAATTTGCATCCGAAATTCCTCCCAATTTGCAGAGACATCACCAGTCCAATAACTTGCGCCATACCTCTGCATCCCGGCAAACGATGAACGGGTAAGTATATAGGCCCGTTTCCTTGATGGAGTCGAACGCTGACCTTCATATAATCCTTTTGTATGCATTAAAGCATACGCATTGATATATCGGCCGCTGCCCCACATTTTCTTTTGCGTTCCGATGTTCGTTTCGATCAACCGGGAATCCGATAATTTAAAAAAAGGTGAGTCCCAATCGGAATCATATCCTTCAGAACAATCAGCCCACCAGCCGTCTATGCCGGTTGAGAAAAGACTATCGTTCACCTGTTGCCAATACAGTTGCCGCGCCGCAGGCAGTAGGACATTCAAATGCTCGTCGTCATGAAGCAGGCCATGGATTTTGGCAAGTTCAATTTGATCCGGTGTTCCTTTTGTCATATTCGGCCAGAGAGAAATAATTACTTTTGCATTCATGTCATGAATATCCTTCACCATCCGGGAAGGATCGGGATAATTTTTACGGTCGAAGGATTTTTGACCCCATTGCCCTTGCGGCCAATATTGCCAGTCTTGAACGATGATATCCAGGGGGAACTTCCTGTCGCGAAACCCTTTTACCACAGAGACCATTTCTTCCTGCGTATTGTATTTCTGCTTCGATTGGATGTATCCAAAATAATTTTTAGAATACATGGGTGCTTTGCCGGTCAGCCGGCGGTACGACGACACGATGCTGTCAATTTTTTCACCATACATGAAATAGTAATTTATTTCATCGGCCACCTCGGACCATAAATAATAACTTCCCCGTGTGTCGTTAAATTCGCTGTACGAGTAATTATCCCAGAGCAGGCCGTAGTGATTGGTCGAGATAATAACAGGAACAACATCTTCCCGGTTTTTTTGATATAATATTTTTTTCTTGCCGTTGAGCGCAACATCCGCATCCTGAAAACTCCCTAAGCCGTAAATCGTTTCGCCTTTTGAGTACAGAAACGTTTGTTTGATTTGGAAACAATCGGCTGAATAATCTTTTGCGGCACAAGCTTCTTTGGTGTTTTCGGATAAAATCTGTTTGCCAAGGTTATCATAAAATACTACTCTCAAGTTATTCTTATCTACGTTTACCGTAACGGAGTTTGTCGATACTATTAAACGACTTTCGGATTCAGAGATATTCCACGTCGTCGATGGATTCTCCACCCCGGTAATTATTAAACTTTCTCGTTGGGAATAATGCTCTGTTGGTGACGAAATAACCTGAATGATATTATCATCCCAGACTTTTATTCTCAATTTTTTAATTCCATTCACTTCTCCTGGAGGCGTCACTATTATTCCATCCGGTTCCCTCTGAACTGACTGACAGAACGAATGAGTATTGCCTATAAGAATACTTAAGATGAAAACGCCAAGCACTGTTCTCATAGAATATCTCCAATGTGACCATCTATAAATAATATTTTCATTATTACTTGTGCTCTCTATTGTATCGTTATATTAATAGTTTTTAAATCCTTCGTATCTGAACTTGAACCGTATAATAATTCATACGCACCAGCTGTAACAGCCATTTTACCGCTCGCCCTGTCGAAGAACTCAAATGCGGTCCAGGGCAGGCTGATGGCTGCCTGTGCGGATTTGCCGGCTGCAATATCAATCCGCTGAAAACCCTTTAAGGTTTTATACGGGCCGTCGGCGTCGTTTACTTTGCGCACGTACACCTGAACGATTTCCGTTCCATCACGTTTGCCGGTATTGGTTACGGGTATGCTCAGCTCGACAGATTCGTTCGCTTTTATCGTTGTGTTGTTTAATGCTGCGCCGCCAATAAAGAAGGTCGTATAACTTAATCCAAAACCAAACGGGTAGAGGGCATCGGTCATATAACGGTACGTACGGCCTTTCATCGTATAATCTTCAAAGTCAGGCAACTGTTGAATATTCTTGTAGAACGTGATTGGCAGTTTACCCGCAGGGTTATAATCGCCAAAGAGAACGTCGGCAACAGCTTGACCGCCTGATTCGCCGCCGTACCAGGCCTGAAGAATAGCATCGCAGCTTTCGGTTTCAGGCACCAACCCTATAGCCGAGCCGGAGCAATTCACAAATACAATCTTCTTTCCGGCTTGCTTCAATGCTTTTAAGCAATTTCGCTGCACTTTTGGCAATTCAATGTCTGTACGGTCGCCTTCCTTGAAACCGGGCAGCTCGATCGGCATTTGTTCGCCTTCCAATTGGGCTGAAATACCGCCTGCGAAAACAACCACATCAATACCTTTCAATTTTTCGATTAACGCGTCATACTTCACCGGCACTTCCCTGCCAAAATTTATGCTCAGGCTGGCTGTCCAGTTTTCAATCTGTTTGAAACGGACTTCAATTTTATATTCCTTTCCCTTTTCAACCTTATAGGGAATACGCTTGGGAAGCGGTCTCCACATAAATATTCTAGAGAGTGTATCGCCATTTACTATAAGCTGGCACGCTCCACACGCTTCGATTTTAAATACAATTTCACCCGATTGTGAAGGTTTATAAACCGTTTCATATTTGCCGGAGAAATTCTCCAGATGAACACCCTGAGCAAATTCGTGTTGTCCGAATGTCGTCCGTTGGATCGGATTCACGATTTGTTCAGTGGCTGCAATTTCACCTTTCAGTTCACGGTTGTTCCAATAGGCGGCTTTAATACCTGTTTTACCGTCGATGGAACATTCACGCAATGCGGTTTCAGTAACCACATTCTCCGCTAAGTCACACCCTTTGTCAAATACTATTTTGTTGGCAGGGAGTTTGGTTTTTATACCATCCAGAATAGTAATAGTGTTAAAAGGTGTTCCGTTATAATTACCCCACATGAGCGGTTTGTCATCAGCATTTGGCCCAATGACTGCTATTTTATTACCGGACTTGGACAACGGCAGGATATTGTTTTTATTTTGCAGGAGGGTCATTGATTCCCGCGCCATTTCCAGCGCTAATTTCTTATGTTCATCGGAATTGACCACCGACATGGGAATTTTTGACCAGGAGACCAAGGCATCGTCGTCCATTTCTCCCAGATCGAAACGGCCGGTCAACACACGCATCAAATGCATGTTTATCTCTGCTTCGGTCACTAATCCTTTATCTACGGCTTGAGGTAATTTTTTAAAAGCATAACCAAACCCGCATTCAACATCGGTTCCTGCTAAAACTCCTTTGGCTGCAGCATGGGTCGCATCGGAAGAGACCTTATGGCTTGTATAAAAATCGGATATTGCGCCGCAGTCGGAAACAACCATGTATTTAAAACCCCAATCATCGCGCAGAATATTCTGAAGCAAGCGTCCGTTGCCGCAGCAAGGTTCGTCGTCTAATCTCTGATAGGCGCACATGACCTCGCGGACATTTGCCTCCTGAACCAACGATTTGAATGCAGGAAGATAGGTTTCCCATAAATCGCGCGGGTCGACATTGTTAAGATTGATGGTGTGCCGGCTCCATTCCGGGCCCGAGTGAACGGCAAAGTGTTTGGCGCAGGCCAGGAGCTTTTTATATTTTGAGTCGGGAGGTCCTTGCAAACCTTTTACTACAGAAATTCCCATGCGCGATGTTAAGTATGGGTCTTCGCCGTAGGTTTCCTGACCGCGTCCCCAGCGGGGATCGCGGAAAATATTTATGTTGGGAGTCCAGACTGAAAGACTCAAAAAGCGCCGGTTTTCCAGGCCTTTTGCTTTCGCTTCATTAACCTTGGCACGGGTTTCATCCGAAGTCGCGTTAAAAATACGATAGAGCAATTGGTCATCGAAAGATGCCGCCATACCGATCGGTTCGGGAAAAACAGTCACGTTCCCATTGTTCGCAAGGCCATGCAAGGCTTCGCTCCACCAATTGAATTTTTTTATACCCAGACGTGGAACGGCGTCCGATTCATCACACATCAGCGCTGCTTTTTCAGTTAACGTTAAACGCGAAATTAAATCCTTTGCTCTCTCTTCCGAACTTAAATTCGGATTTTGGAAGGGCATGTTCTGACCTAACAAATTGATTGAGAACACAAGGAATAAAACAGCTGTTAATTCTTTTTTCATAATAACGCCTCTATTATTTGTTCATTGAAGTAATCTATTTCTTTACATCCGGTTTATCTTCCGGTAAAATAGTTTTCATGACAAAGCCGCCATAAGGATGCATGGTCACTTTGATTGACGTCGAAAAATCAACATCAGTTTTTATAAAATCTTTTGTGTCGACCTCATCGGTGATGAGAATGCCTCTGGATTTACCACTTACGAAGGGAGCATTCAGAGTTATATTGCGTTCAGAATTTTCGCCATTGATACCTGCAATATACCATCTCTTCCCTTTTTGTCTTGCTATGACCACAAATTTTCCCGGGTAACCGTCAATAAATTTTACATCATCCCAAGTTTCGGGTAACGAGCTCATATATTCCCTCACAAAATCTTTCTGGGCTGCCATGCCGGCCGAGGTTTCGGCGATATGCTGGATACCCGAAGTAAAAAGAACCGATAACGCTATCTCAAAGCCATTGGTCGTTCTTCG
>RPQN01000208.1 GCA_003819715.1 Ignavibacteriota bacterium | reverse complement strand
TTCCAGGGCAACGAACGGGAAAATCGGGTACGTGCATGTGCCGGATATGGGGGGACCGGGGCTGAATGAATTCGTGAAGTACTATTATCCGCAGATTCGCAAAGAAGGCCTCATCATCGACTGCCGCGGAAACGGCGGAGGGAATGTTTCGCCGCAGATCATCGAGCGGCTGCGGCGCGATATCGCCATGATCGATATTGCACGCAACGGATCTCCGGATATCGATCCGGACGGAACGGTGCTCGGTCCGAAAGTTTTGATGATTGATGAATTTTCAGCATCCGACGGCGATATTGTCGCATACCGGTTCCGGCAGGCGAAGCTGGGAAAGATTGTCGGGAAACGGTCGTGGGGCGGTGTAGTGGGAATTCGCGGAACACTGCCGCTGCTCGATGGAGGGTTCCTCAATAAACCGGAGTTCTCCCGGTACGATGTGGAGGGGAAAGAGTGGATTATGGAAGGCCATGGCGTCGATCCCGACATTGTCGTCGATAACGATCCGGCGAAGGAATTTGCCGGCGAGGACGAACAGCTCAATCGGGCAATTCAGCAGGTGCAGGATGAAATGAAGACAAAGCCGGCGAAACTCGCGCCTCCTCCGCCGTATCCGGATAAAAGCAGATGAGCAGTTAAGCCGATGAGCAGATGAGCCAATGAGTTGACGAGCAGATGAGTAGATTAGCAGATGAGCCAATGAGCAGATGAGCCAATGAGTAGATGAGCAGATGAGCCATTGAGTAGATGAGTATTTTATTTGAGATTTTTTTGTTGGTATTTATAATAGTTTATTCTTTGGCTCAAGGCTCAAACGCTTCTCGGCTCCATGGCTCAAAGGCTCAAAGGCTTAACTGCTCAAAGGCTCATAATCTCAACTTCTCCACATCTCAACGTCTTGAACTACGAACAACGCACTAAATAACCACGAACTCTTATCATCTCATCTACTCAACTGCTCAATGGCTCATTGGCTCAACTGCTCAAAGGCTCAATGGCTCAATGGCTCAAAGACTCAACTGCTCACTTGCATCTCTACCAAACCCTCCTTACAATATCTCAGTTTCACCAAGTTGTACCCGTCGGGAGTTCGGGATTCAACTTTACCCACGTTAGAAATTCAAGAAATGTACAGAGAGCCCTTCCAGGGCTGATTCTACAGGGTAGAACGTGTATCAAAAAACCCCGTGAAGCCTCCAATAAGCGCAGGTAAAAAATAAACAGGAACAACATGTTCGGGATTGAAAACTATTGGGTGTTCATTCTCTCCGGAATAATCTTAAACCTTACTCCGGGAAATGATACCATTTATATTTTAACACGGAGTATTTCACAGGGGAGAAAAGCCGGAGTTGTTTCAGCCCTGGGTATTTCAACAGGCGGGTTGGCACACACCATTATGGCTTCCCTTGGATTGTCTGTCATATTAAGTAAGTCGATATTCCTGTTCGACGTTATAAAATATACGGGTGTTATTTATCTTGTGTATATCGGATTGAAAACGATCATTTCAAAAAGCAATCCATTTATTCATCAGGCCAATTTCGAACGGTTCATCGATTATAAGCAAATCTATAAACAGGGATTCCTGACGAATCTCTTTAATCCAAAAGTCGCACTTTTTTTTCTTTCATTTCTGCCGCAGTTTATTAATCCGCACGTCAATAATACGCCTCTTCCTTTTCTCTTATTAGGCCTGACATTCTTGACGACGGGAACGATCTGGTGTCTGTTCCTGGCATATGCATCCTCGTTTTTGTCAATACTCTTGAGAGAAAACAATAGAGTGAGCACCATAGCGCACAAATTAAGCGGAATGATATTTATCGGACTGGGTTTTAAATTGGCACTTGAAAAAAGATAAATTTTTTTCAGCATGCACCAGAGAGAGACACGATAGACTTGCCGCCATGAGGCAGTCTCTCGAAGAATTAAACATGATCAATGCTCCGGCTTGTTTGATTTTCTGTATGGACATCAATTCCTGTGTATTTTGAATTGAACCTATTATATTGTTATGGAATAATACAAATTCGAGTTTGAACGTATATATAAGGGATTTATCATGTCGCCTCTAAGATTACCAGCTTGTTATAAATCGGCAAGAAATATTTTGTTGTTTGCTTTATTTTCACACAGCTCATATGTGTTTGCTCAAAGAATTGATTCTATTTATGTAACGACGAAAAACGACGTCAATATCCACTGTCTTATCGGATTCATGGGGAGCGGGGACTATGCCACTGCATTGGAATCCATGGGGGCGACCGGTTATTTACATTGGCTGGCCATTGATTTCGGCGTTGGATTGAGAGCTCAAGACAATATTTATTTAGCTCCAAGACTTCACTGGCTGGTGAGCAGAATGAAATATGAGTCTTCAGGCTATTCATATAATTCGTACGAGAACTCCAAGTTCACATCTGTCTTAATACCGGGACTCACCGGACGTTACTATTTTAAGAATATTGGCGCGCTCTATGCGCTCGCATCCATAGGGATCATCGCGTCGGTATCGTCCGATTTTCTCGACGGTGAGTTCACGGGTAATGGAATAGAACTTGAGTGCGGACTCGGATATGAATTCCCCATCGGATCAAGATGTTTTGTGGTTGAACTCGGCTATTCCCGTGTTCCCATAAAGTATTCTTATCAAGGGTATTATCAGGCGGCTGAAAATAGTTTAAGGTGGGGCGGGATGTTCTTAAATATCGGAACATCATTTAATATTACTGATTATTGACGGCTCCATACATTGGTTTAAGTTTTCGATTGCTCTGAACCAATGGTCCTGATCATTTTAATATCGGCAGTTCATCAAACTCCATTTCTTTGATCGTACGAGAGAGGATTGGAGTAAACATCAATAAACAAAAATCAAGGAGACTCTTATGACCGCTTCAAAATATTTATTTTTGTTCGTCCTGGGATTATGCATTGGAGGATGTACGCCCTTCCATATGACATTAACAAACGAGGAACGTTCATATCCGGCGACATCAGCCGAAAAAATACAGTTATTCTTCCAGGGTGAAACAACCCCGCCGGCAAAAGAACTGGGAGTACTTGTGGTCTCCGGCGACTCGGAAAAGCAAGGGGTTAAATTTATGCAGGAAAAAGCGGCAACGATGGGAGCTGATGCCATCATAAACTTGGAAGTGAAAATTCAAACCCAGACTCTGCTCATTATCTTTATTCCCATTCCGGTCCATTCATATTTTGTATCCGGTACAGCCGTGAAATATGTCAATTAATCTCAATTTATATCTCAATTTATTTCAATGAGGAATTCCACAATGAAAAACATTATTTCTATTCTGGCTCTTTTAATGTTCATATTTATCCTGACCGGCTGTACGGGCAACGCGGTGTATATGAAGACGGACAAGGCGTTCGCACCAACCGATGCCAAAAGCATTCAGATATATTCCGTCACGAATCCCTCCAGCAATTATGAAGTGATCGGATATGTTTCAACCTATTCGAGTGATGCAGCCCGGGCCGGAGATGAATTAAAAAGCAATTTAAGAAAACAGGCTGCAAAATACGGCGCCAACGCAATCATTGGTTTTAAATTAAATACTTCTGTCAGCGGCGGCGGCGGTGCACAGGGGGTTGCAGTACGGTACGTACCATAGCATCGTAAAAATCCATATCGTATCGACGTACATCGTTTACTCTGTAATGAGTTGACCGGATGAGCGCAATGCAAAATACATTGCGCTCACAGGTTTTAGTCTTCATAATTCCTTTTTCAGCATGAAGAAAAGAAATAGAACCGTGCTTCACACATTACTCTTGCATGGCTCTGCCTCGAAATATCGGGAGCCGGCTTATTGGGGCGCAGCACAATCCATCATAATTGAGGTAACTTATTCATGATGAAAAGTACCAAGGTGGTTATCTTTCTCTGTGCACTGCTTACTTCAATGGTTGCATGTATTTCAACACTCGCCCAACCAGTCGATTCATTGTTGAAGCAGAGCCAGGCACTTCTCAAAGAACATAAATACATTGAAGCAATCGATGTCATGGAGTCAACATTTGTTCAAAAGGACATTCCATATAACTATAAATTCGACTTGTTTAATACGTCAGATTATTTGGCAATGCTTTATAGACATGCGGGTCAATTGGATCGGGGAACGAGGATCCTTTACAAGATATATGGTTCTGATCGCCGTCGATATGGTTTAGATGAAGCATTATTTGATTTATCGCTGGAAAGTAGAAATCATAAG
Organism: Ignavibacteriota bacterium; assembly: GCA_003819715.1. Classification (GTDB taxonomy): domain Bacteria; phylum Bacteroidota; class Ignavibacteria; order UBA10030; family UBA10030; genus Fen-1298. The sequence continues at coordinate 3,127 of RPQN01000208.1, read as the reverse complement.
ATTGCAAAAGAAGTTCTTTCGAACAAAGGAACCTCCCCTTCCCTCGATTTAAGCTATGCTCGATTATTCGCCTCCCGCGAATTGCATGACAGTACCATTGCTGCATTAACGCGTTACCTGAAATTTAAGTATGGAGACTCACGTAACCGTATTCTGACCCATCGGGAATTCGTAAGCCTTTACGGCGACGCGGACTTTCAAGTGCTCATGACTGAACCGAAGGATTGGCTTCAACGAGCACGGAATAGCCAAAAAGAATTTCTTCCGTCTGCAGTCTCAAAAATTACCCGGGATTCGATCATTCGAGCCGCAGATGTCTATAAGCACATAAGCGATTATGAATCCACGCAACAGTACAAAAATCAGCTACAGCGAGCAGATGAAATTATCAACGCTGCACTTCCACATCAGAAAGAGTATATTTTTGATCTTCTGAAGTCTGAAAAGGAAAACACGTATTACCGACTCACCCTTGCTCAATTCTTAGTTGGGCTCGACGATACAGTATTGGTGAAGAGAGCCGCCGAAGAAGTCGCGAACGATAATTTTCTTCATTATCCTAATCAACTGTTTCGATTGACGTATTCTATTGCACAAAACAATCCCGGCGTTGCTCGTCCATTTCTCCTTCAAATGCTCAAACAATCTGAAGGGAGCATCTTTTTGCCACAACACTCTCTGAGCTTTAATTGGATGAACATGCTTATGCAAGCATTTGGCGTCGCTGAATCGTTTTATCTTCCGGAACTGAAGAAGTGGTCTAACGATAGTAATGCCGTGATTTCTTCCAACGCCTCTTTATTACTAGTTCTCTTTGGAGAACCCGATGTTATCCCAATTTTGACGCGTAAAATATCATATGAAAATAATTCGGCTGTGCGAGATAGCATTACTCAGCTCATCGCAATGATGATGCTTCCTCAATCAGTTGCTGCACTGAAGACACTCAAGCAAGAGGCTGTTTCAAGGGGATTATCCGATACTCTTGAATCCAGGTTGCTTGCTGAAGCTGTTCCTCCTGAACCGCTTGATCCGGCGATGTTGGTTGATGCTGTTCGTATTGACAACAGCGTAATGAAAACAATTTTTTTAAATAATTTGATTTTCACTTGCGGCTCTGATGTAAGCTATATGTCTAAAACTATTATGCTCTCAGTATCCCAATCTGATATTCCCATTCTTCGCCAGATTCGTTCCAGCATAATGCGCCGCATGTCCGATGAAGCCATATATGATTATCAAACAATATCATCAGTAATCAATTGGCTGCAATGGCAAAAATAAAGATTTAATTGGACTATCTGTTGAACGTAGAAATAGAAATACGCAGTGATTTTTACATTTACTAGGCTTCGTCTCGTTATATCAAGAACCGGTCAGAAAGCTTGTCCTTAACAAAGGAAGCAATTTCTCTCTTTCACCATCAACGGAAAAGGAGACTCTTGCGATGAATTATCCCGTTCAGATTGACGGATGTGACGGTCAAACCATAGAAGTCAAATCTCCCTCCATGTTTGCAGGTCCTAAATTACTGATCAATGGACAACCGGCTCCACGTGGACCAAAAAGGAATCAAATGGTTATTCGCCGAAACGACGGAAAAGAAATCATCGCTTCCTGGAAGCCGCAGTTATTGGGACTTGATATGCCGCAAATCATTGTCGAAGGAAGAATCATCCAGGTGGTTGCGCCGTTGGAATGGTATGAATTAGTTTGGAGCGGCATCTCCGTTCTACTCATATTTATTGGAGGACTGATAGGCGGGGCGATTGGCGGTTTAAGTTTTTCTGTCAACACTCAAATATTCCGTTCGTCATTGAGTACTGCAGCAAAATATCTGGCAACTGCAGGTGTTTCTATTCTGGCAGTGATAACTTATTTTATCGTCGCAGCCTTATTCTTAACGGCACTTGGCAAATAATTGTGTCCGTGTGGTTTGCGTCTAAATTATGAAGTTTCGTATTTAAAAAATCATAGCAATGGATAGATACGATGACAACAAAACATATCTTTACGGTTCTCTTTCTCATAATCGGTTTTATCGGCGGAAAGTTTGCCTATGATGCGCTGTTTGGACAGTCGGATACGGCGAATTACGAGGAAACGGATTGGACTAAGTCATATTGTCTCGGAGTGGCGTATGAGGCGCCGTTTGAACTCTCTTTGATGGATCTCCAGATACCGCAAAATGTAAAGAGATATGTTAAAGAAATGGAGAACTATCAATTTGAGTCGATGCCTATCACGTTTTATATTTCCCGTGCTGAATATCAGGTTGGAATAACTCCTAATATCGATGGTGCCGTTAACGGTTCGGTTCAGAGTATGCAGGTACAAAAAGGGATTACAGATTTTACACATAATGTATCGACCATTGATAAAAACTCAATGGAAGGAAGGCTGGTGAAGGGAACCTGCAAAATAAATGGAAAAGACGCGGAATTTATCGCCTATACATATTTGAAAAATATGAAACTGCTTCAAATAATGATCATGAATTTAAACTTACCGGAGAACCGTGAAGTGAAAGACCGCATCATAAAGTCAATGAGAATATCGCTGTGATTCAATATCTTATTCCGCAATGCAGTATCGATATCCAGATGCTCTATATGCCCAATGTCGGTTTTGGATCCTACAAAAATCTTTTTTAAATGGAATTAAGTAGAGCATATCACACTCGTTTCATTGTTGGTTTCATAATTTTATTGTGAAATAGGTCTTTGATGAATGGGAGAATGGCCGCCGGTTAGCCAGCGGCTCACGTTTGTGGCGGGCGGGTCAATCTGATCGTTACGCATGGCCTGCAAAAGTTTTGTTTCTTCATAAGAAGCTTTTCAGAATGAACTTGTTTCGTTCAGTGCATTTTGCGGTAATAGCCGCCGGACGTTAGGCGGCCCAACAGACAACCACTATGAAGTTCTCATTGATTGCATTATCTTTAACGATAATCTTTGCCTCCTGTAAAAAACAAAATGTCGTTGAATCGATATCAGACCAAAAGTTATGGGTATCGCATTTTTATTCCGGCGGATTACAATGCGACACCAACCGATATCATCCGCCTGATATTAAGTTGGTTTTAGAAGAAGTCAGAATAACGGTTTACGATACCCGAGTAGAAGGA
>RPQN01000207.1 GCA_003819715.1 Ignavibacteriota bacterium | reverse complement strand
AATTGGATACTGGCGTTCAGGTGATGAGGCTTACGATAGATAATGCCGGTTACAATGTGTCGGTCATTCAATTTGTGAAACAACTCGATACGCAGTATCCCACCGTGACGCTGACAGCGCCTGCGGACAGCAGCGAATATAAGATTGGCGAGCAGATAACACTGAGCGCTCAGGCGGCGGATGCGGACGGCACGATCCGCCGGGTCGAATTTTTTCATGACGGTGTCTCCATCGGTTCGGATTCGATATCACCGTATGAAATATTCTGGGCATCGGACGGACCCGGGAAATGCAGCCTCACTGCTGCTGCAACGGACAATCTCGGTGCATCAACAACATCTATCTCAAAATCCATATTTGTTTTTTCATCGGGTCTTCACGATTCGCCGAATTATTCTATAGAACATGGGTTTTTCAATGCGCCTTTCGATCTTATCGTTTCCTGGGATAGTGCAGGTTCGATCATCCGTTATACGCTGGACGGATCGGATCCACGCAACAATCCGGCGGCCTTTGAGGCGTCATCTCCGGCAACGATACGAATTGATCCCGCGAGTACCCAGGGCCGGGCTGCTACTCCGGCAGTGGCGGTTCGTGCTTTTGCGAAAGCACATGGCGTGGTGATGACGGATGCAGGCTCGCAAACGTATATATTCACCAATCAGGTAAAAAATCAGACCTATCCGGGCGGCGCCTGGCCGCAGGGAGTGGTGAACACAAAAATTTTAGATTACGATATGGATCCGGATGTCGTCAATGATCTCCGATATAAAAACCTAATTGATGATGCTCTGCTGGAGATCCCGACCGTCTGTCTCAATACGGATTTAAAGAATCTCTTTGATCCCTTGACCGGCATTTATGTCAATCCGACCGAGCGCGGCGAGGCGTGGGAAAGGCCGGCATCCATCGAGCTGATCGATCCTCATAAAAATGAAAAAGGTTTTCAGATTAATGCGGGGATCCGGCTCCGCGGAGGATACAGCCGTATTCCGACATTTTACTCCGGTCAGCTTAAGCATGCATTTCGTCTTTTTTTCCGGAAGGACTACGGGAAAGGGAAATTGGATTATCCGTTATTCGGAGATGAAGGCGTTAACAGTTTTGATTGTGTGGATCTTCGAACGGCACAGAATTATTCCTGGAGCTATACCGGTAGTCACATTTGTATATTTACGAGAGAATTGTTTTCCCGCGATTGCCAGCGCGATATGGGTCAGCCGTATACGCGAAGCCGTCAGTATCATCTCTATATCAATGGAGTCTATTGGGGATTGTATATGACCCAGGAAAGGCCCGAAGCTTCCTTTGCTGAATCGTATTTCGGCGGAGATAAAGATAATTATGACGTTATCAAAAAGGACCCCGAAAGTTACGGAATGATGGCAACCGACGGGACTCTTGACGTCTATAGTCAGTTCTGCACACTTTCAAACGCCGGTTACGCGACCAATAGCGCATACTTCAAAGTGCAAGGAAGGAATCCGGACGGTTCGGTGAACGCCAGCTATCCTGTGTACGCCAACCCCGATAATCTTATTGATTATATGCTGGTCATTTTTTACGCTGGAAATTTTGATTCACCGCTTACTGCGTTTAATGGCGAGCAGCCGAATAACATTTATGCGGTCTATGACCGGATGAGCCGGAATGGATTTTTATTTTTTTGTCATGATGCGGAACACAGTCTCATGGATCCTCAATACAGCGACCTGGGAGTTAGTCAATATGGTTTGGACCGAACCGGACCTTTTTATGGTGCCCCTTGGACGAAGCAGGTAAGTATGTTTAATCCGCAATATATTCATGAACGCCTTTCCAAGAATATAGAATACCGGGTTTTATTCTCGGATCATATTTACCGGCATTTTTTCAACAAAGGCGCATTAACCCCTCAAGCATCCCAGCAGAGACTTGCTGCGCGGTCATCAGAGATTGACACTGCAGTGATTGCAGAATCTGCCCGGTGGGGAGATGCAAAAGTAAATCCAGCGCGTACAAAAGATAACGACTGGATCCCGGCAGTGAATTGGATCAAGAATTCATTCTTCCCGACCCGCACCGCCGTGGTGTTGCAGCAATTGAAGGCCGATTCACTCTATCCGTCCATCGATCCGCCATTGATCAAGTTTGCTTCCCAGGAAATCCAGGTGAATAAACTGGATCTCCAGTCAGGCAGCATCATCCGCCTGGTCAATGCCAACACCTCCCGCACCGGTTCGATCCTCTACACGCTGGATGGATCCGATCCCCGTGCAATCGGCGGTGCTTCCAGCGCTTCGGCGACGGATGCCGGGGATTCAATCGATCTGGCGATTCCTTTCAACGTTGTCCTGAAAGCACGTGTCAACAACGGAACGGTGTGGAGCGCCTTACAAGAAAGTATTCTCAACACCGGACAGGATTTGAACGGGCTCAAGATGACGGAGATTCATTATAATCCACTCGCCGATGGAGACATCAGCGGAACGGAATTTGAGTTTATTGAAATGAAGAATGTTGGATCTTCGTCCCTTTCCCTCGCAGGCGTCCGGTTTGTGCAGGGTATCGATTACTCGTTCCCCAATAATGCTCAAATATCTCCAAACGGCTTTATCGTCCTTGCATCAAACGCTGGTATGTTCCAGAAGCGGTACGGATTCATGCCGACCGGTGAATATTTCCAGCAGTTGGATAATGCCGGAGAACGGCTCACTCTGGTTAATATATCGGGTGACACCTTGCTCAACGTCCGTTATAACGACAAAGCGCCCTGGCCCGAGGCGGCCGACGGTACGGGATATTCTCTCGTTGCAAAAAACAGTAATGGGTATGGCATTCCTGATTCAGCGGACTACTGGCGGGCATCCCTGAGTATTCACGGTTCTCCCGGAAAAGATGATGTGGGCACGGGCATCGATGAGACTCCGGCTGAAATTCCCGGCCAATACCGGCTCGATCAGAATTATCCGAATCCGTTCAATCCATCCACCACGATCAGCTATCAGCTCCGGGCGAAAAGTTCGGTGCAGATCACGGTTTGCGATATACTGGGGCGGGTCGTTGCCGTTCTGGTAAACCAGGATCAGACTGCCGGTGAACATGAGGTGGTATGGGATGCGGCGAAATATTCAAGCGGAGTCTATTTTTACCGGCTTCAAGCGCGCCCGCAGTCCGAAGGGAAGAACGGCGCTGCTTTTTCTGAAACAAAAAAACTCATGCTGTTAAAATAGGTTCGGGTGGTGTCATCATAGTGCCTTTGGACCATAGTGAGGGAAAAGTGTTTCTGTCTGATTCCTGTCCATCGTTAAGAAAGTATTTATGAAATCTTTGCAAGGACTCATAGTATTCTGCTTCGTCATTCAAATTCCTCTTGATGCGCAAACAATGACCGGCGTCATTCTTCCGAAATATATTCAAGGGAATACCGGCGCAAACGCCAATCGTATTCCGTATGTGTACCGATCCAGGATCACCGGGTTAAAAGCCGGGGCAACCTATCGGTATTATCATCAGATCGTGAGATCGACCGATGCTGATACGGTGAATGGAGCGGGAAACTGCATTTTTGTTGCGCCGACTGGTAATTTTATTCGTTCTTCAAGTCCCACACTCAAGAAGGCAGGCGACTGCGGCACATTGACTGCGGACGTTCAAGGTGTTTACGAGGGGTGGTTTATTACCGAGCCAACGGGGAACGAACGGTTCACTCCCGGCAGATATATTTTCATGCGGATTATGCTGAATGATGGAGATTCAGGGACGTCGGTTGCAGCGCGATTGACCGCTTCTGACTCTGTAAAAGTCCTGAAACTGGATCCATCGAAATCCGATAGTACGGGAACGGGCCTCCGCTGCAGCAGCTCGGCAAGTCCTCAAGACTTTGTTTTTCTCTACGATAATGAAGAAGGATATGATCGGCCGGTATCAGGTTCGTTTATTGAGAGCGATGGATCGGATAACAGCAGCGCAAACAATTATGCGGTGTTTTATGCAAATCAGGTAAACAATGTTTCTGGTGCATTCGGGGCGCTCCTGCCAAATAATTTGCCGAACGGTCTCCGTTGTGTTATACGCCGATCCCGGTCGACAGGCGTCATCACCGGATTTGTCTCCGATGATAACGGAACCTGGCCGAGCGGCGTCAATACCGTTAATCCATTCGGCGGGACATCGGAACTTGTTCTCTTGGGAACGGACGTTCAGTGGACAACGGAAGTCAGACATTCGACCGAACATCCTCAAGGTTATTCGTTGTTCCAGAATTTTCCGAATCCGTTCAATCCTGCAACCACAATTCTCTACCGTCTGCCTGTCAAGAGCTCTGTTCATTTGGAGGTATTCGATGTCTTAGGGCAGAAGATGGATATTCTTGTCGATGAAACTCAGGGGGCAGGAGAACATTCGGTGCATTTCAATTCAAAAAAATTATCCAGCGGAATTTATTTTTATAAACTCACCGCTGGAACGTTTTCCCGGACAAAACAGATGATGCTGGTCAAATAACTGGTCACGTCATAAGAGTAAATGTCGGTTTATGTTCAGAGACCATAACAAGCGGCAGTGATGCAGAGACGTTGATTGAAATGAAAGAAAGAGATTAATACACATGGTACGGTTTATCCTCATCATCGGAATGATATTCATGGTCCACATGAAGTGCTTTGCACAGGTTTCAAGTGTGACCATCAATGAATTCATGGCTTCAAATGTTCTCTCTTATGAAAATGCAAATGGGGATTACGAGGATTGGATCGAACTTTTCAATTCAAGCGGATCTTCTGTCAATATTGCCGGTTTTTATATTACCGATAATCTAGGAGGCCAGAATCATTGGCAGATTCCCTCCGGGCAGCAAATGAATACGACTGTACCGGCCCACGGATATTTGATTTTGTATGCGGATGAGCTTGTCGGTCTTGGATCAGCACACCTGGATTTCAAATTATCCAGCACGAGCGGAAAAATTGTATTACTTGGATCAGATAATACTTCTATTCTTGACAGCGTATCCTACGGGACTCAACTCAGAGATATTTCTTACGGCCGTTATCCAGAGGGCAGCGGTCAATGGATGTATATGAATACGGTTTCTCCCGGAGCGGCAAATATGTCGGGGTATAGGACATTCGCATTGCCGCCAACCATTGTTCAACCCGCGGGTTTTTATCAGAGTGTCGCAGTGACTGTTCAACCCGCTACGATTGGGGATACGATCCGCTATACACTCGATGGCTCTGATCCAACAGGAGCTTCAACGCGGTATACCATACCAGTGGAGATAACCCGTACGTCGGTATTCAAAGCTCGTTCATTCAAGTCGGGCGCACTGCCAAGCCAAATAACGACCAAAGCATTCCTCATTGCCCATCACGATTTACCGGTTCTTGCTCTGATGACGGATCCAAAGAACCTCTATGATCCAACAATAGGTATTGATACAAATAATTTTGATGGGCGCGCTTGGGAACGGTTTGGTGAACTGGAATATTTCAATAACGGATCATTGGGATTCCATACCCCGGCAGGATTGAGGATTCAGGGCAATAGCGGTCCTACTGAATATCGTAAACATTCGTTTCGCGCATACTTCCGAAAGGGGTATGGTGATGAGAGGCTGGTCTATCCGTTGTTGCCCGGTAACCCCGTCGCATCATTTTCGGAACTCGTGTTTCGCTCCGGGTATGATGATAATATGGAACCGGGACATTATCAGGGTACACTGATCCGCGATCCGCTGGTGGGCAAGCTCTGGAGAACGATGGGAAGACTTTCTCCTTATGATCGGTTTGCAGTTCTCTATCTCAATAATAGCTATCATGGCATATACGATCTCAAAGAAAGTATCAGCGATTCGTACATCCACGATCATACAGGATATAACGAAGTTGATATGTTTCGCACACGCTGGGATTCGCTCGAAACCGTGCATGGCGATAGGAACAAATGGGATGAGCTGGTGAGATTTTTCAGCGGCAACTCGTTTGTCAGCGACTTAAAAATTGAGGAAGCTTCCCGTCTCATTGATCTCGATAATTATACGGACCTTCTAGCCCTGACCCATGCCACCGAGTATAAATCATATGCTTACGGTACATTTGTCTTCCGACAGAAGACCGCAAATGCGCGATGGGAATGGACGATATGGGACCCCGATCGCTCCTATTCCGAAGTTGCCTGGAACGGATTTACCACACGGTATAATCCCATCGATAACTATCTCGATACGCTCATCACAAAAAAATTGCTGCAGAATCAATCATACCGGATGAAGTTCATTAACAGGTTTGCGGATCTGCTGAATACGACATTCCGGCCTGAGAACGTTTCGGGAATTATCGATTCTTTGATCGAAGTGATTGGAACTGAAATCCCGGCAGAAGTCGCGAAGTGGAACAACACGGTTGCCCTATGGAACACGAATGTAGAGTCTGTGAGGAGTTTTGCCAGCCAGCGGCCCTCCATCCTCCGGCAGCAGATACAGACCTATTTCGGTCTTTCCGGACAGGCGAATCTTTCTATAAATATTTCAGGGGGCGGCAAGGTGCTCGTCAACACCGTTACCATTGGATCTTCTCCATGGTCAGGAAAATACTTCTGCGGAATACCCGTGACGGTAACGGCTCTTCCGGATCCAGGCTATCAATTCGCAGGCTGGGGAAGTAATTCGCAAATTGCGAATAAGACACTCACGGTGAATCTTACAAGAGATTCGACCATCTCTGCTCTCTTTAGCCCCATGGGATCTGCAAACGCAGAACTTATTGCGCCAAAACGGATAACACCGGGCCGGATACTCCCTCTGGTGGTGAGGATCCGAAATGCGAACGGAGAAATAAATCCGATTGAACAGACTCCCATGGATGTACAATTCAATGGCGCTCATGCGGATACGGTGATTGCGATAAAAAGGGGAGCCGGTACAGGCTTTGTCCAGATCAATACGGTTTCTTCATTTATGCTCTCAGTGCAAAATAATCAGGTTGCCGTCGCAGCAAAGAATATTGAAATCTCATCGGTGCCGACTCATACTTATTCCGGTTCTCTTTCCATGGGCGATCAAGTCTGGGACAATACCGAGGAACGGCTGATAACGGGTGATCTGACCATTCCCGTCGGATGCCGTTTGATTATTCAGCCGGGAACCTGGGTGATCGTGAAAAAGAATATCAATTTTTATATCCGTGGGGAAATATCGGCCCGGGGAACACCGGACGACCCGGTGGTGATCACGTCGGAACTATGGTCGGAACCATGGGGAGGAATGGAATATGACCACGCGGTTGCATCATTTGAGTATTGTATGGTCCTCCATGGAGGCGGCGATCCATCGAAGGGATACCCCACGAACGACGGATGGCATACGGGACGCCAGCATCTGTTCTATGGCAAGAACAATTCAGAGTTTACGTT
>RPQN01000206.1 GCA_003819715.1 Ignavibacteriota bacterium | reverse complement strand
GTACACGCATGGGCAAAAAGCAGAGTTGGGTTTAACAGCATCCTGACGGTCAATCGGATGAGTACGGATGCAAAGAAGGTTTTTGATGACAGCCTCAATGTGTTCGACGGGCACAAAAATCATCCGACGATGGAAGGTCCAAAATTTTATAAACAAAACGGATTCTATTACATATTTGCCCCGGCCGGCGGCGTTGGTCCGGGCTGGCAGACCGTCCTGAGATCAAGAAATGTGTTCGGGCCGTATGAAGATCGAATTGTACTCGACCGGGGAACAACGAAGATCAACGGGCCGCACCAGGGCGGATGGGTGGTGACGCAGAAAGACGAATCCTGGTTCGTTCATTTCCAGGACCGGGATGCGTACGGCAGAATCATTCATTTACAACCGATGACATGGAAGAATGACTGGCCGGTCATTGGGAGTGATCCGGACGGCGATGGGAAAGGTGAACCCGTCACCCGGTATAAAAACCGGATGTCGGGAAACAATATCCCGTTGCAATTCCTCAAACCAGCGATGAATTCGATTCTCTGACACTTGGATTTCAGTGGCAATGGCCGGCGAACCATTCAGAAACCTGGTATTCGTTAAGCGAGAAACCAGGAACCCTCCGATTAAAATCCATGGAATTGCCGGACAGCAGTAAAAATTTATGGATGGTTCCCAACCTTTTACTTCAAAAATTCCCTGCTCCGGTTTTTTCAGCAACAACTCGGCTCGAATTACGTTCTACTGTCATCGGCGAAAGGGCCGGTCTGATAATTGCAGGAATGGATTATTCCTATCTCGCTCTTGAAAACAGAGCTGATGGAACTCATCTTGTGAACAAGATCTGTCATGATGCGGATAAGGGAAACAGAGAAACGAACCAGACAGATATTTTTTATCACGGATCGTCAATTTTTCTTCGCGTCCACGTTGAAACAGATGCCGTGTGCAGGTGGAGTTATAGTATCGACGGCAAAGATTTTATCAGTGTCGGAACAACATTTACTGCCCGCAAAGGATTATGGATAGGAGCAAAAATCGGATTATTTGCTGTAAGTCCGGAAAAAGAGAATTCGTCAGGCCGGGCTGATTATGATTGGTTTAAAGTTGAGTAGAAGTACAATAATTCACAATTCATCACATATTCATTGGAGGAAGTTATGAAAAAACTCATTACGCTTGTTTGTTTGGGGATGCTTACCACGATGCTGATGGTATCCGCATCATTCGGACAATCCGCAGCGTCGGTTACCTGGAGTCTTATTATTCCTGATAGTCTTAATGTATCCGCTGCGGTAGGAAATGTCACAGGCCTTCAGGCAGCAGGTACCGATAGTTTTCTCATGAGAAGTTACAGCGGAACTGTCGGCGGCGGACCCGGACCGTTAGGAAGCAATTATTGCAGATGGAACCCCGGTTCGTCGTATAACTGGGGACCTGAGACCGGTGAAAATGCATTCCACTACGTGCAGTTTGTTGCATCACCGACGGCCGGGAATAAATTCACTGTCGATTCAATATCTTTTTGGTCAGCCGGGGGCGGAACCAGCGGAATGAGAGCGTTCGTTTATTATTCCACCGATCCGACATTTACAACAAAAACAAGATTGACACCTGCCGGTGGAACAGCAGGGGATACACTGTTATTGCTCAATTCCGGTACTGCAGGCAATGATAAATATTATTCGTTTGCTGTTGGGACTACTATAAATGCCGGACAATCGATTTATGTAAGAATGTATCCATGGTACACAGGAACCGCATCAACATCAAAATACTTCTATACCCAGCTGGTGGCCATTAAAGGTTCTACAACCTCTTCAGGCGGCAGCAGCTCCACATTATTTAGTCAAACGTTCAGCACGGCATTTGCCGATATTGGCGGAACGGTTGTCAATACTGCCGGTTTGTTGGTCGATCCGCTCTATGTCAGTGTAACTTCACCGTCGACATCTCAATTCTCTGCCGTCGCGACATCAGCATCAGGAAATGGTGTCTCTCATGTTTCCTGTGATGGCACCGGATTGATTTTTGCGCGCCAGGGCGGAGGTTCGGGCTGGGCAGTTCAGGATGGCGGAGCGGCATTTGGATCCGGCGTTGGTGCAGCAATCGTTAAATTTGATTTTACACCCCAGGGGATGTTAAAAACCAGTACAAAAGTCGGATTTACATTTATGCTCGGTGCAACGACTTCAGCAGATCAAACATCCGGACCTGCTTTCGCATCTGCAGCAACAAATGCGACTGCATTTATCACAGTCGGCGCAACTTTGACTGATACATTTTATGTGAATAACGGAAACTTCAACAGTGCAGCACCATTCGCACCATTGCACACCGGAAAGGTTACTATCACTTACGCCGTCAATAATTCAACCTCCGGTGTAACGTATACCGATCCGACAGGAGCATCGCAGTCTCTGGCTGCTGGGATGACCGATCTTTGGGTTGATAATACAAAAGAATCTGCCGGCGTTGCAGTTGCATCCAGCGCCAATGCGATCACAGGATTCAAGCTTGGATTGGGAAATACGGGCGGTAACATCAGTACACCGACAAGTTCCACCATCAAAGTGAGTAATCTCTCTATTACTAAACTCGGTACAGGCGGGACTGGTGTTCAGGAAAATATGAAACCCGATAACTTCTCACTTGCACAGAACTATCCGAATCCGTTCAACCCGGCAACGCAGATCAGTTATTCCATCGCGAAAGCGTCGTTCGTCTCGTTGAAGGTTTACAATCTCATCGGCCAGGAGGTAGCGACCCTGGTATCCAATAATCAGACCGCGGGCAGATACACCGTCCCATTCAATGCATCCGGCCTCAGTTCGGGCGTTTATCTCTATCGTCTCCAGGCTGGATCGTCGATAGAAGTAAAGCGGATGATGCTCGTAAAGTAAGCGAGACAGCAGAGTGTCTGTCTTACTTCTTGTAGGAATGTAAGGATTGCCCGCCCCGGTTTCCTCTGCAGAAGAGGCCGAACTTCAGGCGGGCAATTTTTTTGAATGCTTATAGTGAATCTGGAAAGGAATTTTTTATGAAGTCCGTTCGATCATTTCCCTTTTTTATAGTTGGTCTGTCGATTGCTTGTTTCAGCGGAATATGCTCGAGAGGCAACGCGCAGCCGGTTCCGGAATTGTATATGGCCAACCTGCCGTTTACGATGCCTCAGGTTCAGGTCGCTGCGTTTCCGGAGCGGACCTTCAGTATTGCAGATTATGGAGCAGCAGCCGATGGGCAAACCATGAATACCAAAGCATTCGCAGATGCGATCCAGTCATGCGCGAAGAGCGGAGGCGGACAGGTTGTCGTACCGCCGGGAGTGTGGCTTACGGGTCCGATCAGATTCGAAAGCAATATCAATTTACATCTGGAAGCCGGTGCATTGATTCTCTTCAGCAGAAACCGGGATGATTTTCCGCTCATGCCGGCTCCCACACCCGCTTCAAAGAATTATGCCTGTGCCTATCCCATCTATGGATACGATCTGGAAAATATCGCCATCACAGGCGATGGGGTTATCGACGGATCGGGAGAACAATGGCGGCCGATGAAGAAGGGGAAGTATACTGCAGCTCAATGGAAGGAAACCGTCGAGTCCGGCGGTGTCGTGAGCCCGGACGGACAGATGTGGTGGCCATCGCTTCAGGCAATGAACGGCGATGAATATTTAAAAAATTTGAGAAAAGAAAAAAAGATATTGACCGAAGAAGATTTTTCCGGTGCGAAGGATTTTCTTCGGTCCAATATGGTGGTCTTTCATTCGTGCCGGAAGGTGCTGCTCGATGGGCCGACGTTCCGGAATTCTCCCAAGTTCTGCGTCAATCCAGTCCAGTGCGAGAATGTCGTCATCCGCAATATCAAAATTCAAAACGATTGGAATGCCCAAAATGGCGATGGCCTCGATATCGGTTCATCGCATAATGTCATTGTTTACAATTGCACGGTGGACGCAGGGGACGACGCGATCTGCCTGAAACCGGGCACGATCGATAAAGGGCGGAACTGGACTGCCGCGTGCGAAAATATAGTCATCGCGGATTGTATCGTGTACCACGGCCATGGCGGCTTTGTCATCGGCAGTGAGACCTACGGCGGAACAAAGAATATTTCGGTCCGGAATTGCACGTTTATCGGGACGGACGTCGGTCTCCGCTTTAAATCGTCGCGCAACCGCGGCGGTCTTACCGAAAATATTTTTATCGATGGAATCCATATGAAAGATATCGCGACCAGTGCAATACTCTTCGATTCCTATTATGAAGATGACAAACCCTCATCCGGTGAAGCGCGCATCAGCGCGCCGGTCACTCCCCGGACTCCGCTCTTCCAGAAATTTTATATAAAAAACGTCGTTTGCAGCGGGGCACGACAGGCAATATATATTCAGGGATTGCCGGAACAATTTGTCAGGGATATTGATTTCTCCCATATGACCATCTCTGCCCGATCGGGCGTTACATGCATTGATGCAGAAGGATTGGCTTTTAAAGATGTGACGGTCCTTGCAGCCCAGGGTCCTGTGTTTACGATGGACCATGTAAAAAATATAATTATTCAACGGAATAACTTTACACCTGATGCCTCTCTCTTTATGAAGGTGGTGAATAAGGAATCCGCGGGTATCCGTATTCTGGAAACCGATCTCTCCCATGTAAAAAAACAATTTGACCTTGCACCCGGCCTCCCGGAACAGGCAATCCAGACTCATTAGGCGGAAAGATTATTCAGTGGGAAATCGTAAAACCAGAGTAAAATTCTTTTTCAGTATTCTCGTTTTCTTTGTTCTTATCCAGAAAGGGAATGGAGTTGAGCGGGGAAATATATTTTTGAATCCGGCGGAACGCAACGCTCAAATATCCATCGTTCAGAATAGTGCCGATGCACCGCAGCGGGATGTCACCCGATTCCCGGCGGACAACGCCCGGGATGTGAATCCCGATACGCATTTACAGCTTCTCTTTCGCAGCGCTCCGGTACTGGGAATATCCGGACAGATTCGCATCTATGATGCCGCTGATGACCGGCTGGTGGATTTACTCGACCTCAGTATTCCTCCGGGGCCGACAATGAGAAATACTGAACCGGCTCCATATACTTCAGTACCGTATCAATATGGTCCGGGCCGTTTTACAAACGCCAATACCAAACCAGGCACTCCATCCGGGATTGCATCTCCTGCACCGGATACGTATCAGCTGACCATTATCGGCGGGTTCACCGATGGGTTTCATTTTTATCCGGTGATTATCCATGATTCCGCAGCGACAATCTCCCTGCATAACAATCTTCTGGAATTCGGAAGGAGTTATTATGTCCAGATTGACTCAGGCGTCCTGACACTCAGCGACGGCAGTTTTCATGGCATAACGGGAAAGACAGGATGGCGATTCAGCACAAAAAAATTACCGCCTCCCGTCCATGCACAGCGGCTGGTAGTGAGCGGCGATGGGACCGGCGATTTCAATACGGTGCAGGGCGCGATCGATTTTATCCCTGATCAGAATCCAGATCGGGTTACGATTTTTATAAAAAAAGGCACATATGAGGAGATTGTTTATTTCCGTAATAAAACGAATATCACATTCCTCGGCGAAGAGAGAGATAAAGTAATTGTCCGTTATAAAAATAACGAGGTTTTTAATCCCCATCCTTCGAACGTGGCGACGAATGAGATGCCGGGTACGTTCCCATCCCGCCGGGCTGCATTTATGGGAGATCATTCACGCGGGATTCATCTCATCAACCTGTCGATTGAATCGACTGCAAAAGGCCAGGCGGAGGGGCTTCTCCTGGAGGGCAACCGGAATATTATCAGCAACGTCAATGTCCTCGGCTCGGGAGATGCACTGCAAATTAACGGATCGGTCTATATCACGAACAGCCGCATCGAAGGGGATGGAGATATCATCCTCGGCCGCGGTCCTGCGTTCTTTAACAATTGCGGGATCCATTCTCACGGCGGTCCGTTTCAATGGATACGGAACGGCGACGCCAACCATGGGAATGTCTTTCTGAATTGCATATTTCAAACCATGGGAGATAAAGAAACCGAAATTGCGCGCGGCCCGACCAATCATGGGAAGAATTATCCTTACGCTGAGGCGGTTCTTCTCAATTGCAAGCTTGCGGGCATCAGTCCGGTCGCGTGGGGCCCGATTGGCGGGGATAGTACGAATATCCACTACTGGGAATTCAACAGCACGAACCTGATTGACGGCACGCCGGTCGATGTGAGCCGGCGGCATCCCGTTTCCAGGCAATTGACCGAGCGAAAAGATTCTCAACTCATCGCCCGCTATCGTCATCCTGAATATGTACTGGACCGCTGGGCGCCGGCACTGGCTCCCGTCATTTTATCCCAGCCGGCGGACAGAACGACCGAACAAGGAAGGACCGTTCGTTTTTCGGTAAAAGCAGCTGCGATACCGGAGCCGGATTTTCAATGGTTAAAAAACGGCAAAGTACTCAAAGGCCGTCATGAATCGACATTGATCGTAAATCATGTTCAGAAGAGTGATGCCGCACTCTATACTGTTGTTATAAAGAATAAATGGGGAAGGATTACGAGTCAGGCGGCCTCGTTAAGAGTAAAGTAAAAATGACACGAAACTACTCTTTTATGTGTATTTTGAAGAGAGCGAAAATAGAATATCCCACGAATTGTCGTATAAGATGAAATGGAGAAATAAATGACGCGAAAAAATATTTTTCTGATGTGTTTCCTTTTATTGACGGCTTATGTTTATGCTGATGACCGGAAGACGTTGAAAGACTATTGTTCCAATCTGCCGTTTGCAATGCCGGAGATGCGTGAACCGCAATTCCCCCCGAAGCAGGTCAGCATTGTTGATTTTGGCGCGGTCCCGGATGGTTATACCCTGAATACCAAAGCCTTTGCCGAAGCAATCGCTGCGTGTGTGAAATCCGGAGGAGGGACTGTTATTATTCCAGCGGGCACATGGCTCACGGGGCCCATTAAACTTGAAGATAATATCAATCTTCATGCAGAAAAGGGAGCTCTGGTTCAATTCAGCAAAAACATAAACGACTACCCCTTTGTGCAAAGCCCGGAGGGGAGACAAAATAGATATGGTAGAGCGCAGCTGATCTCTGCATACCGTGCGAAGAATATCGCCGTCACCGGCGAGGGGATATTCAACGGAGCCGGAGAAGTCTGGCGCTATGTGTTGCGGGAGGACCTTACGGAGCTTCAATGGAAAGCGCTCGTGGCCTCGGGCGGCGTCGTGTCGGAGAATGGAGAAGAATGGTGGCCGTCGAAAGAAGCGATGGGCGCGGAAAGATTTTTGAAAGCCGCAGCAGACGCAAATAAAGTGCTCACTCTGGCAGAATACGAATCGACAAAAGAATACCTGCGGCCCAATCTCGTCAACTTCGTAGACTGTAATGGAGTGCTGCTTGATGGGCCGACGTTTGAGAACTCGCCCCGGTACCATATTATT
>RPQN01000205.1 GCA_003819715.1 Ignavibacteriota bacterium | reverse complement strand
CTGCGAGATGGTATGAGCTCCAGATCTCTGCACCGGGCCTGGATGTTGCCGGGATGTCTATTCCCGGCGTCCCGTTTGTCATTGCCGGAAGAAATGAGCGTGTTGCATGGGGCGTGACGAATGCCATGATGGATGATGAGGATTTTTATGTTGAACAAGTCGATTCGCTGCTTCATCCGACACGATATCGATTTAACAACATGTGGCGCTCCGTGATCGAGACGGTGGATACCATTGTCGTGAAGGGTTCGCTTCCGGTCGCACTTTCCATTTACCATACGCACCGCGGACCAATTGTGAATAAAATGGAACCGGGTGCACAGAATGCCTCGTCGCTTATTTCCATGCAGTGGACCGGGAATGAAATTTCAAACGAAACCGGAGCGTTCTACCGGTTGAACAAATCCGCCAACTGGCAGGAATTTCAGGACGCGCTGAAATTATTTACCGTCCCCGCACAGAATTTTGTGTACGCGGATGTCGACGGCAATATCGGCTATCGGACGGGCGGCAAACTTCCGATCAGGAAAACGAAAGGCCCGACGCTCCCATTTCCCGGCTGGACCGACGAGCACGATTGGAATGGATTTGTCCCGTTCGACCAAATGCCGCATGCCTATAACCCGCCGGAAGGGTATATCGCAACAGCCAATAATAAGATCGTGGACGACTCCTATCCGTATACCATCTCTTCTCACTGGGAATCTCCATGGCGGGCCATTCGCATCGATGAAGTGCTGAAAGAACAGGAAAAATTTACGGTTCAGGAAAATCTCCATTTGCAGTCTGATCTTTATTCAACGCATGCGCGGGAAGTGGTACCGGTCATCCTTCATGCATTTGACAGTGTGACCGTAACCGATGATGATATCAAAACGACGCTCGAATATTTCCGGAATTGGAGTTATGAAATGCGGAAAGAGGATGTGAGTACGACTCTCTTTCAGGCGACCATCACCAAACTCATTTATAATTCATTTCACGATAAAATGGGCGACCGGCTGTATGGATTGTATGATACGCTTTCCAGTACACCGTTATCGGCAATATCTCATTTGCTTGCAAACCCAAATTCAGACTGGTTTGATGATCCTCTTACACCGGACCGTGAAACGAGGGATATCGTGCTGCGCAAGAGTGTCAAGGATGCGCTGGTGATGCTCAAGAGCGAACTCGGCGGCGATCTCAGGGAATGGCAGTGGGGAAGATTGCATACGGTGACATTTGCGCATGTGTTTGGCGCGAATAAACTGCTCGCAGGATTCTTTAATATCGGGCCGTTCCCCATCGGCGGCTCGCACACGACCATTAATGTCGGGCAGTACTTCATCGCTCATTCTTTTATAAGCTCCGTCGGACCTTCGATGCGACAGGTCTTTAATCTTGCCGATCTCAATGATACACACAGTGTGCTTCCGCCCGGACAATCGGGACAGGTATTTACAGGCCATTATAAAGACCAGGTCACACTCTGGCTGAATGGAGCGTATAAGATGCGTCCGATGCAGCGTACGGTTGTTGAATCGACCTGCCATGAGGTACTGACATTGAAACCGGCACGATAACTGTAAAATTTTGAATTATTGAACAGATCATAGTTCTTATACTTACGCGATGTTCATGGTTGAGGGAGACGTCATCCCGCAGGACGAAGCGGAAGGTCTGGGAAAAGTTTGAGTGCAAGGAATATTATGGTGATATCCCATAAGCTTCGAGCATTGCTGAAGACGGCGGAATCCGTCTGTGTCTTGACAGGTGCAGGCATCTCGGCGGAAAGCGGAGTGGAAACATTCCGTGGATCCAAAGGCTTGTGGTCAAAGCTCAAACCGGAAGAGCTGGCGAATTTCAATGCGTTTATGCGGAATCCCGAGCTGGTATGGGAATGGTATAATTATCGAAAGAAAATAGTTCAAGAGGTAACGCCCAATCCTGCACATTATGCTCTTGCACGGCTGCAGGAACTGGTAAAAGATTTCACGCTCGTGACGCAAAACATCGACAACCTGCATATCCGTGCCGGCAGTAAAGAAGTGCTCGAGCTCCATGGAAACATCGAACGCAGTTATTGTATCAGCTGCGGGAAATTTGCGGAACATATTGAAGTGACGCCGGAAAAGAAGGTGCCGCATTGTTCATCGTGCAATGGAATTATCCGGCCGGATATTGTGTGGTTCGGCGAGATGCTCCCGGAAGGTGTATTTGAATCGGCGTCTGATGCGGCAGAACGGTGCGAGCTCTTTCTCACCGTTGGAACCTCGGCGGTGGTGTATCCCGCTGCACAACTTCCGCTGACGGCTCAGGCACACGGTGCATACGTGGTTGAAATAAATATGGAGCGGACGGAAATATCGCACCGTCTTCAGGAAACGCTTCTCGGGAAAGCCGGAGAGATTCTGCCGGAACTCTTGAAGATCAGAGAAGAAAAAAAGGAATAAGAGATGCGGAGCAATAAGGCGATCGCCAAAACAAAAATCATCTGTACCCTTGGTCCAGCGTCGCAGAGTGTTGATCAGCTGGTGGATTTGATCGATGCAGGGATGGACGTCGCCCGTTTGAATTTTTCGCATGGGACGCATGAAGACCATCTTGCCTCCATGCAGCACGTCCATGAAGCG
The DNA here is from genome assembly GCA_003819715.1 of Ignavibacteriota bacterium. Lineage (GTDB taxonomy): Bacteria > Bacteroidota > Ignavibacteria > UBA10030 > UBA10030 > Fen-1298. The sequence goes on along the minus strand of RPQN01000205.1, from coordinate 4,873 downwards.
CGAATCCGCACGGGTGAACACATCGCAATCCTGCAGGATTTATGCGGGCCGAAAATTCGGACAGGCAAACTCCGGAATAATTCCATACTCCTCAAAGAAGGCGCAGCGTTTCAATTCACGATCGACGAAATCGCCGGCGACGAACACCGGGTATCGACCACCTACCGGGAATTACCGGAGGACGTTCAGGCGGGAGATACGATATTGCTGGACGATGGTAAAATGTCGCTCAGGGTTGTTTCCAAAACAGAGCGGGATGTCGAGTGCACGGTCGTCAACGGCGGCATCTTGAAAGAACACAAGGGCATGAATTTACCCGGTGTCACGTTAAGCACACCATCCCTGACAGAGAAAGACATCGATGATTTGAAATTCGGTCTTGACCATGACGTGGATTATGTGGCGCTTTCATTTGTCCGTTCTGCCCAGGATATCCGGCATCTTCGAACGGTGATATGCCAACACACCAAACTGCGCGTTCCGATAGTAGCCAAGATTGAGATGAAGGAAGCGATTGATGCCATCGATTCCATTATCGCAGAGACCGATGCGGTGATGGTTGCGCGCGGCGACCTTGGGGTTGAGATGATGCCGGAGGATGTGCCGATCCTGCAGAAGATGATTGTCCGAAAGTGCAATGAAGCCGGCGTCCCCGTCATTATCGCAACTCAGATGCTTGAATCCATGATAGAAAATCCGAGGCCTACCCGCGCCGAAGCGAGCGATGTTGCCAATGCCGTGCTCGATGGTGCGGATGCCGTGATGTTAAGCGCGGAAACATCGGTTGGAAAACATCCGGTGGAAACCGTCATAACGATGGACCGCATTATCTGCCGCGCGGAAATTCGCAAGCACGATCATTTAAGCATCAAGCAGGTTCCGGCAGAAATCCAGGAGAATGTCTTTGATGCAATTGCGCGTTCGGCCTGTGTCCTGGCACGCCAGGTAAACGCTGCAGCGATAGTCCCGATCACTCATTCAGGCGCCACCGCTGTTAAAATCAGCAAATACCGCCCGGAATCGAAAATTGTTGCAGTGACCAGCGATGAAAGGATACTCCGGAGTTTAAATCTCATCTGGTCCGTGCGCGGCATCGAGATGAAAGATTTTATCCATGATAATGATACCGCCTTCCGAAGGATCATAGAAAAGCTTAAGGTCGAAGGATATGTTGAGCGCGGCAGCATCATCGTTTTCACTGCCGGCTTACCGTTGATGGCGATGGGGACCACCGACACCGTCCATGTCGAACGCGTGGAATAAGGATCCGACGACCGTTTTATTCTTCCGGATGAAGTTGCCTGTTGCGACAATAAAACTTCTTTCATACCTTTCTTATAGTTCAAGGGCGAGAGCCCTGAGCTTTCGCACCATGACGGTGTGTGATTGACGCTCACCATAATCAGAGCAATGCATGGCAGGGAAAGATCATCTCTGGGGAGTCGTTCTCGCAGGCGGCGAGGGAAAACGCCTTCAGGAATTTATCCGCAAGCGTTATGGTGTTGAACGTCCCAAGCAGTACTCTGCCATCATCGGCAAGCGCTCCATGCTGCGCCATACGCTCGATCGTGTAGAAAAAATTATTCCGCCGAAGCAGCTGCAAATAGTTGTTGCCCGCAAGCACCGTAAATATTTGCCCGATGTACTGAAAGAACGTGAAAAGAAATCGGTGCTCTATGCTCCTGAAAACCGTGAATCGGCTGCAAGTATCTTTCTCGCCTTGTCGCATATTTATTTCCGGGATCCCGAAGCGGTCGTTGCCATATTTCCCTCGGATCATTTTATTGGTGAAGAAGACCGCTTTCTCCGGTATGTGGAGCTGGCGATTTCCTTTCATGAAGAACATCCGGATTATGTTGTCCTGTTGGGAATTAAACCGACCGAACCCGTTCCGGAATACGGATGGATTGAACCGAGCAAAAAATTCCTCGTTCATAAGGGAAATCGATTCCATAAAGTTGTTCGTTTCAGGGAAAAACCGAGTCTCGAAACTGCCCAGCAATATTTTAATAAAGGGTGGTTATGGAATTCATTGGTGCTGGCTGCAAAATGCGATTTGCTGGTGAAAATGTACCGTCAGCATCTGGAATGCATCTATAACGCATTCAAGAATGCGAAAACAACGTACGGCACCGATAGTGAGGAAGGTTTTATTGAAAATGCTTTTTCGGACATCCCGCCATTAAGTTTCTCAAAATCTATTCTGGAAGAAATTCCCGACAGTCTCTTTGTCCTCCGCGTCGAAGGTATCCTCTGGAGCGATTGGGGCAGCAAAGATCAGGTCCTCAAAGACCTCGATATCCTTGGCGTACCACGCGCTTAATCAGCATTGCTGAAACCGTCATTTCTCCCGGGAGAAAATTCGTTCTCCCAGAAACCTTTTCCTCAGGAGCCACTGTTCAATGAATGGGCTGTACCAGCGTGGACATCCCGTTTCAATTTTTGATCACGGGGGAATTGTTTTGTATCTTAGAGAAGAAATGAAAACAGAAAATAAAAATATTACGGTCGCTGTTGGGATGAGCGGTGGCGTGGATTCTTCGGTCGCTGCCGTGCTCTTGATAAACGAAGGGTTCAATGTTATTGGAATTACGATGAAGACCTACGATTACATGGAAGTGGGCGGAGCCGGTCCGAATGAGAGCAGCTGTTGCGACCTCCGCGCCGTGATGGATGCGCACGCGGTTGCAGAGAAACTCGGATTCCCTCATTTCGTCGTGAACCTGCGTGAAGAGTTCAGGACGGCGGTGATCGATAATTTTGCCGATGAGTATTTGAAGGGCCGTACGCCGAATCCCTGTGTGATCTGCAACCGGAAAATTAAATTCGGTGCATTGCTGGAAAAGGCGCAGGAACACGGGGCACAGTATATCGCGACGGGGCATTACGCGCGTGTCCGTTTCGATCAGAACCGGAACAGGCACATTCTCTCGACCGGCAAGTATGCAGAGAAGGATCAATCGTATGCATTATGGGCGGTTACACAGGAAGCGCTCGGCAGAACCAAGTTTCCCCTGGGTGAAATGACGAAACCGGAAGTACGCGATCTTGCGGAACAGTATGGATTGATCAATGCCCGAAAACATGAAAGTTATGAAATATGTTTCGTTCCGGATGATCACTACGAACGGTTTTTAAATGAACGCTACCCGGACCTGAAATCGAAAGTTGCCGGCGGCGCCCTCATCCAGGAGGGCAAGGTGGTCGGTCAGCATCTCGGATATCCCTATTATACCATCGGTCAACGCCGTAATATCGGTGCGCACGGGAAAAAAATGTATGTCACTGAAATCGACAGCAAGACGAACACGATAAAAATTGGAACGGATGAGCAGCTTCATCATCGAACGCTTATTGCCGGCCAGGTCAATTGGAGCGGGATAGAAGGCATCGACAACAGTCTCCATGTTCAAGCGAGAGTACGGTATAAAGACACAGGGACGGATGCATTGCTTTCTTCAGCTGAAGATGGAAAAATAAAGGTGATCTTTGACCAATCCAAGCGCGCAATTACACCGGGTCAGTCCGTTGTCGTCTATGACGGGGATGATGTCCTCTGCGGCGGTGTGATCGAGCAAGTGCTGGATTGACCGGCCTGAATGAATATCGGACATTGCAGGATGCGGGAGGCGTCTGAATATTGGTCGACTCTTGCCGTTAATTTTCGAAAATTGCAGATTTATTGACTCCGTGCTCCATGGAATGGCAGCGGGCATTGGGAGAGGCGGAAACTAAATGAATCCTCATGCGTTTATTAGGAAACTGAAACGACGGTGATCGACGATTTTTCACTCATTCAAGCGATTCAATCAGGAGATCACCAGGCCTTTGAATCGCTCGTCCGCCGGTATCAGCGCCAGGTGGCAAACCTGATCTATGTGACCATGGGCAGCCCTGACGATGTGGATGATATTGCACAGGAAGTATTTACCCGGGTTTATAAATCGTTGCCGAAATTTAAATTTGATGCAACATTCTTTTCATGGATTTACCGGATCACCATGAACCTCTGCATCGATGAGATTCGGAAACGGAAAATCAGAAAAGTATTGTCGCTGGATTTTTTAACGGAGGATACACTCGAGAAAAGCCGAAAAAACAAGGACCAGATGACGCCCTCGGATTCGTTGTTGTCAGACGAACGGCGGGAGATGGTGCTCTCGGCACTCCAGCGATTAAAACCGGAACACCGGGAGGTGCTCGTTCTGCGAGAATATAAAGAGATGGGGTATCATGAGATTGCGGAAGTGCTTCAGATCAGCCTGGAAGCTGTCAAATCCAGGATATTCCGGGCACGTTCAGAACTCAAAATTCTCTTGAGTAACTATTTTGAGGAGTACACATGAACCACAAAAAATTGAAATATGCGGTATCCTCGTTTGTTGACGGGGAGATCAACGAGAGTGAGAAAACTCTCGTACTCTCGCACCTCAAAGGGTGTCCTGAGTGTCGTCAGTTTGTTCAGCATGCACAACTCATGCGGCAGGAACTCTGCTCGCTTGGCGATGTGAAACTTCCGGATTCATTCGCTTTGCGGCTCGCGCATTCTCTTGAACGCCGGGATGAACAAACGGTCGAATGGCTCGGCATCGAACCTTCTGCGCGAAATACATTCATGCTGCTTGCGGGTGTTGTCTTTGCCCTGTTTCTGTTGACGAGCTTTAAAAACCATACGGCGACTGCAATGAACGAACAACTCTTTTACAAATTTACGTCGGATACTGCGGCGACCCGCGTATTCCTTCAGCAGGAGAAGCTCACGAAGAACGATCTCTTATATGCAGTGATGGCAAAATAACGAAGGAACCCGACAAGTTATGAAACCAAAGACAAAGACAATCCTGTTTATTCTTCTGAGTTTTATACTGGGAAT
>RPQN01000204.1 GCA_003819715.1 Ignavibacteriota bacterium | reverse complement strand
TTTCAAAATTATCCCAATCCGTTCAATCCGGCGACCACGATCACTTACGAATTGCCGGCAGAAGGCAGAGTGTATATGAAAGCGTTCGATAGTGATGGAAGGGAACTCGCGGTCCTTCAGGATGGAATCCAATCTGCCGGATTCCATCAATCGGTATTTCGGGGAAATAATCTGTCCAGCGGTGTTTATTTTATACGGTTGAGTTCCGGACCGTTTTCACAAACTATCAAACTTCTTCTGACAAAATAACATGAAAAATATCGTCAGTCTCGTCATGTTGACCATTGGGTCTCTGACGTTCGTATCGGCAAAAGAGAACGCGGATATCATTGTCGCGCAGGATGGCAGCGGACAATTTAAAAATATTCAGGATGCGATCGATTCAGTGCCTGCGGAGATCGGGAGGAATGTCGTTATCCTGATCCGGAACGGTGTGTACCATGAAAAAATATTTATCACAAAAAGTCACATATCCCTCGTTGGCGAAGACCGCGACAGCACGCGCATCATCTTTGCCGTCCTGCGGAAGAATGTGAATGCCACTCCTTTGGATATGAGGAAGGATTGGGGCACCGCAGTGATCAATATCGATTCTTCGGTCACCGATCTGACCATCGCTAACCTCACGGTCCACAATAATTACGGATCCCTGTATATCACGGACGATCATCAATTCGCAATCCGCGGCAATGGAACACGGATCATTATTCTCAATTGCAATATCATCGCCGATGGCGGCGATACCCTGAGCCTATGGAATAAAAAGGAGGGCATGTATTATCACGCGAACTGTTATTTCGAAGGAGGCGTGGATTATGTGTGCCCGCGGGGATGGTGCTATATTACCGACAGCAAATTTTTCGGTCACAGCTTGAGCGCAAGCATCTGGCATGACGGCGACGCAGAGAAGAGCCAGAAATTTGTCATCCGGTATTCATCCTTCGATGGGGTGCAGGGATTTCCGCTGGGCCGGAATCACCGCGACGGTCAAATATTTTTACTCGACTGCCGCTTTTCCAAAACCATGGCGGATACGCCCATTTACTGGCCGGCGGGCAGCAGAACAACGTGGATATGGGGAGACCGGCATTATTTTTATAACTGCCATCGCGATGGAGGCGATTATGCCTGGTTCAAGGATAATTTGGAAACAGCAGAGAATTCACCGAAAGAAAATGAAGTCACAGCGAAGTGGACATTCGATGGAAAATGGGATCCGGAAGAAACCATTCCGTCGGTTCTGCCGATGGTATTCCTGCCGCGGCCAAGAGATGGCGCAACACAGAACGTCAACAAACCATTGTCGCTGCGATGGGTTCCGGCGCGAAATGCAATCTCGCATAAGGTCTATTTTGGGACCAGCGCCAGACCGGCGTTCAAAAAGAATCAAAAAAACAATTCTTATCATCCGGGATTTTTAAAAACAAAAACGACATATTACTGGCGTATTGATGAAGTAACAGAAACCGGGACACTTCGGGGACCGCTCTGGCATTTTACAACGGAGTAATAATCTGTGAGAAATTACGATAGCAGAAAGGAGACTGTTTTCGTATATTAAAAAATAACGTTCCACATTTAAAGCCGTATCAGGCGTATGCGGATTTTTCTTCTTGGCCTTATTCAGTGCGTAATAAATTTGTTCACATCTCATCGACACTTCGAGCTTTTCAGGGATAATCTCCATGGTTAACGTTCTCACACTTTTCGTTGGTTTCGTCTCCCTCTCATCCTGCATGGTCGCACAGCAATTGGCGTTCCCCACTGCTGGGGGCGCAGGAAAATTCGCGGTCGGCGGACGCGGCGGCCTCGTCTATGAAGTAACCAACCTGAACGACAGCGGCCCGGGCAGTTTGCGCGCCGGTATTCAATTGAAAGAACCCCGGACCGTCGTCTTTCGTGTTTCCGGGACCATTGCGCTGAAGACCCCGTTAGTCGTCCAAGAGCCGAATATGACCATTGCCGGCCAAACCGCTCCGGGAGATGGGATCTGCCTCCGGGATCAGAATTTTTCTGTGGAAGCGGATAATGTCATCGTCCGATATATCCGTGTGCGCTTGGGCGATTTGGATTTGAACGTCCAGGATGATGCGTTTTCCGGAAGAAACTGTAAAAATGTCATAATTGACCATTGTTCAATAAGCTGGTCCATTGATGAGACGATGAGCATGTATACCGGCATGGAAAATTTCACCGTCCAGTGGTGTTTTATAACGGAGAGTCTTCGATTTTCTCACCATGCGAAAGGCGAGCATGGATACGGCGGTATTTGGGGAGGAAAGAATGCCAGCTGGCATCATAATTTACTGGCCCATCACTCGAGCCGCAATCCGCGATTCGATCGTGGTTTGGAAAATGTCGATTATCGAAATAATGTCGTGTTTAACTGGGGATATAACAGTACGTATGGGGGAGAGGCAAACGCGAAACGGCGGAGTACGATTAATATGGTGGCAAATTATTACAAACCGGGACCGGGAACAAAAGAGAACCGTGTCCGCTACCGGATAGTCAATCCATGGTCGAATCTCTATGGCTGGGGCAGATGGTACGTCGCAGAGAATGTTGTTGCCGGACATCCGGAAGCAACTACAAATAATTGGAAATATGGCGTCCAGGATATAGACTATGAAACGGTTTCATTCATCCGTGCCAATGAACCGTTCCCGTTCGTTCCGATCCGTCAGCAAACTCCGGAAGAAGCTTTTAAATTGATTATGGCTCATGGTGGTTCCTCCATGCCGAAACGCGATACCATCGACCGGCGTATTGTTTATGAAACAGAACATGACACCGCATTTTACGGCGGGAGGTCCGGGATGCATTCGGGAATCATTGATTCACAGAACGAGGTCGGAGGCTGGCCTGAACTGAAGTCGTTGCCTGCTCCGCTCGATACGGATCATGACGGTATGCCGGATGTATGGGAGCGTGCCCGCCATCTTGATCCGAACAATAGCAGCGATCGGAACCTGATCGGCAGCAATGGATACACCATGCTGGAACAATATCTCAACAGCCTGGCTATCGACAGTGTTGAATAATGCCTGTGGTGAGCGCAGGGGAAGACCGGAAGAGATCCCGAATAATTACTCCAAGATAACTTATTTTAAAATTCTGTTCGTCATACGTATGCGGCAAGTACCAGAAAGGTTCTGCCTTGTGGACTGTTAAAAAGAAAATTCATTTGTTGTTTCGCGGGATGTTTCTGTGCGGTGCTCTTACAGTTCTTTTACAACCGGGACAGGCACAATCCCGGGCATATTATTCCACCACACCATGGTCTGTCCGTATGGCACAGTCTGATATGGCAAGACAGCCGGGCAGATATATCATGGGATATAGGTTCTGGGACTATGTCATTGGTGTTGAACTCACGGGATTTGAACAATTATGGCGGACCACCAATGATACCGTTTACTATCAATATATAAAATCCACGGTCGATGCAGCGGTGAATTCTTCCGGCACTTCAATTACGGGATATTTTGCATCGTCCTATACCCTGGATAATATCAATGAAGGAAAAGCGATTAATTTTCTTTATTCGATCACGCATGAGAATAAATACAAATCGGCTGCGGCATTGCTTCGTAATCAATTAAAGACACATCCGAGGACTTCTGAAGGCGGTTTTTGGCATAAACAGACATATCCGTATCAGATGTGGCTCGATGGATTATATATGGCATCACCGTTTTGTGCGGAATACGGTACACAATTTTCGGAACCTTCCATCTATGATTCTGTCGTGACGCAGTTTGTCCTGATGGAGACTCATGCAAGAGACCCGGTCACCGGCCTCCTCTCGCATGGGTGGGATGAAAAAAAAGTCTCGCAATGGGCGGACCCGTCAACCGGCTGTTCGCCAAGTTTCTGGGGACGGGCAATCGGTTGGTACACGATGGCCCTGGTGGATGTTCTCGATGAACTCCCCGCCGGTCATACCGGAAGATCTCAATTGATCGGTATACTGCGGAGGCTGGCGTTGGGCATAAAACAGTACCAGGATTCTCTTCGCGGAACATGGTACCAGGTGATGGACCAAGGGAGTCGTTCCGGGAACTGGCGGGAAGCATCTGCTTCGTGCATGTTCGTCTATACAGTGGCAAAAGCAGTGCGGATGGGATATATCGATTCCACGTATCTGGCCGCTGCAAAGAAAGGGTACGTCGGAATTCTTAACGAATTTATCAGCATCAATAACGATAGTACCATTACTCTCAATAAGATATGCGCAAGTGCCGGTCTGGATGCCGCAGCTGGCGGCGTCCGTGACGGATCGTTCAATTATTATGTGAACAACAGCGGAACGCAGCCGGTGAGTAACGACGGAAAAGGGACCGGATCATTTATCATGGCAAGTATTGAACTGGAACGAATGGGGTTTATCGTACCTCCGCTCCACGTGACGTCGACGTTCGCGGGAGACAGCGTCTTACTCTCATGGAACGATCGAACATATAATGCACTGTCGTTTATCATCGAACGGAAGATCAGCACAGAAACTGAATTTGTTCAAATTGGAGAGGCGGTGAAGGGACATGTCCAATTCATCGATAAAGCACTGCAGGGCAATACAAAATATATTTACCGCATGCGGGCAAAGTCCATTGCAGGTTTTTCGGATTACAGCCCGCTCGATTCAATAACCACCCTGGATGTCCCAACCGGTATTCGGACACAAGAGCGCAGCGAGTCGTTTGAATTGATGCAAAATTATCCGAATCCCTGTAATGCGGTCACTAATATAAAATTTAAGACTTCCAGCGACGGAGCGGTGACGCTGGAGGTTTTTGATATCCTGGGTCGAAAAACAGCCACCTTGATGAACGGCATAACACATGCCGGGATATATTCGGTTCAATGGGATGCGGCAAAATCCCCAAGCGGAATTTACTTTTTCCGTTTGCAGTCCGGCGGCAAATCGTTTGTTCAAAAATTTGTTCTGACAAAATAAAACCATTTTATCCTTTTACTAATCGAAGGAATATTATGAAACCTGAATATACCATGAGCAGGCGCGAGTTTGTTGCTTCCACAACGAAAGCAGCTGCCGGGGCGGTTTTGATCAACCAATTACCGGCATCGCTCATCGCATCGACTGGCGGAAATAAACGGCGGCTGGCGATGATCGGTACCGGGCACCGGGGATCCGGAATGTGGGGGACAAGCGTGGTGAAAGATTACGGCGACTATGTCGAATTTGTCGGATTGTGCGATATCAATCCCGGACGCGCTGAGACGGCAAAGAAGATGATGGGCGCGTCGTGCCCGACTTTTACAAACTTTGAAGAAATGATTCTCAAAACCAAACCGGAAACGGTCATTGTCACGACGGTGGACGGGACGCACCATACCTTCATCGCCAAAGCGCTGGAGATGGGGTGCGATGTCATCACAGAAAAACCGATGACCACCGATGAAAAAAAGCTGCAGCTGATTCTCGATGCCCAGAAAAAATCGAAGAATAAGATTATCGTCGCCCATAACTACCGGTATACACCGACGCGTGCGAAGATCAAGGAACTGCTCATGCAGGGTCGGATCGGCCGCATCACCTCTGTGGATTTCCATTGGTATCTCAATGTGTACCATGGCGCTGATTATTTCCGCAGGTGGCATCGATTGAGAGACTGTTCCGGTACACTGTTAAACCACAAAGCCTCCCACCATTTTGATCTCTTGAACTGGTGGCTGGAATCAGAACCGATGTCGGTGCACGCGCTCGGCGGTCTGGAATTTTACGGGAAGAACCATGAATTTCGCAGCACCAATTGCCGTCCGTGTCCGCTGAAGGACAAATGCCAGTTTTACTGGGATATGACGAAGGATAAACGGTTAATGGCGCTCTATGCCGATAACGAAAAGTATGACGGATATTTACGCGATGGATGCGTCTGGAAAGAAGACATCGATATCTTTGATAAGATGGCAGTTCAGATTCTCTATGCGAATAAAGTCCAGGTGAGTTATTCGCTGACGACCTATTCCCCGTACGAGGGATATCGTATTGCATTCAACGGAACAAAAGGCCGGCTGGATCACTGGATGCACGAGAAACAACCGTGGCCGACGGATCCCTATGATGAAATTCAGGTGACGGATAATTTTGGACAGGCGGAATTCATCCGGATTCCGACCATCGAAGGAAATCATGGAGGCGCCGATCCGTTAATGAAGGATAAAATATTTAAAGATCCGACATTGCCGGATCCATTGAGGCAGGCAGCAAATGTTCGCGATGGAGCGATGGCAGTGTTAATCGGAGTTGCAGCGCGTCACAGCATTGATTCTGGAAAGCCGGTTGCAATTTCAGATCTCACGGATCTTGTGCCCCAGGCGGTAAAACCCGAATAGCGCCGAATTCATTCGAATATCATTGCTTTTTTTTATTTTGCCTGCTCGTTTTTTCATAAAACGGCAGGCAATTTTATTACAGAAGGTGTTTTTCTTGCGGGAGATTATTGGTATATTATTTTAATAAAAGTGTCAAGTAAAGCATCAAAGCTTCCATTTTGATCAAGAAACCGCCGAAAAAATGTCGCATTTTAATTTCATAACTAATACATGAGAGAGAACTATGAATAATTTGTTTGATTTAACCGGTAAAGTAGCAGTGGTCACAGGCGCAAGTACAGGATTAGGACAGGGGATGTCGCTGGGGTTTGCCGAGGCCGGAGCAGATCTCGTTCTGGTCGATTATGTCCCCTCTACAGAAACGGAAGAAATGATAAAGAAGCTGGGCCGAAAGACATTGGTGATGGAATTGAATCTCATGAAGATGGAATCGATTACCACGCTGGTCGAAAAAGCAATTTCGACATTCGGCAAGGTAGATATTCTCGTGAATAATGCGGGAATCATCCGCCGGACGCCCGCAATCGATTTTTCTGAAAAAGATTGGGACGAAGTGATGCAAATAAATTCCAAAACAGTGTTCTTCCTTTCACAGGCATGTGCGCGTGATATGATGAAGCGGAAGTATGGAAAGATCATCAATATTGCTTCATTGCTGGCATTTCAGGGCGGTATTTTTGTGCCTTCGTATGCAGCGAGCAAAGGTGCCGTTGCACAAGTGACGAAATCGATGGCCAATGAATGGGCAAAAGATGGAATAACTATTAATGCCATTGCGCCCGGTTACATGGCAACAAACAATACGAGCGCTCTGCGCAAGGACGAAGCGCGGTCGAAATCAATTTTGGACCGTATCCCTGCAGGCCGCTGGGGCTTGCCTGCCGATGTGCAGGGCGCCGCGGTCTTTTTGGCCTCGCCGGCATCGGATTATGTGAATGGGCATGTTCTCGTCGTCGATGGCGGATGGATGGCACGATAAGAAATTATTTAAAGGAATATGACAATGGATGTTCGATATTCAACAGATCCGAAAGGATTTCAAAAAATGACGAGCGAAGAGCTCCGTCATGCATATTTAATTGACAATCTCTTTCTCCCCGATCAGGTGCCGATGACGTATTCTGATATTGACCGTTCCATTACCGGCTCGGCGGTGCCCGTCACGGGGAAGTTGAAACTCCTTGCCACCAA
>RPQN01000203.1 GCA_003819715.1 Ignavibacteriota bacterium | reverse complement strand
TTCGCAGCTGGCCTATGCAAATACGGAATATCCCACTCATTACTTGAACCTCCTGTATACTCCGTCGAAAGCAATAAGTCTTATGATTGCCGGAAAGGCATTCCATAGACTTCCGAGGATGAAATCGTACGGCACATTCCCGGCAAATAATCAGTTTGATGATTTCCGTGTGAGTGATGAAGAAAACCTGAGTGAAATGAATACAGAGACGGAGTTTCTCTGCTCTCATTCCACCGCGAGTATCCCCCGGAATGCTGCTGCGCTTCAGCATATTGCCGGCTGTGGTAATTCGCCGGTGGTCACATATGATGGAACAGGCGCGTATTTCCTGGATAAGCAGGAAGAGGGAGTGTGGAAATTCGAAGTCTATCCGGACGTACTCTGGCTGCGGGACCCATTCGAGCCGACCAGTTTATCGAGGCAGGTGGCGCGGCTGTTCTGGAATGAGCGGATAATAAAAATTACTCTTCCGGACCTCGAGGAGAATTATTCATTGTTTTCAATAAATAGTCCGGATGTAAAAATCGATCGGAATTCTTCTTACGAATACCTCGTTAAACCGGGGAAGTATATCGTTGTTAGAAACAATATCGGGAAGAATCGGCTCGAGAAATATTTCGATAAGAATGAAAATTTTTTAGGCGGCCTGTATATCCCTCCGGGAATCGATCCCGGCGTGTATGTCGTAAATAAATCCAAGAAATTTTCCGGCTCTTCAGATTTGTCGGCATTCAGGTTCCAGATAGCAGGAGACAAGAAAATTGCTCATGCCTCGTTATTTATCAAACGATTTGGCTGGCGCGGATTTGCGAAATTCAATCTTAAAAATGTCGGGGGATTTGAATATGCTCTTGCAGATACGCCGAAGATATTGCACACAGGCAGGCTTGAATATTGTGTCGCCGTAGAGTCGGAGGGAAAGGTCACGAGCTTCCCCGGAGGGATGCAAAGCTCGCCTGATCAGCCGGATTTCCCGGATGGCAATATCTGGAGTCTTATGGTCGTTGACCCACCGGAAGCCGTCGCCATCCTGGACGTTTCCCGGGACATAAAAGATCTGGTGTTTCCTCATTTCGACCGGTCGAGAAAATATTCTACAAATCTTCTCTGCGGCTCACGGAGCAATGAAACGGCGCTGTCAGTTCATATCAATTTTCTGGCAAAATCCGCACTGCCATTTGGCTTTCAAATGAATGTCAGCGAAAATCTAAGACCGTTTGCAGCTCAGTTGGAAAATTATAAAACGGTGGTGCTGAGAGCGCGTTCGACAGGGGATTCCGCATGTTCCATGGGCATGAATCTCCTTCTGGCGGATGGCCGGTGCTTTTCTTCTTCCATAAGATTGAAAAATCAATGGCAGGATCAAGAGTTGTCGCTGAGCGAATTTCAAACCGGGAACGCTCTTCTCCTGCCCAACTCGTATCCGTTGTTCCTTCCGCAAATATGGAAATCACCTGCCGGCGGCAGTAAAAATGAATTCATGCTTTCTGACCTGGAATTCATTCAATTGGTTGTGAATCCTGCGGATGGAGCAACAGAAACGGATTTCGATGTGGTATCGGTCGTTTTGAAGAAATAAAATATGAATTGTGGGCCACGGTTTTTTCTATTCTTGGGAGAGCGTTCATCATGAACTTGCGCTTGCGGTCGGTGAGATTGTTATATTTTATTCTCGTACTCAATTTTTCCTTTGCTGCATCAGCCGCGGAAGGCGGCCGCAGGGAGTCACGTGACTCTTTTAATACGGGATGGTTATTCTCGCGCTATGGTCTCATGCCGGATGGGTCGACGAAACAGGAACCGCGTTTTCCGGAGAGCGATCAGTTCAATGATGCCGGATGGCGTAAACGGACTCTTCCCCATGACTGGGGAATTGAAGGACCATTCCGAATGGAACTTCCAAGCAGCACCGGGAAACTTCCATGGGCAGGTATAGGATGGTACCGCAAACATTTTCAGATTTCGAAAAGTGATAACGGCAAAAGGTTCTTTATTGATTTTGATGGTGCAATGTCCCATACAAAAGTATGGCTGAACGGCCACTCTCTCGGGGAATGGCCGTACGGATATTCCTCCTTCCGGCTGGAGCTGACACCTTTTATCCGATTTAATAAAGAGAACATACTGGCGGTGCGGCTGGAAAATCCGGATAACTCCTCGCGATGGTACCCGGGCGGCGGCATCTATCGAAACGTCTGGCTTGTGAAAACCGCACCGGTCCATATTGCTCACTGGGGAGTATTCGTTTCTACGCCAAAGATCACTCCGGAGTCTGCAACTGTCCGGATATCGGCGGAGATCGAGAATCAAATGGCTGAATCGGGGGAATTCGCGGTCACTGAAGAAGTGAGGGAGATGGGAAGTGGCGCTGCGGGGGCTGTTTCTCCGGAAGTTGTATTGCAGATTTCCGGCGGAAGGTCCGGGAAATGCGAAACCGAAATAGAATTACCACAACCGCGGGTCTGGAATCTCGACTCGCCAAATCTTTACGAAGCGATCACCGTGGTCAGGCACCGTGGATTGCCGGTCGACTCCAGTGTTACGATCTTCGGTATTCGAAGTGCCCGGTTCACCGCCGCCGATGGATTTGTCCTGAACGGCAAACGCGTTTCGATCCAGGGCGTCTGCAACCATCACGATCTTGGAATTCTGGGAACGGCCGTCAATACGAAGGCGTTGGAGCGTCAGATAAAACTTTTGCAGGAAGCGGGGTGCAATGCCATTCGCACGAGTCATAATCCGCCGGCCCCTGAATTATTGGATCTGTGCGATCGTCTGGGAATGCTCGTCGTCGATGAAGCGTTTGATTGCTGGAAGAAGGGAAAAAGGGAGAATGACTATAGTACGTTGTTTATGGATTGGCATGAAAAAGATATCCGGGCGCTGGTGAAGCGGGATAGAAATCATCCCTCTGTTGTTCTCTGGAGCGCAGGAAATGAAATCCGGGAACAGGGCGACAGCGTCATGATCCAGCAATTGAAGAGTATATTTCTTTCCGAGGATCCGACACGGCAGGTGACTGCGGGATGCGATAAACCGGAGGCGGGATTTAACGGATTTCAGAAATCTGTTGAGGTGTTTGGATACAATTACAAGCCCCACCTCTATAAAAAATTTCACGAGGAAAATCCCGATAAACCGATCTATGGAAGCGAAACAGCATCCTGTGTCAGTTCCTATGGAGAATATTTTTTTCCGGTGTCGGGCGACCGGACTCATTGCATAAATAACAATCAAGTCACATCATTCGATATCTATATGCCATGGTGGGCAACGACTCCAGATGTCGAGTTCGAAGGACAGGATAGAAATTCATTTGTTGCCGGTGAATTTGTCTGGACCGGTTTTGATTATCTCGGTGAGCCTGCACCATTTTTTGACGAGAAATCTGTCTCGAGGAGTTCGTATTTCGGTATTTTTGACCTCTGCGGATTCAAAAAGGATCGTTTTTATCTTTATCAATCGCGTTGGCGGCCGGATCTTCCTTCCGCGCATATTCTTCCTCACTGGAACTGGCCGGAACGGGCGGGGAAAATCACACCGGTTCATGTGTACACCTCCGGTGATGAAGCCGAACTCTTTCTCAATGGACAATCTCTCGGGAGGCAGAAAAAGGGAATATATCAGTATCGTTTTCGATGGGACAGTGTAACATATAATCCGGGACGTTTGGAGGTGGTCACATATAAAAACGGCAAACCATGGGCGACCGCCGAAATGAAAACGGCCGGTGCACCCAGGGATATCGTTCTCTCTCCTGAACGATCAACGATATCGGCTGACGGATCTGATATCGTTTATATTCCCGTGAAAATAGTAGATGCTGAGGGCCGTCAGGTGCCGGAAGCAAATCAACGAATCCAATTTACGATCGAAGGCCCTGCGGTGATCGCAGCATCCGGAAATGGCGATCCGACCAATCACCGTTCGTTTCAATCCAGCCAATATGAAGCGTTCCATGGCCAGTGCATGCTGATTATTCGATCAAGAGAAGGGGGAAAGGGATTGATTACAGTGACTGCGCAATCGGATGGCTTATCGGGGGGAATGGCAAAAATTACTGCTCAATAAAAAAGAAGCGGGGCGATATGAACTGTTCGCATATCGCCCCTGTTCAATTATTTCACCTTATACACTGCAAACGATATTCCCGGCACTTCGCACTTCATGGTTTTTTCTTTTTTGCCGATATTCATTTCTTTCCCTGCCAGCAATTGCAATTTCTTATACGAAATATTGAAATTGAATTCGGCGGATGATGCCTGCGCTGATGGATTGAGGACAACCAGGATCACCTCTTTTCCATTCGCTCTTGCATAGACAAAGGGATACGAATTTTCTTTCGCATACAACGGAACGAATTCCGCATACGCCGCCAGGGCAGGTTCCGTATGTTTCAGCTGAATGAGCTTTTTCACCCGGTTGAGCAATGATGATGGGTCGTTCTCTTCCGATGCCACATTCGGCGCATCGATACTGGTATCCACCGGAAGATAGAGTTTGGAAAAATCTGCCGTTGAGAATCCGCAGTTCCTGCCGGAGGTCCATTGCATGGGGGTGCGGGCGCCGGCGCGAGGTTTATATGCGCCTTCGATTTGCGGCATATCCGAAAGTTCTTTCATGCCGATTTCATTGCCGTAATAAATGAAGGGAATGCCCGGGATCGTCATCCCGAATGCCATAATGATTTCAAGATCGTCGGTTGTCCTTTGGACATTCATTCTGGCGTTGTCATGGTTTCCCATCGGCAGGAGGATGTACCCTTTCGATTTTGTTGCGTTATACTGATCCATATATTTTGACAGGAAATAGGCGATATTTCCTTTCCCTTCTTTGTCAAAATAGCTGTGTCCTTCCGAAAAACCGTTCAAAATGCGCCAGCTTTCTTTCTGCATCAGGTCATTATAGCCGTCGAACCAGTGGAAGAAATCAGCATGGAATGCATCGAGGGCATCTTTCGGATACGACCATTCTGACACCATAAATGCCTGCGGATATTTTTCGCGGACGATCTGGCGGATTTCCTGCCAGAATTTTTTTGTATCACCATTCACATCGGATCCTTTCACGAGAGCGCCGGCCATATCCGCACGAATCCCGTCGGCCCCCATATCCATCCAGTAACAAAATATCTTTTTTAATTCTTCACGCATGGCCAGCACATCGGGATGGTTCGTCGGCAGCTGCCATTTTTTATTCGTATCGGGCTGGCCGAAACCAAAATTGAGCGCGGGCTGCGACCAGTAAAAATTCCTCATGAAATTTCCATTCCGATGTCCGTATCCCTGGATGAACCGGTTGGCAAATTCGCCTTCCTCCATTTTCCAGACGTTATCATTCCAGACGTACCAGTTTGTATATTTGTTGGGCTGCTGTTTGCACGACTCGACAAACCAAGGGTGGTCGATCGCGGTGTACGTGATCACATAATCGAAGATCACTTTTATTCTGCGCCGGTGCGCTTCTTCGAATAACCGTTTCGCATCATCGTTCGTCCCGTACCGGGGAGCAACCTTGTAGTAGTCCCGAACATCATATCCGGCATCGTTAAACGGGGAATCAAAAAATGGATTGAGCCAGATTGCGTTCGCGCCCAGGCTTTTCACGTAGTCGAGTTTTTGAATGATTCCGTTAAGGTCGCCAATACCGTCTCCGTTGGAATCGTTGAAGGTCTGGGGATAGATCTGGTAGAAGACTGCATGACGCGTCCATTCCGGTGCATCCGGAATGCTGCAGTTGCCCGTGATCTCCTGCACCTGTCCCAGTGTCAGTGAAGTGACCAGTGAAAGAAAAAATCCAATCGCCGCGAGTTTCTTTATCATAAGTTGTTCTTTCTCCGTGAACGTTTTCGTGTAGTGAAAATTATTTTTTAGAACTGGACCACCTGTTGAGTTCCTGTATAGCGAATAATATGATTCGGTTTTTCGGTTGTTCCGATTCCCCTGCCGTAATCTTTTCCTGCCAGAATCAGATGGAAAGAACGGACCTCCGGCATTCCCGGGAATGATCCTTGACGCGCTCCCAGGGTGAGCTGCTTTGCTGCATCGTTCCAGTTCAATTCTATAGTTGAAAACAATCCTTTTTCGTAATTGTAATTATCGTTCTCATCCTCGTAGAATTGAAACGAACCATCTGCGCCGGGATAGATTCGCACTTCCAGAGGATCGGCCGGTTTTTCCGCAGCGTATTGAATGAAGGGTCCCATGGGGATAATCGATCCTGCTTTCACCAGCAGCGGTATTTTTTCTATCGGAGCGTCGGCAATTATTTCCTGTCCGCCGTTCAGCATCTCGCCGGTCCAGAAATCAAACCATTGATGTCCTGCCGGCAGATAGACTGTTCTTGTTTGTTTTCTCTGCTCACTCGTTTTTTCTTTTGCGAATATTTCCGGGGTTTTCCAGAAGAGCTGAACACGAAGCGCGCCAGCTGTGAAATTCTGAGTCTCGAGAGCAAAACGGTATTCTTTGCCGGCCGTCAATTCCACATACTCCGTATATACTTCAGTACTCTGATAGATATAGGGAAGCTCTTTCCCGTCTAAATAGATTTTCTTCGGACCGAAACATTTAATATGAAATTGATGCTTTCCCGTCTGTGTCGGAACAAGTTTCCCTTCCCAGCGAATGGATAAGGTGGAATCGGTGACATACGAAGGACGGCCTGTATACCAGAATATATTGATGGTCGAGTCGATACGTTCGAGTGTGAGGTTTTTGAACTGCGCATCGTTGTAATATTTTGCAGCCAGACCTGGCTTGTCGTCATTGGTTCTGAAATATTCTGCCGATACGGGGATGCTCGCTTCCGGCGGCCGGTGGAGCATATACTCGGTGACGGGGCAGACCATCAATGCCGGCCCGAACATAAATTGATCTTCGAGAGAATAGGTCTTCCGATCCGATGTGAAATCCATCGGCAATCCGCGCATCAGGGTGTATCCATTGGCGGTGATGTTATGCGCGAGAGAATAGATATACGGAAGAAGCCGGTAACGGAGATTGTCAAAATTGATAAGGGTCGGTGTAAATTTTCCGAATTCCCAGATCTCCCGCGGGGTCTCAGAACCATGCGATCGAAAGACAGGGCAGAAGGTCCCAAATTGGAACATTCTCGTATAGAATTCCTGATAGGCCGGATCTTTTCCGCCGTTGCTGAACACGCCTTCATAACTTCCGATAACAAACGCGCCGATGTCGAACGTCCAGTAGGGGATTCCGGACATGCAATGATTCACTCCCGCCGGGATCTGATGTTTAAACACGGTCCAATTGGCTCCAATGTCGCCGGACCATGTGGTCGCGGCAGCCCGCTGCTGACCGGCAAATGTTGAGCGGGTGAGAATATAGACCCGCTGTTGATCGGATTCTTTTCTCAGGTTTTTGTAAAAATCTTCCGTGATGCGGAGGGAATACGGATTAAGATATTTTGCAAACGAACCTGCAAAGTTGTTTTCCATTCTCTTTAATTCGTACTCACTCGATTCCTTGGTCAATGCATTGATGACATCCGGTTCGGTGGAATCGAACCACCAGGCATCGATACCATCCGCGTACAGTCCTTTCTTCGCATGCTTCCAGAAGAGATCGTTTGCTGCAGGGTTGTAGGCATCA
>RPQN01000202.1 GCA_003819715.1 Ignavibacteriota bacterium | reverse complement strand
AGTCTTGACTGGTCAAGTGAAAAATGCGCCGCGGATGGCTCCAATTTGTGAATATGCCTGGAACATAGGAAAGGTACATATTATACGTACCCTCATGCTCAATGACTTCAGGAGCCCAATGGGTTTCAGTAAATGGCGACGGAATAGCACACGTATCCCGGTATTGCCAGCTGGCTCCGCCGTCCGATGATTCGGCAATCCCGATTCGCGTTCCATGGACCCAGGTGACACCGTCAAGACCTTTGACATTTGCCCTGCGGTTGGTGTAAAACAAGAACCATTTTTTTTCTTGTTTATTCCATATCACCACAGGATCTGCCGCACCGTCATACATCGGATCACGAAATAACGGTTTGGAGGCTCTCTTCCCTGTTTTATCAGTTTCCGGTGTACCGCCAATAAACAAGACAGAAAATAATATTATGATGAAGAAACGGTTCATTGAATATTTTAAAATAACCTTATTCTGAAAATATTTCATATGAGTGAGCGATGGTGAACACACTGCGGCTACATGCCATACGCTTTATTCGTCGCACTGCCTGTTATAACAAATTCACCCCTCAGTTTTATATCTACTGAAGAGCTGCCGATCATCACTTCAAATGTCCCCGGAACGACTTCCCATTCCATATTTTGATTTAACAATTGCACGTCTTCCGGCGTTAATTGAAATTGCACTATTTGAGTTTCCCCCGGTTCCAGCGTTATCCTTTTAAATCCGCGCAACTGGCTTGCCGGTACAATGACCGGCGTGACTTTTTCATGGATATACAGCTGAACGACTTCATCCCCTTTTCGTTTGCCGGTATTTTTAACAGTCAAAGAAACTTGAACAGTACCGCCGGTATTCTGCTTCAAGGGAGCAATTTGCAGATCACTAAATTCAAAACGGGTATAACTTAATCCGTATCCGAAAGGATATAAGGGACCGGTGACTTGAGCAAAATCTTCAGGATCGTCAGGGAAGTAGGACTGGCTTGCCGGCATATAAGGGAAATTCAACGGCACCTGTCCGACAGATTTCGGAAAAGTGACCGGCAATTTACCGCCGGGGTTATATTCTCCAAACAACGTTTTTGCAATTGCATCGCCGGTTTTCGCTCCGGGATACCATGCCTCTAAAATTGCAGCCGCATGTTTATCGATCCAATTAATGGTTAACGGCCGGCCGTTCATTAATACGACAACCGTCGGAACGCCGGTTTCGACCACTGCTTTCACCAGTTCTAATTGATGGCCCGGCAAGTTTAAACTGACACGCGAACGGCTTTCGCCTACCGTCCGGTCATCTTCTCCCACTACGAGAACCGCTGCATCGGATTGTTTTGCCGCGGCAACTGCCTGTTGAATCTGTTCTTTCTCGTTATTGCTGAGAGGTGTATCCAGAATATCACTTACAGGAAAATTTTCGTCAACAACATCTACCCCTTTAACAAAAGTTACTTTTGTTTCCTTTGAGACTTCGTTCTTAATTCCGTTAAGGACAGAAGTGACTTTTATACGAGTCGGACCGTATCTATTTAAACTCTCTTCCATAACGGCATTTGGTCCGGCAACTAAAATAGATTTGATTTTATTTTTATCGAGCGGTAAAACGGTATTTGAATTCTTCAATAATACCAGCGATTCTTTCGCAGCTCGTAATGACAATTCTTCGGATGACGGTTTGTTCACATTCTGATTTGATTGGGAAGTATCGACATAAGGGTTATCAAAAAGTCCCAGCCAGTATTTCACATTCATAACTTCACGGACCCGCTGATCAACAGTACTCATTGGTATTTCACTATTTGCAATTGCTTCTCTTAACGGCGCGAGAAAAACAGATGGATTTTGGAAATCTGTCCGAACATTCACGCCGGCTTCCAATGCTTGAAGAACCGCTCCTTTATAATCTTTTTGAACATGATGTTTATCATGAATAAACCTGAGGGCACCGCTGTCTGTGACGATATATCCTTTAAAACCATATTTCTGGCGCAACAGCCTGGTCAGAAAATAATAACTCCCGGTAACCGGGATTCCGTTATAATCATTATATGAACTCATCACTCCAAGAGCATCGGCTTTCATAGCTGCTTCGAATGGTGGTAAATGCATAGTATATACTTCGCGTGGCGTTACTTGAGGATCTGTCCTGTTGTGACCGTCGCGCCCCCCTTTAGGCACACTGTAAACTGCAAAATGTTTTACTGTCGAGACGACATGTTCTCCCTGCAATCCTTTTACCATTGCGACACCGAGTGTGCTCACTAAATATGGATCTTCGCCGTATGTTGAAAGAACTCTTCCCCAGCGAGGATCTCTTGAAACATCGAGTTCAGGAGAGTAAACATTTGTATACCCAAGAGCGCGGGCTTCCTCGCCTTCTACTTTTCCAATTTGATGGATAAGGTCAGGATCCCACGTACTGCCCTGTCCGATCTCATCGGGGAAACTTGTTGCTTTGACTGCCTTTAATCCTCTTATTCCTTCGGTCGTAAAATCGACAGGGATTCCAAGCCGTGTCTGTTCTATAAAAAATCGTTGAATATTATTTAATGCCTGGGCATGTATTGAAGGAGGCCAGTATAAATCTGACGGTACATCTTTGCGGCCGTCCAATTGCTCATCAATATTCGCCATCCCATCTTTCCATATTGAATCAGGCCATGTCGTAGTCGGCTGCTGGTCGGTGAGCACCGCACCGTATCCGTATAATGTCACTAATTGTGCGGTTTTTTCATTGACATTCATCCGCGAAAGCAGGTCATCAATACGTTTTTCCACCGGTAATTTGGAATTTTCATACGGATCCAATTTCCCGTTTTTGTTTAAATCGATCCAGCCTTCATGATAAATTGATTTATTCATTTCAAACGGATACGATTGCGCAAAACACTGACACGTAAAAAACAAAAAGCTCGCAGCGAGAAAAATATTTTTTCGTTGCAGATGTTTATATGCCATCTCATATCCTTTTGTTCTTGTTTTTGTTTCCATTTGTTCACTGATCAATGTTTAAGTTTAGGATTCTTTTCAGCCGGAATGACGGGACTCTTGAGCTGGTACAGGACTTTAAACCTGAGTGGAAGTTGAATGTTTTCCGTCTGATCGAGTTTTATCGGTTCTTCAGAAGGAGTGAGCAGTGTAACATTTTCCATGGTCCAATCTTTCGCACAGGAGATTTCGCCTGGAGTTCGTGCTTCAATGATAATGTTTTTCCATAGCATGCTGCTCATAGGCTTTTCCGGGTAGGCGTTAACGTATAAACCGGTCCCTCCATTTTTAGCAGAAATATTTTCGAGAGTGATGTTGCGGAATTCAGGGATGCCGCGTTCGGGAGGATCTACCTTCTTGGCCATGGTATGCCAATAGTCTTTATACTCTGACTCGGGAATTGAGTCGGGGATAACCGGATAGCTGAAGCTGGGGTACCAGTTGAGATCAAATCTGAATGGGCTATCGACGCTGTCCATCACAATATCGTGGATGTAAATATCCCGCATAACTCCGCCCCGGATTTTTGCAGATTTGAAACGGATACCCGTATTCGTTCCGACGGCTTTAAGACCATACACCTCAATATCGTGCATTCCTCCCGAGGTCTCCGAACCAATGGTAAACAGACCATGTCCGCTGCGGGTGATACAATTCCGGTAAACGACCCGTTCGGTAGGCCGGTTCACACGCAGCCCATCGGCGTCCCTGCCGGCTTTGAGACAAAGGTTGTCGTCGTTACAGTCGATGTCGCAGTTTTCCACAAGAATGTTTCGACCGGAATCAGTATTAATACCGTCAGAACTTGGACCGAAATGACCATCGAAGTTATTCCGGATCGTAACACCGTTAACGTGAACCTGTTCCGCATAGGTAAGGCTTATGGTCCAGAAACCTGAACGATAGATATTGATATCCTGAATGATAATTTCTTTGGATTCATACACGACGAGAGCTCTTACCCGCTTGCAATCAAAATCGATCGCCCAGCGGAGTCCGCGGTCAATATAATCCTTATACATGCCGCCAGACCGCGGAGGATTACCCCAGTACTTATCCCACCAGTATTTTCCATTGCCGTCCAAAGTACCTTTGCCGCTGATGCGAATGTTCTGTTCCCGGTAGATATTAATGAGAGCCGCCGGCCATTCCATCGTTATGCCAGAGATACGGGTAAGTGTATCGGGAAAGTGCTTATCGTCCTGAATAGCCTGAATGGTAACACCTTCGGGGATATGAAAATCAACATTTGTTTTAATGAACAGAGCACCGGTTACATAAACACCGGGATTGAAAGTCACCTGTCCGCCTCCTGCTGCTGCGGCGGAGTCAATGGTTCTTTGAATAGCTTTCGTGTTCAGGCTTTTGCCGTCGCCAACTGCACCAAAATCAGATGCATTAAAAACCCTGTCGGGAATGATGCAAAAATCGTCATCGGTGAAAACGGTTTCGAGCTGCTGCACAAGCGGAGACTTGCCAGGAGTGAGCAGAGGCGACTGTACGCCTCTCTGCTGGGCATAAACGGAACATGACAGCGTAGAGAACAGGCTGAACAGAACAATGGTGAACACTGCTCGTACGAGCACGATGTTTATGATTGATGTGTACATTACAAAACCTCACGACCGGGAATAAAGAAGCTTTCTCAAAAATAAGATAGACAACCAAAATTAATTTTTAGATCTTAGTCCAATGAGTTTCACCGGACCAATCAAGCCAGATTCAAGAGGCTGCCAGTTCTTTGCAGTAAAGACGCCATGTTCATCCAAATTTTTTCTTTCGCGGGCAGCGATATTTACGTTATAGAATTTTTTATAGTTCATTCCTCTCTTATCCATATCACTGATTCGATTCGCCATCAAGTTGGTTACCTGTATTTCAAGATTGTTACTATTCTTCAGTTTGTTCCCATCAATTGTTAAATGATATTCCGGCCCGACTAAAGTCTCTAACTTTTTTCCATTCAGATAAACATCTGCAGACTCACATACCTTGCCAAGATCGAGCATATACGCTCTTCCTTCAAAAGGAGGTTTCTTAAATGTTGTTTTATAACTTGCTGTACCGGAAAAACATTTCAATTCATTTGAATGTTCCGTCCAGGACACTAACGTTTTTATTGTATACGAATTTGGCAGCGTCGGACCTCCCCTTACAAAATCCACGTTCCATTCGCCGTCCAAATTCATCGCGTCATTTGTTTTTTCATAAAACAGATAGTCTTCAACATCCTGCGTTGTTGGGTACCATTGTAAAACGAGAGTTTCACCGATGTCTAATTTGAGATTCACTTCAGCATAATCCTCATGGATATTTCTTATTTCCGCTTTTCCCATTTGTTTATTCATGGGATTAAACCACACGGCATCTTTTCCGAATGAACGGACCTGAGTCCATTGGTCAATATCCTTATCTCCCCAGTTACTTATAAAGTAACAAATACCCTCTTCGCGGCGCACCCGGTTAAACCAAAGTCCGTTTTTTGCCATGGACTCCGGCAGCACATTACTCACCTCTAATATTTTACCGACATCATTTCCTTTAAATATTTTCCCGGTACCGATGATGCTCCCTTCATAAAATGCTTCTGAGTTAAATTTTATTTCGTCTTTCATCTTCTTATACTCTTCCTGCCTCTGCTTTGCATTGTGCAATCCAGGTACCTCTTTGGGAAAATCATGTTGTAAAATTACTGTGGCACCTTTTTGTGCCAGGCGGACTATCTTTTGAATTGTTGTTAAAGGAATATAATCACAGTTCGGGATGATGATCGTTTTGTATTCGGAATTATGGGAAAGGATATTTTTATCATCAACCGTTAATTGTTGAATTTGTTTATCGGAAATGTAATCGAACGTATATCCGTTCTGCAGCAACATTTCGCCAAGACCTTTGGACAATTCTTCATCCCGTGCCGCAAAATGCTGAAGCATGCTTTTTCCTTTTTGCGACCATGCATCATAGATCGGATAATACAACAAAATATCGTTTGCCGGTTTTGAACTATGTAAAAACGACTGGCAGGATGAGACATAGGAATTGATTGTTTTAAGATCATCCCACCACGTATTGGTAGGAGCGAAATGGACCGAAGCGTAGAACAGCCATCCCGGCCACTCTTCGGCTACAGGAGAATACGGTGTCCCATGGTAGACAAGATGATTAACACCATTTGCAAAATATCGATCGAAACATTTTTTCGCTTCCGAAAGAGTTGAACAAAAATGTTCATTCAGCCATGTTGCCGCTTCGGCGGATATCAACGGTTTCCCGGAAACATGTCCCGCTGAGGCTGCGAGCTTGATGCCTAATGGAGATGATCCTTCGGTTTCGGGAATATCACTGGCTGAATACAGATCGAGGATGTTTGCTGGCGAGCCATGAGGCTGATTGCGAACGACGGCATGATAGTTGCGGGACCAATGCTTCCATACTGCTGTAAACCGGTCCAGGAGTAAATCTGAAATTGTTTCTCTATAATCACAACGTACTCTCTGGTTCATCTCTTCAGTATCATTTCCAAATAACGCAGGCAGGTACTCCTTGAGGTCATACCCCCTGTACTTTTTAAATTCATCGAACAGGAGCGGCGTCCAATCTCCTTCCCCCTGCGCATCATCTACTTCGTATGAATCATTAAAAAATGCCCGGACGCCTTTTCGTTGAATACCCCCGGAATTCTTATCAAATATTCCCAAATAATTTTTAACTGCTTTTTCAGAAAAATGATCGATCACATCTCCTTCTCCGCCTTTTCCTGCACGTTCCACTTGTTTCCCGTGCCAGCCTTGAAACACCGCATACAGTTTCCAATTTCCGTCCGGTGCAATCCAATTTACTGTTCCGTCTTTTTCAACTTTGTTCGTCAGTTCAATTTTGTTTCCGTTTTCATTGTAGGCAATAAGTGCCTGAAGCGGTAATTTCCTTTTAAACCGTACTTGGTCCAGCGCAAGTTCTTGTAAATTCGTATTGCTGCTTATCGGATATTTTACCTCCGAAATATCGACGTTATGACCAACCGCCCTTACCAACGGTTCCTGCTCCAATTCAACTTTTTCATCTAATTTTTCACCGGACTTCAACGCATAAATTTTATAGTGGACATCTTTGCATGCGTCTTCAGCAGAAACCCAGGGTCCACCGAACGGCCAGCCGGAAGCATTTGCCAGATCAATTCCCAAGCCTAATCTCTGTCCTTCCTTTATCGTATATTTTAGAACATTCATCCACTTCGGTGAAAGAAAACTAATATCCTGTTTTTCAGATCCTTTCGTGCCGTAGATAGACGTTATTTCAACACCGCCGAAACCGGCCTTTTTAAGCTCTTCCAGATTTGCAGTAAGATCTTTTTCATTCACCGCACTGCCGTGCCACCACCATCTGGTCCAGGGACGTGTCACATTCCTTTCTGACGGCCATTCGGCCTTATACTTATTTTGTCCTTGAATTGAAGATGAGAAGGAGCCTGTGAACATTATGAGGAAACCGGCAAACAACAATTTTGATTTTATATTCATAGTATATTATTTCATCGTATTAAAATATGATGCAAGATTAAATTCCTTTCTTCTCTCTTTCAAGAGCGTCGATAGAAGAATGCCTCTCAGAATTATTTGTTCTCTTTTGCTTCT
>RPQN01000201.1 GCA_003819715.1 Ignavibacteriota bacterium | reverse complement strand
GCCGATATCGTTTATTCCTTCAAAAATAATGAGCCACTTTACTCCATTCTGGTTCAGAACATCCCGGTCAAATCGGCTGATTGCAGACGGGCCCAAACATGCTTTAAGCACGCAGTTCCCTCCTATCCCTTCATTCAGGACTGCAACTTGCTGTGTACTGCTGTTCGCTTGAAGGCGGCGGGAAAGCTCATCCGGCCAGCGATTTTGTTTATTTGTCCCTGAACCGCGTCCATCCGTTATGGAGTTCCCAAGTATGGCAACTGAACGTGCAGAGTCCCGAGCCAATACTTCCAGTGTGTTTATGACATACCAATGATCTGTCTTGACGGTGTCGGAGAGGTCCGCCACGGTTACTTTATTTCCCGTAATCAAATATGAAGTAGTTCTCGATCCGGGATGGCCGGTGACATCCGGTGAGGTATTTCCAAAATAAATAGTGATGGCAACATCACTTAACGGCTGTAAAGCAAATTGAAACGGGTCTGACATAACCGATGATACCGGCGCCATGGTATACTCCGGATTCCCGTTGAAATAAATCGCCTTATCAGTGCTTGAATCTATTTTACCGCCCCCCATGGAAACGGCAATGTGAACCGATTTCATTGTCACAGGGCTGTTGCTGAATTCATTTGAAAATCGAACCCGCAGACTATCTCCGCCGATGGATACGTGGACTATTTGTCGAATCGTGTTGTTGCTCAAATATGGCGCCGGAGGATTGTTATTCAGTTCAACGAGCTGGGGCGCAGTGCTCCACGTCCCAATCCAGGTTACCGCAGAAGGAGATTGCGCCTGTAATTGAGCAAAACAAAGAGAGATGAGAACAGCGGTTGCAAAAGACAAGGAACGGATAACTCCTGCGACAAAAAAAGAGTGAGAAGAGGTATACCGCATTTTTGATTTATCCTTTTTCTTTATTAAAAAGAATTGGAACATAAGCCGAATTATAATAATATAGACATAAAATTATACAGATAATTGCCAGCCATCATACGAAATCAACGGGATTATTGTTGAACTCACTTCCAAACTCTCCTGCCCGTCGCTGTTCAGCAGGCGAATTTACTCGTCATTTTCTCTCCTCCGCTATAAATCCCTGTTGCGATTTCTCTGGAGTTTTCCCTCAAATCGAAAATATTGCCAAATTGCTAAATTCTGTCCGAAGCATTTATTATGGAACTCTTGAGCAGGGATTGGATGTTTTAAATATGAAATAAACAGTCATCTCCGGTTTATAGACGATGAACACCCTGTTCATCATTAAGAATCACTGGTTTTACTATAGAATAATTGATTTGCATAATAATACTATATTGAGAGCGCATGAAATACTTGTTATCCTTTATGATCGTATGTGGAATTTCAGCTGAAAGCTATTCCCAGAACAGGACAGCGGAAACGAACACCATCACCGGTGAAGTCTACGATGCCGCAACTCTTGAACCGTTACCAGGTGCAAACGTTGTTGTCCTCACTACTTCTCTTGGTGCATCGTCCGATACTATGGGTCATTTCGCCGTTCCCGGCGTACCCATCGGCACGTACTCTCTCCGTGTGAGTGCCATTGGATATACACCGTTTATCGCAACGGATATCGTTGTCATAGTGGCAAAACCCACAGAACTTCGAATACCGCTTATTGAATCAATAACGCAGGTCGAGGACGTGCAAATTACGGCAAGCTATTTTCAAAAGCTGCCGGACCGTCCGTTAAGTAACCTGATTCAATCCAATGAAGAAATACGACGTCTCCCCGGGGGACTGGAAGATGTTGTGCGGGCGATATCCATTATGCCCGGCGTCGCTCAGGTTCAAGCGGGAAGAAACGATCTGATCGTACGGGGCGGCGCACCATCGGAAAATCTTTTTGTCATTGAAAATCTGGAGGTTGCCAACATTAATCACTTTGGAACGCAGGGCGCAAGCGGCGGACCTCTCAGTTATATCAATCTCGACTTTGTCGAACAAACATCATTTTCCACAGGCGGATTTGGTGTGCGCTACGGCGATAAATTGTCCTCCGTTCTTTCCATTGATCTCAGAGAAGGACGAAAAGACCGGCTGGGCGGCAAAGCGACGATTTCTGCCAGCCAATTTGGATTGAATCTTGAGGGTCCCGCCAGTGATAACGGCAACTTCATATTTTCTGCTCGACGCAGTTATTTGGATTTTATTTTCAAAGCCGCAGGATTTGGATTTGTCCCGGAATACTGGGATTTCCTTGGAAGAACCGTCTATCATCTGTCGTCGACTGACCAATTGTCCGTCTTGGGTATTGCCGCACTGGATAATGTAAAACTTTTTAACGATACACCGGACAAACGCTTCAGTAACTCACGCGTTCTCGGAAGCGACCAGAATCAGTTCGTGGGCGGCGTGTCCTGGCGGCATTTGATGAAGCAATCATTCCTCACGGTGACGGCCGGACAAACCTACGTCGGTTACCATTTCATGCAGAACGACTCCTTGCTCCATCCTCTCTTCCGGAATACTTCGTTTGAACACGAGTCCACGCTGCAGGGAGATCTGTTGACCCATATTTTTAAAACCACAGAACTGAACATGGGATTTCAGACCAGGATCGTTCGATTCTCCAGCGATATCAATCTTGCAAGGCAACAGACGAGCTTTGGAGATACGATTGGATTCAATGCCGCGTTTAAAACCATGGCCACTAAAGCTTCTCTGTATGCGCAGGTTTCGCAGGACATCGATCTCCTGCGACTGACTTTCGGTGCCCGTTTGGATTACTTCGATCTCATCGATAAGAAGTATTGTATGGCACCCCGGGTTTCTGCAACGTATGCGCTCTCGCCAATAATGAATATCAATGCGAGCGCAGGCCGTTATTATCAATCGCCGTCTTACATCTGGCTCGTCGCAAATCCTGGAAACACCAGGCTCGATTTTGTCGGAACAGATCAATTGATCGTCGGGACAGACTATATGCTGCAGTCTGATACCAAAGTGTCGTTGGAAGCATATGTCAAATCCTACTTTCATTATCCGGCAAGTACGGCCAGACGTTATCTTGTTCTTGCAAATACCGGTGCGGGGTTCGGAGGTTCTGAGGAAGGATTTGCATCATTCGGCCTGGATCCATTAGTCAGTCAAGGCAGCGGTCTAGCGCGCGGTATGGAATTCCTGGCTCAAAAAAAATTATCCGAAATCCCATGCTATGGAACGCTCAGCGTCAGTTATAATGAGTCTCAATTTAAAGCGCTCGATGGGACAACGCGGCCGAGTTCTTTTGATCAGCGGTGGATTCTGAATTTAGGCGGAGGATATATTTTGAATGAGAAGTGGGAGTTCAGCGCAAAATTCCGTTATGCCACCGGAAGACCGTATACACCGTACGGACCCGGCGGAATTCAATTGACGGAACAATTCAATACCCTGCGGATTGACGCGAACCACAGCCTTGATGTGCGAATCGATCGCCGCTGGTCGTTTCATATATGGACATTAGACACCTACATCGACATTCAAAATATTTATAATCGGAAGCCTCTTGATATACCGCGATATAACCAAAGAACGGGGAAGGCTGAACAGAATGCATCTATCGGGATATTGCCTTCCATCGGAGTGAGTGCAGAATTTTAATTCTCTGCGAATGAACACCACACAGCAACTTCAATTCCCGCTCTTATTGATTTTCGATTTTCCGGAATGATTTTGTGATTGTCATTTTCAATAATAAGGCGCCCCTGGAGTACCGACATCGACCTTATAGACCGTCCATTCTACTGCCGGCGTAACCGGCGCTGTCGTTGCCACGTTGCCCATGATGGCATACAACTGGCTGCCGAGACAGAAATGCTTGCAGTAACCGGGGAGGATTCCCTTAATTTATAAATATTATGTTTTGCAAAATTCAACAGCAAATCTATGGATACTCATTTAATGTATACAGATGGATAACGAATGGACCATGACGGATATTTGCGGATTTCCGGAACGAGGAATTATAATGACACCGCTGACGCTCTTTCTTCACCGATCCTTATGGTGAAATCAGGAGAGGCCGATTCTTTAACGCTTCACAGCAAAAACATTGCTCGGACCGAACATGTTGGAACGAAAAATGATCCATTGCCCATCGGGAGAAAAGTGGACATTCGGTTCCAATTGATACCGATGCCGCTTCATGTCCACAAGCCGCTCTGAGGAAAGAGAGCCGCCCTCGGGGCGAAACAAATAGATCCAGCTGGCATCTGTTCCATGAGCGACATGCGCCGAATCAGCACCATCGCCGCAGAACACGGAATCTCCGGGGACCGCGTTGTAGTGGATGGACCATTCGCTGCGCTGATGCCGGTACCGAATTCCCGAACCGGTCGCAAGAGAAACGCCGGCAAGAAAAAAGTTCTCCGATTTCGGCATTTGGAGATCGAACCAGATCGTCGTTCCATCCGAAGACCAGAATTCATGGCCGGCAATTTCGTTTTCCATGGTCCGTTTATGCATGAGCCGTGTTGTTCCGTACCGGACATCGACAACCCAGATGCGGTCGACTTTTTCCCATGGTCCTTCATGGCAGTACATCAGGACATTCGGATCCGTCGGAGAAAACTGCACATGATTCGTCCATTCGTTTTCCTGATGGATCACCTTCAGGATCTTGGTGTGAAGATCGATAATAAAAAGAGAATGCGGAATGTGCGCCTCATAGATTCGTCTGAAAAACTGGCTCTTCAACGGATACTGTTTCATAATCGCCTGCTCTGCATCGCCGGTGTTGAATGTCCCGGCCAGCAGTGTCTCATCCGCATTGAGCGTCGTGATGGTGCCGTGAGTCGTATCGGGAAAAATATAGAGCACACGGCCTACGCGGGTATCGATATTGGTCGCAAACACCGTATCACCGCATTGATAGATTGCTTCCCGGTGTTTCCGTGCGACAATTTCTCCCTTCATCGGAAACGATTGAACGGTGAGTTGTGTACTTTTCCGTGTCGTGAGATCGACGGCGAATAATTGCCTCCCCTGTTCTGTAGAACCATAATAGAGCATCACATCGCCGGATCCATCCAAAGAACGTATGAACGGATTGTTGTGGAAATAGAAGCTGGTATTATTTCCTTCGCGGCAGCTTAACCGGAGAATCGTATGTCCGGTGCAGGAATCTCTCCACGTGTCAGGAATGGCGGCAGATTCTGCAGACGGTTGTGCGACGACGTCTAACCGACCCAACGAAACCATGATGAGCATGGAGACAAAAAGAAGCAGCAATTTTCCGCGGGCATTCCCTGAAGAGGAAGCCGAACAACACCGTGGTGTGTTCATTCTTCTGAATTCTCCACTCTTATTTTTTTACTTTCTTGAACCAATGCCGTTGCCTCACCATAACACCGGTGCCTGGCCATATTGAGGTCCGCCGTGTTGAAAGGATACGAAACAATTAATCCAAAATCGAGAATCCTTATTGAAATCGGTCACCGGTCTACGCTGCTACCTCTGATTCCCTCCCAGCGCTGTAAATAATTGATGAAAGGAAAATTCACTGTAATAGTGGAAAGCAGAAGTACAACTGACGAGAGAAAACTTTTCGGTGTATGCCAATTCTCTATTACAATAAATCGATAAAGAGGCCTCAACGATGGAGCGATGGGAAAGGTATTTTCATTTGGTGCAGAATAGCAATAGATCGACTAGAGACTTTGGAATGCACCTCAAAAACAGCAAAGATAACTCAACGGTCATGTCGTAAATCAGCCGCCTTCTCCCCCTTCATCCTGCCAGAGGGCTGCGTCATCCTGATCCTGCATCGGCTTGTATCCGTTGGCCGATTCGCGCTCCAATCCTTTTTTTTGATTGACCAAATGCAGGTTCTGATCATAATCGATATCAGGTTCCGGCTCCCGAACAGGCGGCGAACTCCCTCGATGATGTTTCGGCGCGTAACTATTTTCGAACATGAGCCTTATCTCCTTAAATAATTTCAGCTAGAATATCGTACCTCATCAATAACGAAGGAAAAGATGATGTATTTTTTTAACAATTAATTCCGCTGAACCGTTCCTTTTTAAAACAGTTAGGAATAGACTGATTTTATTGGTCAAAATGAGAGTCTTGATAAATGGAGAGAAGGATAAGAACAGGCACGCAGATGACAGCATTAACGTCAATGACAAACTGGTTGGAAGTGACACTCCCGGCCAGCAAGAATACATTGAACTTTTGTGAACCCTATTTGGCCCTATTTGGATTGAGCAGTTTTCTCCAGACCGAACAAATCGTATGGTTTCCGGCTGAACGTCTCATGCATCGTGACAATCATGAGCGTAAGATAAGCGAAGAACCCAAGAACGATCAGCACCTGGATCCCGGATGTCTTTTGAATCTCCTGTTTCGAGTGAACATCGCATACTTCGCCCGGGCAATATTGCGCTTTCTTTTTAAACACGAGCGGATAGAATTTGCATCCCAGGCAGATGCCGAATGCCGTTTCAAAAAAGAGGAATACCAGACAGATAAGACAGAGCAGACCGGTGATGGGGCTGGAGGCATTGAATAGAACGAGATGGACGAACATGGTCGCCGCCAGCAGAATGCCGATAATCCATGCAAACTTCTTTTGCGGTGCACCGACATATTCCGGGACCTGGTTCCTCACGATGAAGCGTCCCATAATAAGTGATGGAGCGAAACGGGGACTGACCAAAACGCGGATGAGAATATCCGTCAGGAAAAGCGTGCTTGCATACTTGAGCATCGTGAATTCTCCCTTCATCCCCGCAAGCATAATTGAGACAAACATCATCACGAAGAGCAATCCTGCTGCCGCCCGGATCTCCCGTTCGTTCAATACGGGAATCGCATACCCTTCCACCTGTTCACCGAATTGTTTAATCTTTTTCATAGCCCGCTCATCCTTCTGTCGTTCTTTTCTGTGAACTCTGTGTACTTGTCCCGGCATTCAACAACGGTAAAAACATTCTCTTCTTTTCCCGCCGATCGCCGTCCGATCAATTCACATACATCCAGAGTGTGGAATTTTCCTTTTCATCGCGGACATACAGTACGCCGCCCTGTTCAAGCACTGATTCTATCTGATCCATATCTTCGTCGAAGTCTTTCGATCCAAACATCGTCAGCAGCATCCCCATTGCCTGAATCGATTTCACCCGGATTTTCGAGATGTCCGGTTCTCCCCCCTTGTCGGTATTTTCAATAATCAGCCGGTTGTGCTTTGAGGAATGTTCGTTCATTTTCTGATCGAACTTCCCCCCGAATATTTTCGTTTCACCGGCGGCGTCCTTTATCCGCATCACCGATCCGCTGTTATATGCCTTGAGGAGAGTTTTGTACTTCAACTTGACACCGTTGATATCGAAATCTCCCTCTGCATTACCGAGAAGCTGTACCAAGGGATAAGAGATTCCAATCTTTTGTACCTGTTCTCCGTCCTGTGTTTTCACGACCCAGACACATTTAGTCTGTGCGCCGGCAAGTTGAAATGCCGCAAAGGGAATCAGGAGGTACAGAAAAATCCGATTGGCAGGTTTCATTGAGTCTTTCCTTTCTTATCTCTCGTTTACGAAGAGTGTTGGAGCGATAAACCGGAGGCCCGAGAATGTCACACACGAAGCGTGTAGTATCAGGTACG
>RPQN01000200.1 GCA_003819715.1 Ignavibacteriota bacterium | reverse complement strand
GATACGATCTTATCTTTTCCCAGGAGAGTGGTTACCTCCTGAATTGCCCGGCTATGTGATTGGGCGTCTTTCGATTCTACGAGAATAATATTCATGACATCTTTTATGGGATTCCAGGTTCTCCTGCTGATGAGCTGCTGTGCCTGCTGAAAGGGCATGTAGATATCTGCTTTTGCCGGCCGGATCCCTGCATTGATGATTCCGGTAACCAGATATGATGCACCCGTTATTTTCACGGATCGACCGGCGGTTATCTGATGTGAGAGAGCATAGGATTCTTCAAGCATAACGGAATTGGTGTCGTCCGGTGCAAGGAAGCGTCCGGATACCACATCCATGGCCGAGCATGCGGTATTGGAGACGGAAACAGTATTCTGAAGATCAAATCCGCCAACCAGTACATCGGATTTCGTAGCGCTGTCTGCGAAGCGAAACAATAAACACGGGGATGCATCTCGTACCGAGGAGAGCGTATGAATGCTATCGATCAAATTGAGCGGCATGACTGCGGACCGTGATCCGTTTGCCCAGAATCCTTCGTGGGTTTCGTCTTTTAACAGAGGCAGATTGCAGCAGACCGGACGGAAAGCGATAAAATGAGTTCCCGTATTATATAATGTTTTGTACTGGCTTCGCTCCGAATATTGAAGAAGGGAAATCAATACGCTGAAGACCACCGTTGCAAGCGCGTAGCTCAAGATAGCGGCAAACGAGCGGCCTTTTCGCCGGATCAATTCATGCCATGCATAATGCATCATGTTCAATCTCTCATCTCCATTTTTTTTACTCCTGACCGGTTCATTTCATCAGCACTAATTTTTTCACGGCCTGTTTATTTTCGGACGTCAGCGTGATAAAATAAATGCCTGATGAACATGGCCCGGCATGCCATTGCAGGCGATGGACGCCCGTAGGTTGAAAGGAGTTCACCAGCTGATCCACTTTGCGTCCTTTGATATCCATAATCGCGAGTGAAACTAATCCTGCGTGATCCAGCTGATACGTAATAGTGGTGATCGGATTAAAAGGGTTGGGATATGCATCCAGGTGGAAATCTGACGGAAGGAGGGCACCTTCCGATTTTACATCTGTCGTTGAATAGGTGATCATCAGTCTGGGACGATCGGCGGATGTGGTGAATCGTGAACTGTTGAATTCAACTGCGCCGGTGTTCGCCGTGGTATTGGTGCAGTGTCCGTAAATTCCGAAATTTGAATCAGGGTGTTCCTGCCAAAATCGGACAAAGGAGGTGACGTCGATGGAGAACCATTGCCCTGCCGCCGGCCAGCTTTTTATGATTGAATCCTGCGAAGTGTACAGCGGCAGATTATTTGTCGTGATCGTTGTCTCTCCCCACGGTTGAAGAATCCGGTAAAAAACCATCTCGCCGGTGAGTGTGCCGAATGTCGACGTGCATTTTAATTCCATGGTCGCCCGGGTAATACGGCATCCCGGCGGAAGACTGCTCAAATCCCATACCGATGCGGTTCTTGCAAAACATTGATGTCCCGAAACATAATACGGGCCCTGATATAACTTTGTAATCGGTCCGCCTGGGTTGTTGGCATTGGGCTGGCAGTCGCACATGTATGCATCCCTGTCAACCTCAAGAACGGAAGTCTGTCCCACTGCTGCAGCGGTGAACAGAGACAGGCAGAGGAGGATAAAAAAGCCCGATTTCTGATTCATATGTTTCTCCTTAAACAATTGAGAATATGGATGTGGCCGAATGACGCTAATTGAATCGCCTGCAAGTAACTCAAATACGGCTTGAGAATCGTCTCAATATGTATTTTGAGACATCTTTCCTGACAAGGAGGCTAAAATAAATACATCGAAAAATAAGGGGGGAGGGCCGAAAAATGCTGCGGATATGCGGGGAACGAAGCGACACACGCATTCATCCACCCAAGAAGTGTTACATCAAGAGATCGATGAGGCTATGGGACGATGGAATACTGAGAATGATGGACAGGATGAGGCAACAGTCCTGTCAGGAGGAAAATGCAGATGATTTTTTCTTGAATTCTTTAGGAGTGATGCCGGTGTGTTTTTTAAACGCGTTGTTAAATGCAGATTTGGAATTGAATCCTGCGTCGAGGGCTATTCCCAATATATTCAGGTTCTGGTTTTGCTGAACAAGCATCTGCTTGCTTTCTTCGATCCTGTATTTGTTGATAAAATCGCGAAAGTTTTGCTGAAAAGATTCATTGATAATCTGAGACACCGAGCAAGGAGCGATATCCAGCCTCTGGGCAAAATCGTTTAATACGACAGCCGGATTGAGATAGAGTTTTTCATCGTTCATGAGGGCAATCAATTTATCTTTATAGAGGTCCTTATCCTCCTGCTTGAGCACTGACGATTGATATTTCTGGACATGGTAAAACGATTCGGGTTTTCTCAAGGCGATAAAGAGAATCCCATTGAAGAAGAGGAACGCGGTGACAAAGTACAAACTCAGCCCGTAGGGACACCATTCCGGATGGCGGAGGATATCCCAGCCGATGAACAGCTGCAATTGAGCCGACCAGAGAAGAATGTATCCCACGGTAAAATACCGCATCCATGACAGTCGTGAATTGTCGATATAAGAAAGAAATAATCTCAATGTCAGGCCATAGGATCGGATATCTTTCCATGAGGCAATCAGGTACAAAATGTTCTGCGCCATTATTCCCGTCAGGATTAAAAACCGCCCCGGATATGTCCAGACATTGTTATTTCCCAGGGTTTGTATAATGAAAAAGGTGTATATGAAAGCTGCAAAAAAGGGAATAAAATGAACTGTATACCGCTTTTGAAATGAAAAGTTGACGTTCAGCAGAGAACGAATATAGAAGAAGAACAGTGGACTGACTAAATATGCTGCTTGTCCAAAGAGAATAACGAGACGGCTGTATATCTTATGAACCGGTCCCAACCGGAGGGAGATGATGAGCGAGCAGCACACCAGAGTAGCGAAAACGAGCAATAATAAAGAAAGAAGAATATTACTCGTGCGCGGACTTTTTTTATTCTGGAAAAAGAAAATCGCCATCAGGATGGACTGAAAAATTGTAATAATACTTGCAATATGAAGGGTATTCAATGTCAAGAGGACGTTACCTCAATCAAGACGAGCATTGTTCATCCGACGGTTGCCGGCAACCGGTCAAAAGGTACAGAGATTATGTTAAATATCAAATTTTCCCATGAGATGTTCATTGTTTTTCAAACATTTTTTTGGTATAATTTATACATTACTGTTGCGGGGGCTCTTAGCTCAGCTTGGTTAGAGCGCTACCTTGACATGGTAGAGGTCATAGGTTCGAGTCCTATAGGGCCCACGATTATGGAAAAACGAAAGGGAGGATAAGCAGCTTTATTCATTACCCTTTATTCAAAGAAACAGGTGTTTCCAATCGGACAGTGTTCCGATTTTTTTATACTAATGAGCAAAATTAAGATCACATTTCCCGACGGGAAACAGAAAGAGTTCGAGCAGGATATTACCGGCCTGCAGATTGCCGAAGGGATCAGCAAAGGCCTGGCGAAAGAGGCGCTTGCAGTCGAAGTGAACGGCGAAGTCCGGGATCTCAACCGGCCCATCGACCGCGATGCTTCTTTCAAAATCCTCAAGTGGGCTGATGATGGCGGAAAGCATGCCTATTGGCACAGTTCTGCACATTTGATGGCGGAAGCGGTAGAGGCCTTATATCCGGGAGCCAAATTTGGTATCGGCCCCGCGATAGAAACCGGTTTTTATTATGACCTCGATCTGGGCGATCATAATCTCACAAAGGATGACCTCCAGAAGATCGAAGACAAGATGAATGAACTCGCCAACCGCGATGTTCCCTATGTCCGCGAAGATAAGAAGTGGGAAGATGCGGTAGAGTATTTTACAAAAAAAGGCGACCAGTACAAACTTGAGTTGCTGGATGAATTTAAAGGCCAGGCGATTTCGTTATATCACCACGGAAATTTCACCGATCTCTGCCGCGGACCGCACCTGCCTTCAACGGGCAGGATCAAAGCGATCAAATTGCTGAGTGTTGCAGGCGCCTACTGGCGCGGGAACGAAAAGAATAAGATGATGCAGCGGATTTACGGCGTCACGTTTCCATCAAAGAAAGAACTGGACCAATATTTATTCCAGCTTGAGGAAGCAAAACGCCGTGATCACCGGAAGCTGGGAGCTGAACTGGAATTATTTCTCCTGACGCCAAAAGTCGGCAGCGGCCTGCCGCTCTGGCTTCCGAAGGGGACGATTATCCGCGAGTCACTCATAGGTTTTTTACGTGACGAACAACGAAAGCGCGGTTATCAGGCGGTGGTAACACCGCATATTGCAAATCTCGAATTGTACAAGACGTCCGGACATTATCCGTATTATAAAGACTCGCAGTTTCCGCCTATTCAATTAGAAAGCGGCGAAGCGTTTTTATTAAAACCGATGAATTGTCCACACCATCATCAAATTTATTCGTTCAAACCCCGGTCGTACCGCGATCTGCCGGTTCGGCTGGCTGAATTTGGCACCGTGTACCGGTATGAGCAATCCGGTGAAATGAACGGCCTGACGCGCGTGCGCGGGTTCACCCAGGATGATGCACATATTTATTGTGCACATGACCAGTTAAAAGCAGAGGTGAAAGCAGTCATCGATCTGACCCAGCTGGTATTCAAAACATTCGGTATGGAAGTGAAAATACGCCTGTCATACCGGGACGATAAGAATGTCGAGAAATACGGCGGTGAAGCCGCTTTCTGGGAACAGGCGCAGCGTGAAATCCGCGAAGTGGCGGATGAGATGAAACTTGATTACTTTATAGCTTATGGTGAAGCATCCTTCTATGGACCCAAGATCGATTTCATGGTGAAGGATGCGTTGAACCGCACGTGGCAGCTCGGTACAGTACAGGTTGATTATGTCATGCCCGAACGGTTCCAGCTGGAATATATCGGACAGGACGGACAACGTCACCGTCCCGTGATCATTCATCGTGCACCGTTCGGTTCGTTGGAGCGTTTTGTCGGAATTCTCATCGAACACTTTGCGGGAGAATTTCCCTTGTGGCTCGCACCGACGCAGGTGGCCGTATTGCCGATCACCGATGTCTTTATGGAGTATGCGACGGAAATCTGCAACGGATTAAAGACGTCCGGCGTGCGTGCCGAACTGGATGACCGCAACGAAAAAATCGGGTATAAGATCCGCGATTGCGAAACAAGGAAAGTACCTTATATGCTTGTCGTCGGAGAAAAGGAAAAAACTGCCGGTCTGGTTTCAGTCCGCCAGCATAAGAAGGGCGATCTTGGGACAATGAAGTTTGAGGACTTCCGGGACCAGGTTCTGACATCCATTAAAACAAGA
Organism: Ignavibacteriota bacterium; assembly: GCA_003819715.1. Lineage (GTDB taxonomy): Bacteria > Bacteroidota > Ignavibacteria > UBA10030 > UBA10030 > Fen-1298. The sequence goes on along the minus strand of RPQN01000200.1, from coordinate 2,305 downwards.
GCACTCACGGTTTAGGAGAAGAACACATTAAACAAGAGCGAGCACGGGTAAATTCCGAAATTAAAGCGCCTCAGGTACGCGTCATCACCGACGATGGTGCGCAGCTTGGCATTATGTCGACCAGCGAAGCTTTACGGCGGGCACAGGAGATGACCTCAGACCTTATTGAGATTGTGCCTAATGCAACGCCGCCGGTTGCAAAGATCATGGATTTTGGAAAGTATCGGTATGAGCAGGCAAAACGCGATAAGATTCAGAAAAAACATCAGCACGTGACGCTCGTGAAGGAAGTCCGGTTCCACCCGAACACCGACACGCATGACTTCGATTTTAAGACGCGCCATGCACGCGCCTTCATTCTGGAAGGCAATAAAGTGAAAGCGACGGTCGTGTTCAAAGGCCGGGAAATCACCTATCAGGATCAGGGGAAAGAGCTGCTGGTCCGCTTCACAGAAGCAATAGCGGATATTGCCCGGATGGAGCAGGAGCCAAAAATGGAAGGGCGCCAGATGGTGTCGTACTTCGTTCCTGAAAAAGCGAAGAAAAAAACTGTAGAAGTAATTAAACAACAACCAAAGGAATAATCTCATGCCGAAGATGAAAACCCGGCGCAGTGCAGCAAAATCATTTAAGGTCACCGCAAGCGGTAAAATTAAACGTCGAAAAGCGTTCCGCAGCCACATCCTGACCAGCAAATCCTCCAAACGCAAACGCCATTTGCGCAAATCCGGTTTCGTCGCAGAGACCGAAGCGTATAAAGTGCGAAGATTTTTATTAGCATAAACTGAGCAGTACCGTTGAAAGAAAGGTAGAAAGAAATGCCGCGTTCACAAAATAAAGTCGCGTCGCATCGCCGGCGCAAAAAATTATTAGCATCAGCAAAAGGATACTGGGGCGGACGAAGTAAAGTCCTGACCGTTGCCAAGCATCACGTCGATAAAGCCGGACAGCATGCGTATCGGCATCGCAGGACCAAAAAGCGCGAGTTCCGCGCTCTCTGGATTGCCCGCATCAATGCTGCAGCGCGCATCCATGGCACCACGTATTCCAAATTGATATCCTGTCTTGAAAAGAAACAAGTAGGAATTAACCGGAAAGTCCTGGCGGATCTTGCTGCGAATCATCAGGCAGCATTCGCCGAAGTTGTAAAATTCGCGACTGCGTAATTCGAATCTTCTTACCTGCTCTTTTCTTCATGGATTCCGTTCATGGAGTGTCTTTGAAAAGCCGGTAAGAAGATTTTTCTTTTTAGGAAGGCGGAGAAAATTTCCGTTTTTTGTTCCATGAAGAAGGAATGATTCGTTGCCGATCGTCAGAATTGAACTCTATAACGGTTTTAATGCCGGATACAGAAAACAAATCCTTGATGGGGTGCATCAGGCGCTGGTCGATGCATTTCATATTCCGGATTCCGACCGGAATCAATTGATGGTTGAATTTGACGACGATCATTTTGAACGAAGTGCGAATAAATCGAGATCGTTCACCATCATAGAAATCACCGCGTTTAAAGGCCGGTCCCGGGAAGCCAAACGAATGCTGTATCAAAAGATTGTAGGAAATTTGAAGGCGTCGCCGGGTATAGACCCGAAGGATATTCTCATCGTCGTCAAGGAACCGGAACTGGTGAATTGGGGCATTCATGGCGGGGTCTGTGCAGACGAAACAGATATCGGTTTTCAAGTGAACGTGTAACGTCAGGCAGTCCATCAGATCACACGGGTCAACCACTCTTATGCTGAAGAAGATCGAACTTACAAAACAAGCGTTTACCGAAGAATTGCAAAAAGCGGCGACGGTCCAGGGCCTAGAGCAAGTCCGTATAAGATTTCGCGCGCGCAGCGGTGAAATAGCCGGATTATTCGAAGGGATGAAAAACGCTTCGGCTGCGGAGAAACCGGCGTTAGGCAAAGTATTAAATGAGCTCCGCCAGAACGCACAGGCGCAGTTCGACGAAAAGAAATCCTCACTCGAAGCCTCTTCGAAGCCGGAAGAAATTCCCATCGACTTGACCCTTCCCGGGCGCCCGAAACCGATTGGGACCATGCACCCGGTCATTCAGGTGATGGAGGAAATGAAACGCATATTCATCAGCATGGGATTTTCGGTTGAAACCGGGCCGGATATTGAAAGCGATTACTATAATTTTGAAGCCTTAAATTTTGCGCCCGATCATCCGGCGCGGGATATGCAGGATACCATTTTTATCGCGGACAAAATTCTTCTTCGGACGCATACCTCGCCGGTGCAGATCAGGGTCATGGAAAAACAGCAGCCGCCGGTCCGTGCGATCATGCCCGGTTGG
>RPQN01000199.1 GCA_003819715.1 Ignavibacteriota bacterium | reverse complement strand
TTTCAATTCCTTCTTCAATCGACCTTGCTTTTTTTCCCAGATAGACCATCGCACCGGAAAGCACAAACGTCACTTCCATCAGATCGCTTGACGCGTCGTTTGTTCCCCGGGTGCCGCGCAGGCATTCGACCGATTCAACCACTTCCAGCCAATTGCCGATCGCAACGCCGAGCGGCTGGTCCATGGCGGTGATGAAACCGACGGTTTCCTTCCCGAACCCGTTGCCGATATCGACCAGTGTCCGCGCCAGTTCGGATGACCGCTCGCGGGTCTGCATGAACGCCCCGCGGCCTGTTTTTACATCGAGGACCAGGGCATCAATCCCTTCCGCTAATTTTTTGCTCATAATACTGCCGGCGATCAATGGAATGCACTCGACGGTTGCCGTGACATCACGGAGGGCGTACATCTTCTTATCGGCCGGTGCGATCTCTTTGGTCTGCCCGATCATCACGGCGCCGACCTTCTTGATGACTTCCTTATATTCCGTGATGGAGAGAGCGGTTCGGAATCCGGGAATGGATTCCAGCTTGTCGAGCGTGCCGCCGGTATGGCCGAGTCCGCGTCCGGAGATCATGGGAACGGGAACGCCGCAAGCGGCGACCATCGGCGCAAGGATGAGGGATACTTTATCCCCCACACCGCCGGTGGAATGTTTATCGACTTTGACGCCGGAAATTTCGGAGAGATCAATCACCTCGCCGGAACGCAGCATCAGACGGGTGAAGGTGAGCGTTTCCTCGCTGCTCATGCCGCGGAAATAACATGCCATGAGGAATGCGGACATCTGATAATCCGGGACTTTTCCCTCAACGTATCCGGTGATGAGATACCGGAATTCTTCTTCAGCGAGAGATCCGCCTTCACGTTTTTTTCGAATTAATTCAACGACATTCATGGTGCAACCGGTGATAAGTTATTGGTCAACGTTTACCTCGCTTCATTGCTTCAATACTCAACGACTCATCTGCTCAACTACTCAATGGCTCCACAACGCAAAGGCTCATCGGCTCATTTGCTCAATGGCTCATTGGCTTTTAATCTCAGTTTCCGCTCGGTCAGGAGGATTCCGGCGATCGTTTTGCTGTCGGCAATTTCTCCACGTTCGATCATTTCGACCACGGTGGAGAGGGGAAATATTTCCACCGTCAGGCTTTGTTCGCCTTCGTCCAGGTGCTGCCCTTCCTTGGATTGTTTGAGCCCTGTTGCAAGATAGATGTGAAGTACCTCGCTGCAAAAGCCCGGCGTCGTGAACATCGCGGTGAGCTTTTCATAATGGTCCGCCGTGAAGCCGGTTTCTTCCTGGAGTTCACGCCGAGCGGCCTGGAGCGGATCTTCGTTCGGCTCAAGTTTGCCTGCAGGCACCTCTAAAATAAATTTCTGAAGAGGATATCGGTATTGCCGTACGAGAAGAACCTGACCGTTGTCGAACAGCGGGACGATCACGCTCCCGCCGGGATGACTCACGATCTCACGCTTGCGCACCCTGCCGGGGGCGTCTTCAACATCCTCGACGATCAGGTCGATAATGCGACCGTGATACAACCTCTCGGATTTAATCGTTTTTGGGAGAGCCATGGGGAATGGGTGAAGTCAATTGGACGACATGCTGCGCAATACCGGATGAAATTCCCTCTTTCATGAAAGCCGTATAGATTTGTTCGCGGAGGATATTTTCGGCCCGGGCTTTTTTCTTCCAATCGTCCGTGCGGCCGATCAATTGAAGGACGCACGACGATTCGCCCATGGAACTGAAAAACACGCTCGGTTCCGGCTGTTTGAGCAGTTCCGGGTTTTGACGTGCGAAATTCAACATGAGTTCCCGGGCACGCTCAATGGATGTCCCATAGGCGATAGAAACCTCCACGAGGACACGTATTTCATTTTTGGGATATGAATAATTGATGACTTTGGTTTTCGTGAGGTCGGCGTTCGGGCTGACGATGAGGTTGTTGTCGAAATCGAGAATTTTAGTGCTGCGAAGCCCGATCTCATACACATCTCCGATCTCGCCGCTCGGAAGTTTAATCCGGTCGCCGAGGCGGAACGGCCGGTCCAGCATGATGACAAAGCCCGCGATCATATTCGAAAGTGTATCCTGAGCCGCGAGCGCGAGCGCCACCGATCCGCCGCCGAGGAACACGAGCAAACTGCTGACATCGACACCAAAATGACCCAGCGTAATGACGATTGCGATAAAGAAAATCAACATCATGACCATCCGGGTCAGGATCGGGAAGATCGCTTCATCAACGGTCGATGATGTTTTTCTCGCATGCATCTCCATCGAATGCTTCAACAGCGTGTCGATGATACGAATGACGAGAATCGTCACCAGTGAAACGAAGAGGAGATAAAGGATCCCTTCGGAATATCGGATCAGTTCTTCGCCTGATTTATCGGTGTGGGCGATACCCTTGGCCACCTGTTCGACGGCGAGATAGAACCCGATGACGATGGCAAGCCACTTGACGCGGGGAAGGATGACGGCAAACAGTTTATCGTCTAAATCTGTTTGAGTTTTGGCAACCAGCCTGCGGCCGATGGTATTGAGAAAGTACTTGAAGAAAAATCCGATGATCATCACGGCAGCGAATGCGACGGCACCGTTCCAGAGGTACAGAGAAAATCCGGTGCCGATCCATTGCTGCAGCCGCTGATAGAGATCGCCCATGTTAATAATTACCCCTGCTGCCGGGTTTTATTGCAGTGCTGCCGGAGTTGCACAACGGACAATCGGCCGGTTGATGCGTGACGACTTCCATTTGCAGTACCGCAAACTGCTTCGTATCAAACTGCACTTTTCCATTGCTCCGGTCCACAATGCAGCCCGTTCCCACGAGACTGCCTTTGGCCTGATTTACCAATTCAATGACCTCTTTGGTCGAACCTCCGGTGGTGACGACATCTTCAACGACCAGGACGCGTTCTCCGGGAAGAATTTCAAAACCGCGCCGGAGTTCCATTTTTCCGTCTTTTCGTTCAGCAAAGATGGTGCGCGCTCCAAGCATTCTGCCTACTTCGGTGCCGACCACAATGCCTCCGATGGCAGGGGAGAGAACCACTTCCACCTCGTTATATCCGAAATGACGCGCAATTTCTCCGGAGAGGAGATGAAGATATTTTGGGAATTGCAGCACACGCGCGCATTGAAAATACTGCGGACTGTGCATCCCGGAGGTAAGCTGGAAGTGCCCTTCCAGAAGGGCTTTTGTCTCACGGAAAATTTCTAAAATTTGTTCCTTGGGCAGTTTCATTGATGTTTTTTCATATAGTGGTGATTGATAAAAAGATACTAAGATCTCGTCTGAGGTGCAATTTTGGATTGATCATCGAGTTCGTTCAGTTTCAGTGATTTGTCCTCATGCGGTTTGATCAGTGATGCAAAAATTTCACTGCACGAATTCATTTCCCACCTTGCGTGCACGTTCCGGCTTGTCCAGATTTATTCCGATGGCCAATCCTATTTCAACTAAAAGATTCCATCCTGCACAGAGCAGGATATACGGGTTCAATTCGCCCGCGTCCGGTACGCGGATGGTGGTGAACGGCGTGTCCCGGCTGGCGATGGCCACGACTTTGAGCTTGACGCCGTTCACGAGGACTTCCTGAAACTTTTCAATTTCTTCATCAATAGGATCGACGACGAAGACGATATCGCTGGGGCTCATGACTTCCTCTATTCCATGAACCGCGTATGTCCCTTCCAGATAATCGGATTTCTTCCGCGTGATCTCGTTGGTTTTCAGTGTCAGTTCTTCCGCGACGCCGTCGTTATATCCGGCAAAATAGATCGTCGGTGCGTTGACGGCAGCAGCGATGATCGACGGGTCGATGGGGAGCGTGAGCGCTTGTTGAATCGCTGCGGAAAGATCCGCCGGGACAAAACCGTTTCTTCCTGAAATATTCCAGAGAATGGATTCATAAAATAATGCCTGCTCGACAACGCTTTTCGTCGCGGCGACCGCCTGTTCCCATCCGCATGTCAGTACAAATGTTTCGCTGCAGGATTGTTCCAGCAGTGTTCCGACATTTGCCGACAGACCGAAGCAGTTTTTGTTGCCGGATGCCAAAATCTTTTTGGCAAGGAGGACGACTTCTTTTGTCCGTCCTGAATTTGAAGCGCAAAACACGGCAAATGTTGAGAGATCATACTGCGCCGCCTGCCTTGACCCGTCGGTTGCAACCCTGATATCCGACCCGGAGCGCAACGCTTTCCGGATGGAATTCTTCGCCGGAAAAATACGGCTCGATCCTTCGCCGGTGAGAAACAATTTTCCTGCAGAGCGAATTTTTTGTGCAACCTTCTGAGTCTGATTCGGATTAAAACGCCTGACGACATCGATGGTGTCCATCATTTCCTGGACGAGCAAAAATTTTGAATATTTCTCTTCGTTAAGATTCATGCGGATTCCCCCGGTCAGTTTCGTTTTCTGATTTCAGCCACAAGCTTTTTAAATGCATCGGTTTCCGTGCGTACCTGTTGAATGAAGTTGTTGTCTTCCACCGTTCCGATGGATGCGGTCATCTCCGCCAGATTGCGGTACGTGTTCTGCCGGAACAGGTTGTCGAAATCCTTTTTTCTGGAGAGAGTGACCTGGTCCCGGATATATTCCTGTATGGTTATCGCCCGGTCGAGCGCGGTATTCCAGTGTTCCTGAGTCAATGAATGCGTTCCCTGCATTGCGCAGAACGAAGCGAACGCATGTTTCTGCTTTTGCAGCGGGTACTCGTTCCAGAGCGACTGGTATCGATGGTGGATTTCTTCCCATGTCGCCAGCTTCCCGGACCCAATATCCGCACGAAGCCGGTCTACATCATCTTCAGGAATTAATTGACCGCCGAGGTTAATCCACCGGGTCTGCCGGGGGTTGGCCAGCACCTTGCTCATGGTTGACCATGATTCGTTTGAATTTGTCTTTAAATAGTCCAGCAGGGTTTTGACGCAGTAATACCGGATCATATCCTGATACGCATGGTAAGCCCGATAGGCTTTCTGGATTATGACCTTGCGGCTGGATTTTTCCATATTCTCGCCGAGCACCTCCAGCGGCGTGACCTGCAGTTCAGGCCCCGCGAACAGTTCCTGTCCCAGTCTCATTAATTCTTGTTCCGGTTTACCGTCGATCGCAATATTCCGGCGCCGCAGATCGGCCTTTGCCGTCCAGAGTTCCAGGAGACGACACGCGTGAAATATTTCCTCGACGGTATCCGGTGCCAGTGAATCGAATTCTATGTGTTGAACTTTCCTTTTTCGATTGTCCCTGTTTTGAAATTTCCACGTATTCCGGGCGAGGGCATACATATTATACATCCACCAGAACGCGGGCATCACCTCCAGCTCATCCTTTGATTCGTTATTGTTGAGCAGTGAGAACGGGAACGGGATATCCATTTCAACAGGATAGGCGGCTTTCGACAGGAGAACGAACGAAGCAAACCGGCAGGAATGCTTGATGCTCGAGCACAGCCCCGGCCAGAAACCGCGTCCGGCCTGCACCTCGTTGTCGTTCGCGCGGCTGTTATGGTTGGAACCGATCGTCGCTCCGGCAGCGAGGTTGCTCTGGCCCATGACCACCGAGGCAATGAGGAAGGAGTTGTTGTGATGCTGTTCGTGCGCCGGGAAGATCAGGTTGTTCAGTACTTCGCAGCATGAAATCGTGGAATTATCTCCCAGGAACGAATGGATCAGCCGTGCTCCGTATTTCAGGCTGGAGTTATTGCCTAAAATAAAACGGACGGCTTTCGACCCGTAAAAGATATGACAGCCGTATCCGATAATGCCGTTGATCAGTTCGACGCCTTCGCCAATTTGTGTGGATTCGGCCTCGGATGAATTGATGGTGAGGTTCTTTAATTTATTGGCGCCTTTGATATAACAGCAGTCGCCGATTTTTACATCCTTGAGAATTTGAGAATTTTTGATGACGCACTGGCTGCCGACGGTTCCGTAAAAACCCCGGCGGGAATCGGTGCTCTTCTGGGTGATTGCCTTCAACTGGTGTTGAAGCGCCGTATCGTCGCGGTACTTTGCCCAGAGATAGGCATCAGCGGTAATCATGCCGTCGAACGGCAGAACGCTGCGGCTTCCGGTTTCATTCATCAGTTCGAGCCAGATGCGGACGCTTTCCGGCTCGCCTTCCTTGAGAACGCCGTTGCCGAATTTGGCGTGATCCGTGGTATGCATTTCATCGACGTTCAATACCATGGACTGGTCGCCGATGATATAATGCGCCAGATAGCGGACATTATGTATTGCAACATTATCTCCGATATCGCAGGAAATAACGACGCTGTTCGAAATTCCCGCCGGCACCTGCAAATCGTGATGTTTGAGATTTACGTTCTGAATGCACCCCAGCCGAATCATTCCGAAAAAATTACTGTTTTTGATTCTCTTCGGATCGAACGGATCGGTTACCAGAAGATCGTTCCAGTTATCGGACGTGTTGTTATTCTGGACCAGAAGTTCTATTTCATCCGCACGGAGCTTCCGCCACCGGTCTTTCGGCCAGGGCACCTGCGTGTTGCGCAGATAATACTCATCGTTCCCGGCGGGAAGAAATTCTTTGGGGATAAAATTCCTGCCGATACTGTCTGCAGGAAAAATGGATACGTGGTCCATAGCACAACCTCTCATTTCAATCGGAACGGATAAAAAAATATTCAGAAAAAAATCGAAGAAGAATAACGAATCATCGAAAAGCAATCAACCGGCGTGAGATCTCCGGGGGAGTCTTTCAGCGGTCCGTCTAACTTAAGAATCCGCTGACGCGCTGCACTTTCCCGAGCTTCCTGCCCAGGAACCGTTCGCCGATTTCCGTAAACTTGTGCGGAACATCGCTGACAAAAAACTGAAGGTTCGGTTTTAATGTGCTGGGATTGTTCATGGCCTTCTCCGTCAGCAGGTTCTTGACGGCCAGCGCGGTGGCCTCTCCCGAATCAATCAACGTGACGCTCTGGTGAAGCACCTTGCCGATGACCTCGCGTAAAATCGGATAATGCGTACACCCCATCACCAGGGTATCTATTTTTTCGAGCGTCAATGGGAAAAGATATTCTTTGGCGATGAGCTCCGTCGCTTTGTGATTGATCCAGCCTTCTTCTGCGAGCGAGACGAACAGCGGACATGGCTGGCCGAACACGCTGATGTCCGGATCAATCTGACGGATCGCATTCGTATAGGCATTGCTGAAAATGGTGCCGACGGTGCCGATGACGCCAATGCGATTATTGGTCGTTGCCCGCGCCGCCGCTTCTGCACCGGGAAGAATCACGCCGACGACCGGTACTTTCGCGCGTTTCTGCACCACATCAAGCGCAACCGCTGAAACGGTATTACATGCAATGACAATGAGTTTCACGTCGTGGTGAAGCAGAACATCGGTATCCTGAAGAGCGTACTCGCGCACCACCTGCGGCGATTTGGGTCCGTACGGCACTCGTGCCGTATCGCCAAAATAAATAATATTTTCATGCGGGAGGTGATGGGTTAACGCGCGGACCACCGTCAAACCGCCGATACCGGAATCAAACACACCAATAGGCTGTGCAGTATTCATAATGGTTCGTCTGTCGTCTTGTCCCCGGGGGATCCCGGTTCATTCAATGACTGAATCGTTGCGAGAATTTCCCGCTTTGCTGTTTCCCGTTGTTCCGGGTTGTCCAGCTTGTTTCCGTGATTGTCT
>RPQN01000198.1 GCA_003819715.1 Ignavibacteriota bacterium | reverse complement strand
GAATCTGCAGGATCATTCATATAGAGCGTTAATTGAATTCCTTGAGGAGTACGTTCGAGCAGCGTATAAACAGCGGATTGATCCCGGTGTTGAAGAGCAGGCGGAAGTTCCGAATCCTTCGCATGATGAATCATAATGGTTTGTGCGGCATTCCCTTTCTTCACCATAAATTTATTCGATCGATCGGACGATATTCCTGCATATTCTTCCGACCGGGGAATCATTCTTCCTGAAATCCAAAGAGCGCGATGCGACGTGTTGCTGCTGGAAAAAAGAATTTCCCTTTTACGGTTATACTGATCACCATCGACAAACGTACGGAGAGCAAATATCGCTCCGAACATAATCAGCACTGCCGCGGCAATGCTGGTGATGGACGTCCAATCGTACCGTTTCGCCGGAATACGCCGCACCTGTTCCATGAGCCGGTGTTTCATTTCCATCCGGCCGTACCGGCGAACGCCTGCGACGAATTCCGTTTCCTCCTGCACCCGTTGAAGGCACTCCACGCAGTGTTCCAGATGTTCGGCAAATGAATGCATTTCGTTTTCCGCCAACCGGCGAAAGACGAACGCTTCTCTTAGTTCCGGATCTGTTGCCCAGTGCGGTGAATGGACATCACTCATGACGCTCTCCCAGTGCTTTCTTCACCATGTGCTCCAGCGTTTTCTTGCATTGGTATTTTTTTGATTTCACCGTGTCGGCATTTGCGAAGCCAAGCCTCTGCGCTATTTCTTCCATGGACTGTTCCTCCCAGTAATAGAGAAGAAGGAGGTCATGACAGGGATTCCCGATCTGTTCCATTGCCTGCTGGACAGCAAGAACACGCTCGTTCTCCTCCAGCGCCTCCAGCGGAGTTGATTCACCGGAGGCCGACTCCCAAGATTCATCAGAAATGGAAACTTCCCGCCGTTGCCGCGATAAACGCCGGAACCATATGTTCTTCGCCGTTGCATAAATGAACGTACTCAGCTTTGCCTTGTATTCGAATGACCCGGAATGAATCCGCTCCCAAAGGACAACAAGGGCTTCCTGAAGAATATCTTCAACATCGTCCTCCGACCCGTGATTTCGCATGACCAATGAAGCAATGGATTTGCGGTTTTGATGAAACAGATCCGCCAACGCATGTTCATTGCCATTTCGTAATGCATCTAAGAGTTTCGATTCCTCATTAAAAAAGTAAAATTGCGTCTGCATTTACCTTTCAACTGTTTATGTCATCTATGTGTAGAAGGTGAATGGAAGTTGCAGCGAAATGTTACAAAGAATCGGATTCACATTCAAATAAAGAGAAGGAGGAACGATCATGAAAACGCTCATTATTCCCGCCGCCTATGGATACCAGGAATTGCGTCTGGTCCAACAGCGCTATATGACGTGGTCGCTGATGATCGCTTTGAGCGTCCAAGTCCTCGTGTTCGGTGGTTATCATGCTGCAGGATTGTTGAAAACTGAAAATGCAGTTGAACCGGGCGTTTTGTCGGGGAACGGCCGAATTATCGATATTATTCCGTTACCCCCTCCGCTGGAACCTCGGCTGCAAAACCCTGGCATACTGAATCCTGAAACAAAATTTTCAGCAGGTATTCCTGTTCCGGTACCCGATATTGAATTACGGGATCCAAAAGAATTTGACGGTTGGAAAGATATTCCAAAAAATATAAATGAAGGGACTGGTGATGTCGGTGAACCGGGTCCCGGAGCCCGGTTTAACATTCCGCCTGAAGTGGAAACCGATCCTTTGCCGGATAAATTTCAACCTACTGAATTTGACCCGGTGATTCTCATCAAGCATGCACCTCAATATCCTGTTCTTGCGCAGCGGGTCAATCTTGAAGGAAGTGTTTATGTTAAAGTATTGGTCGATAAGAAGGGAAACGTAAAAAAAGCTTTGGTCGTAAAAACTGACTCGGAATTATTTACGAAACCGGCACTCGAAGCTGCAATGAAATGGTTTTTTAAGCCTGCACTGATGAACGGAAAACCGGTTGCGGTGTGGGTCTCTATCCCGTTTCATTTTCGGTTGTCGAAGTAGTAAGTGTTTGGATTCTTTTTAGGAAAACATTTCCTCGCTCCCAACTTCTGCTTGGGAGCGTTCATATCGATATCTTCGCCGTATGATAAATCGTACGGCTATTTAAAACAAAACCCTTCGGGTTTCGCGTTACAAGGCGTCCATTTTAATGGATGACGATGCAATAACTAAGCTTCGACACATTCACGATCGCCCGTAACCGGATCGAATGCGCGCGGGGGCACCGCGAGCATTTATTTTCGCAGTGAAGTCAGTTTCCTGAACAGATCGATTTCCTGCCCGGTGAGATGTTCAGGAAGCTGCACGGACACGGTGACGTACAAATTTCCAAATTCATTCTTCGTGCCGTATACCGGCATCCCGAGTCCGAGAAGCCTCAGGATCTTGCCGTTGGGTGTTTCTTTCGCGATATCGACATTCACCGTATTCTTCAGTGTTTGCACTTTCGCCTTGCCGCCAAGTATCGCGGTATAGAGATCGACCGGGCGTTCGCAGTAGAGATCGTTTCCCTTGCGCTGAAATTCCGCATGGGGTGCGACTTTGACCGTAATAAAGATATCACCGAAGGGGCCTCCCGAGGATCCGCGGCCGCCTTTACCGGCAACTCTCAGGACCTGGCCGTCCGCAATACCCGGCTTCAATAAAACCTTGATCGTTTGAGTACGCACCTTCAGGAGCCGTTCCGCGCCATCATAAGCTTCTTCGAGAGTGAGAAGTAATTCGGCTTCATAATCTTCCCCCTTGGACGGCCTGTTCCTTCTTCCGCTCCGACTGCCGCCCTGCCGCCCAAAAATGGTTTCGAAGATGTCCCCCTCTCCCTCACCGCCGAACATCGCACTGAACTCTTCCTGGCTCATGGTGTGCGCTTGATTCCCGCGCCCGCCGGAATATTTTCCCCAATCGAATCCTCCCGGCCGGGATCCGGATTCTTCGTACTGTTTCCAGTCCGCACCGAACTGGTCATATTTTTTTCTCTTGACCGGATCGCTGAGAATTCCGTTCGCTTCGTTGATATCTTTAAATTTATCTTCGGCGGTTTTGTCCCCCTTATTTTTATCGGGGTGAAACTTATTGGCAAGTTTGCGGTACGCTTTCTTAATCTCATTCGGCGTCGCTGTTTTTTCAATACCGAGAATCTTATAGTAGTCTTTATACATCGTCCGGTCCAATCCTTATGGTCCTGCGTGAAGAGGAGGGAATCGTTCTCACGACAATACATTCTCTATTGATTTGCCCTGTATTCCCCGTGTAACTTAGAAAAAATATTATCCGATTACAATATCGAAACCGCCTGTGTATTCACGCCCGTCCGCAAAGTATTCATCCTTCTTCTTCAAGAACAACGAAGAATAGGTCGTATCTCAGTTTCGTGCGGTCCGTTCCGATTTTCAGGACTGACCGACCCTGTTGTATGTCAGGAAGAAATTCCTGACATCACTCGCCGGTAACATTAAACTGGATCACTATGGAAGAAGAATCGCGTGAGGAGAATGGGACAGACCGGGTTGCGTTCATTCCTAAAACTCATTATACTTGAGCATTACATCTCTGTATTCAAAATTATTTTCAGAATGGAGGTATTATGATTCGTAAACAAGAAGCGCTCGATTACCATTCGATGGGCCGCAAAGGGAAGATAGAGGTTGTTTCTTCCAAGCCATGCCAGACACAACGCGACTTATCGCTTGCCTATACTCCGGGAGTTGCCGATCCATGCCTTGAAATCGAAAAAAACCCTGAAGACGCTTATAAATACACCGCCAAGGGAAACCTTGTCGCGGTCGTCTCCAACGGTACTGCAGTACTGGGACTGGGCGATATTGGAGCCCTTGCCGGTAAACCGGTGATGGAAGGCAAAGGAGTATTGTTCAAACGCTTTGCCGATATCGATGTGTTCGACATCGAATTGAATACGCACAACGCCGACGATATCATCAAAGCGGTACAACTGCTCGAGCCGACATTCGGCGGGATCAATCTCGAGGATATCAAAGCACCGGAATGTTTCTATATAGAAGAAGCACTCAAGAAAACGATGAACATCCCGGTCTTTCATGACGATCAGCATGGAACGGCAATCATCAGCGGGGCCGCATTGATGAATGCCATAGAGATCCAGGGGAAGAAGATAGAGCATGCGAAGGTGGTCTTCAGCGGCGCGGGAGCAGCAGGGATCGCGTGTGCAAAACTTTATGAAAAATTGGGCGTCCGTCGGGAGAATATTCTCCTGGTAGATACAAAGGGAGTGGTGTACAAAGGCAGAACGGAAGGGATGAATCCATACAAAGAATATTTTGCAGTGGAAACCAACGCCCGGTCGCTGGCGGATGCAGTCAAAGGAGCCGACGTCTTCTGCGGCGTTTCTGCAAAAGTAGTATTGACGAAAGCGATGGTCAAATCCATGGCGGATAAACCGATCGTCTTTGCGATGGCCAATCCCGATCCGGAAATCACCTATGAGGACGCCACGAGCGTCCGCGACGATATTATCATGGCGACGGGCCGCTCAGATTTTCCGAATCAGGTGAACAATGTTCTGGGATTTCCATTCATTTTCCGCGGTGCTCTGGATGTTCGTGCTTCCGGTATTAACGACGAGATGAAACTTGCTGCTTCCCGATCGCTGGCGCTGCTGGCAAAAGAAGATGTACCGGATAATGTGTTAAAAGCCTATGGCAAGAAACGGCTGGAGTTTGGACGCGAGTATATCCTTCCGAAACCGTTCGATCCGCGCGTGCTGTTCTGGGAAGCGGCTGCTGTTGCGAAAGCGGCCATGGAGACAGGCGTTGCGAAAAATCCGATAAAGGATTTTGAACAATACCGCGACCAGCTTGAAGCGCGCCTCGGGAAATCGAGGGAAGTGATGCGATTTTACATCAACAAGGCAAAGAGCGAACCCAAGCGCATCGTGTTCCCGGAAGGCGACGAAGATAAAATACTTCGTGCCGCACAGATGCTTCTCGATGAAGGGATCGCCAAACCGATCCTCCTCGGCACTCCGGATACGATCAACCAGCGCATTACCGAGCTCGGCCTCGACCTGGCCGGCGTGGAAATCATCCGGCCGCGAAAGTCGCCGAAGTTTGAGGAAAGCGTTTCCAAGTTGTACGACCTCCGCAAACGGAAAGGCATGACGCCGGCGAGAGCGCGTCAAATGCTGAGAAATAATTATAATATTTTCGGCATGATGATGGTGGAGATGGGAGATGCAGACGGCCTGGTTTCCGGATTAACCGAACATTATCCCGAAACGATCCGTCCTGCCCTTCAAATCATCGGTAAACGGAAAGGGGTACAAAATATCTGCGGCGCCTATATGATGGTGTTTAAAAATCAAACCATCTTTATTGCCGATGCCACGGTGAATATCGAACCCAGCGCCGAAGATCTTGCCGACATTGCCATCCTGACCGCAGAGAAAGCGATCTATATGAATATCCAGCCCAAAGTCGCAATGCTGTCATTCAGTAATTTTGGAAGCACGGATCACCCGCTGACGGAAAAAGTACGGAAGGCGGTGGAGATCATCAAAAAGAAAGCGCCGAATCTCGCGGTCGATGGAGAACTCATGGCCGATACCGCCGTTAGTCCGGATATCGTATCGGAGTTCTTCCCGTTTAGTACAATTAAAGGCGATGCCAATGTCCTGATCTGTCCCGATCTGACTTCAGCGAATATCGCGTATAAACTTCTTGCAAAACTCGGCGGGGCGACGGCTATCGGGCCGATGCTGTTAGGCATCCGTAAACCGGTGTACCTCCTCGTCCCGGGCTGCGATGTGAACGATATTGTCAACATTACCGCAGTGGCAGTATCCGAAGCACAGCGAATTGCTGAACATCCTCCCGGCACGCCGGACGAAATCCTTGGCCGGTAAGAGGAACCGTTCGACATAAAATAATGGAGCTTCTCTTTGCGTGTCCATCCGGCACGGAAGAGAAGCTCCATCGTATTTTTTTGCCTTACCGCTTTCAGGAAAGCTGTTCCGTTTTCTTCTTAAAAGTGCCAAGTCCCGATATTTTTCTATGAAAATACCGCCTGTAAGTCATTTTGACGAGTCAGGCGTAATCTGGCACACTACTTGCGCATACACCATTCTATTATAGAATTATTTAAAGTTTAATGGTGATGCACTATATCCTTGGGAGTATTACATGATTCGAGGAACCATTATCGTTGCAACGGAAATTTGTAAGGCATGCGAACTGTGCATCACTGCATGTCCGCAGGATTGTCTGGAGTTGTCCTCCCAATTGAACTCAAAAGGATACCGGTACGCACAATTGAAGAACGATTTATGTACCGGCTGTATCAATTGCGCCATTGTTTGTCCCGACAGTGCAATCACGGTGTACCGGCAGCCGAAGGCAAACAAATAAGAAGACAGAGCAGCAGGATATTGTTCAGCTCTTAAACTTTCGTTCAATGGTACCGATAAACAATTATGAGAAATATGATTTTTTGAAATACGGCTGCATGCCGGATCTTCTGACGCTGGAGACGTCAAACCATTGTAGACGTCGAAGTTCATACGAAAAATTATAAATCAAGAAATGTGAAAACTATGGCAGGTGGAAACGGAAAATCCAATACTCGATTAATGAAAGGCAACGAGGCGCTTGCTGAAGCCGCGCTGCGTGCAGGAATGCAGGCGTACTTCGGGTATCCCATTACACCGCAGACAGAAGTAATGGAATATCTTGCCGTCCAGGCGCCCAACTATCCCGGCGTGGTGATCCTGCAGGCAGAAAGCGAAGTTGCTGCGATCAATATGGTGCACGGGGCATCCGGCGCCGGAGCCCGCGCAATGATTTCATCTTCGAGCCCCGGCATCAGTTTGATGCAGGAATGTCTTTCGTATATGGCTTCTGCGCAATTGCCGGCGGTGGTGGTCAATGTTCAGCGGGGCGGACCCGGACTCGGCACGATACAACCATCGCAGGCGGATTATTTCCAGGCAGTCAAAGGCGGCGGCCATGGCGATTATCATCTCATCGTCCTCGCGCCTTCATCGGTCCAGGAGATGGTCGATTTCGTATTTGATGCGTTTCGCCTGACCGAGAAATACCGCAATCCGGCAATGATACTTGCCGACGGCGCACTCGGCCAGATGATGGAAAAAGTGACCCTGCCGGAGGCGGGTTCCCTGCCAAAGACCGATGCCCCATGGACGACGGTCGGCAAACCAAAATCGCGTGAGCGGAATATCATCACCTCTCTCTTCATACAGCCGGAACGGATGGAAAAATTAAATTTAGTCCTTCAGGAAAAATACCGCGCACTTCAGCAGGAAGTCCGGTGGGAGGAGTTTCAGACGGAAGATGCGGATATCATTCTGGTGGCCTTCGGATTATCATCCCGCATTTGCGGCAAGACTATGAGCCTTGCCCGTGAAAAAGGATTAAAAGTCGGCCTGCTTCGGCCTATCACGCTGTATCCCTTTCCCTCGAAGGCGATTGCCGCCGGAGCAGCGCATGCAAAAGTATTTCTCACCGTCGAAATGAATGCGGGACAGATGGTGGAGGATGTGCGCCTTGCGGTCAATGGAAAATGTCCGGTCCGGTTCTACGGACGGATGGGCGGGATGATCCCGTCTCCGGAAGAGGTGCTGGAGCAGGTGGAATCGATTGCCAAAGAATTTAAAACGGTGAACGCGTAAGGAACAAAGCGATGGAAGGACCAGCAAAAATTGAAGGGTTGGAAGTGGT
>RPQN01000197.1 GCA_003819715.1 Ignavibacteriota bacterium | reverse complement strand
GAGAGGGCATCAGTGAACGAGATATCCCGGGGAAGCAGGAACAGCGCAACGCCGAACGCCATGATCATCCCGGACATGACAACGATCAGCTGGAAGAAATTTGTATGATTGACCGCTTTCACCCCTCCCGATGTTGTATAGAGAATGACGAGTCCGCCGATAATCAGAGAGGTGATCCGGATATCCACTCCGAGCATAACGGACAGGACCAGTGACGGTGCATAGATCGTCATTCCTGCCGCAAGCCCTCTTGAGACGAGAAAGATGAACGTGGTCAGCACCCTTGTTTTAGCGTCGAATCGCTTTTCCAGGTATTCATACGCGGTGTAGACGCCGAGTTTATGGAAGATCGGTACAGCGGTGATGCAGAGGATCACCATGGCGATCGGAAGGCCGAAGTAGAACTGCACAAACCGCATCCCGTCGGCATACGCCTGACCCGGTGTGGACGTGAACGTGATGGCGCTTGCCTGCGTTGCCATAATGGCCAGAGCGACCGTATACCATTTCATGGATCTATCAGCCAGCAGAAACCCCCTGATGGTACTGCTTCCGCGTCCTTTCCACATCCCATAGAGAACGATGAACAACAGGGTTGCTGCGAGGACAATCCAGTCGAGCGGTCTCATTGAAACGCTTCTGAAATGAAATAAAAAAGGATGATGAGGACCGTTAAGTTAACGAGAACCGCAAGATAGATGTTTTTCCATGAACCGAGAAACGGAGGTTTCTCTTCTGTGGTGGCATCATCAGGAATCACTGAGCCGCTCCTTTGATTAATTCCAATGCGATGGTTATCGGTCATTTCAAGTCAGCGGGAGCCGGTTTTTGTTGATCTCCGGCGGTCGCCATGCAGCGAGAGGATATTGGCAAATAACCGGTATGCGCCTTCCACGCCTGCGGGCAGCTGACGGAAGAAGGCATATGCACAAAACACATAGTATCCTTTTCCATAGTGGGCGGTCAATAAACCGCCTGCTCTGTCCGGTTCGTTCGTATCGTGACAGCTGAGCACAGAATCGTATTTTGCATCCCAGCGATCGGCAAAGTATAATCCTCGCTCCTGAATCCATCCATTGAAATCTTCATCGCTAATTTTATTGGGTGTGGTCATGACGGGATGGTTTCGATTCAGAAAGCTGATACGGGCGTCCTCTTCAGCAACCCGGCTTCGGGAAATGGTCAGGGGATATGGTCCAACATTCTCAGCTTCATTCCGCTGCGGAGAGACATATTGGACGATATAAGTTCCGCCGCGTTTGACATAATCCATGAGCCGCTCCTGGTGCAATCGAAGCAGAGGCCGCGTATTATATGCCCTTACCCCGGCGACAATCACATCAAACCGATCCAAATTTCCTTCTGCAATTTCAGCATCCGAAAGCAAGGCCACCGAAAATCCCATTTGACGGATTGCGGCCGGCACTTCATCCCCGGCCCCCATAAGGTATCCGGCGGTGCTGCCGGTTTTTCTCAGATCGGCTTTCAACAGTTTTCCTTCAGCAGGAGGAAAAATGGTCTGCGGAGGGATGTGCTTGTACTGTGCCGTTTGAATGCTGCGGTTGATGATTGTTTTTCCAATCTCGACTTCTCCGGAAAATATCCCGCTCACAGCACTCTTCAATGGATGGACGGAAAAGGTAAACGTCTGTTCGTCGCCTTTATTTTTTAATTGAAATTCGTAGTGTTCAGGTACTGCAGCCCAGAAATCCGGAAGCCTTAAACGGGCGATGCCCCGGGCGTTCGATATTGATGATTTGAGTGAAATGGAAATTTTTCGTTCGGACAAATCCGGAAACAGGACAATTGGATTCTGCACGTTAATAATCACCGGCGGTACTATTTCAAACGGGCGCAGCAACTCTCCATCGATCGGATCGATAACTCTTTGTCGCAGCGGGAACGTGACGCTTAATTTGCCGTCCGGCGACGAGAGATGAAGAGTGATCATCACCGGCGGTACGTTTTCCGGCTGCCCAACCAGTAATTGATTGGAGACCGCGTAGGATCCGGTCCCCGGCTTTTCTCTCAGCCAGTACGGCTGCGACTCATTGATCTGATCAGGCAGCCGAACTGTGAACATGGACCGGACGGGCTTATTCCTTTCAAGTTGAGTGCGGAGCAGTGTGTCGGCTCCTCCGAACGGAAGTGTCAAGCGTTCAAGGAGAAACGGATAAGACGTGCGATTGATGATCGTCGCCGCAAATTTTACTTCGCCGCCGGGACTTGCCGCATTCTCCGGAGTCACGGCATCAATCCAGACTCCGGCGCATGAAAGAATCGCCTGTGTGATGTTTTCCTTTTTAACACTACACCATGGATCCGGCGGGAGTGTGTTGAGGAGGTTCAACGCGTTAAACAGTTTCGGGATTGATTTTTCCGGCGCGGTATCGTCGAAGGTCCGAGAAGCTTCATCGAGAATTATTCCAGCGGTTTCAGCACCGTATACTCTTGACCAACCGGTGTTGATGCCGTCAAACAGATCTTTTGCTGCCGTATCGCCGTCAACGTATTGGAAATAATTCGATGATTCACCGCGGTTCTGTCCGGCACCCATGCCCTGGCTTTTATGCATGGTTCTTCCTTCTCCGGCAATTTCTGTAAACGATTTTCCGAGGAGGGGAGAATACGACCCAACGTCCATCGTCACCGTCGGCGGGGCGTTCCGGAGGGTATCCGTCTGCAGCGGCCGGAATCCGTTCCAGACAATACGTTTTGCCTGCCAGGGAGAAGTAAATTGAAGCTGTTCAGGGAACCGGGACGGATCGGCAGCAGCGCGGAATGCCTCATCAGCAAGGATTGCAGATGCGGTGTGGTTTCCATGGCCTCCCAGAGTCGGCGTGAATCGCGTGATAATGACATCGGGCCTGAACGTGCGTATTATCCATACCACATCGGCAAGTGTTTTTTCTTTTCCCCAGAACCGCAATGTCTCTTCCGGGGTTTTGGAGAAGCCAAAATCTATTGCGCGAGTGAAGAATTGTTCCGCACCATCGATTCTTCGTGCGGCAAGGAGTTCCTGCGTCCTGATCAGGCCGAGCATTTCTCCCTGCTCGGGACCCAGCAGGTTCTGTCCGCCTTCGCCGCGAGTGATCGACAGGTATGCAGTTCGATAACACCTTTCCTGTGCGAGCGTTGCCAGTATTGCGGTGTTTTCGTCATCGGGATGGGCACCGATATACAGAACCGATCCGAGTACGGTGAGTTTTTTTAGCGCCAGCCTGATCTCGGCTGCATCCCGGGGAACTGACGATTGAGGGATTGCGAATTGAGGAACAAGGAAAATCAACAACAGCGAAAATGTTCTACGAATCATGGGTGAGTATCCGGTGTTTGGTTTTTATTTCTTGTTGAAGCGTCGAACCTGTCTCACCTACAATTTACGATTCACCGCTTCAACCTGCAAGGACGTTTAAATATTGAGGAACCATTCCAGTTGAGGGGAAGAAGCGGATGGTTGTTTTGTTCAGCAGGTGAAGATTGGGAAGATGGTGGCGTGTGTGCATGCGATGTGCGATGAGTGCACTCAATGATGGAACGTTGAGAGATGGTTATGCAAGCCGCCTTCTGATGGTGACCGTTGCAGGGACAACAGCCGCTGAATAACAGAATAATCACCTGTAACTTGTTCCATGCAAATTCATTTCAGGAGTACAAGCCGCTTTACAAGCGAATTCTTCCCGGCCTCTAAACGGTAAAAATATACCCCTGAAGAAATGCCGGATGCATTAAACAGAACACGATGCGCTCCTTCGCCCTTCATTTCTGCGTCGACCAGAGTTGCTACTTCCTTGCTGAGTACATTATACACTTTCAGCGTCACCATACTATTGACCGGCAGTTCGTAATTAATAAAGGTGCTTGAATTAAATGGATTGGGATAATTTTGAGACAGATTGAATGTTCGAGGGGTTTCCGATGGCGGTTCATTGATGTTTGACGGTGCAGCGGTTGCAGTAATATTGTCGATACCGAGCTGCGCGGCGATGACATCGCCTGTCGTCCCTGGTGCCGATTCATGGAGTAATCGTAACTCCGTCACATTTGTCAGAATAGTATTGACGGTACCACCGGTCAATGCAGATGCGGAAACAGGAAAATTCACTTCGATCCAACCGCCGCCAATCGGAACAGAGACGGGATTGAGGGAAGAACAACTACTCGAACTGCTGAAGACCGCGATTCTCATCTGCAACGCAGAAGTGCCTTCATTCTTCAAGAACATGCGGATATTTCCGATCCCTGCCGATATATAATTTCCCTTCCATTGTTTGGTGTTGAACAGGACGAGTTTGCTCCCTGCAGCACCGCTTCCGGAGGAGGTTGCCCGCATATACCGGTCGTTGCTCCCTTGAGGTCCTCCGGTGCTTATATTCACCGGAGGAGTGGGATTGGGCCGACCGGATGACCATGAATTCAACGTACTATCTTGGAATGTATCAATTTGACCGAGCGTCTGCGCGTGAATACCCGTGACCATGACAAGAATGAATCCAATCAAACAGAACAAAAACGAAAATCCTTTTTTCATGACTCAATCCGTTTCCATTATTCAACGGGTCTCACCTGTTTCGTTTGCCATTATATCGTTAACACCATGTGTTTATTAATTGTTCCTTTGGCTTCGAATGGCAGTCTTTGCTGATCACTGAAGAGCTTCGCCGAACATATCTTTTCTCGTCTTATCCTGCATCGTAGAGAACTTCGTACGTCTGGACGGGAGTGCTGATTCCTTTTACGACAATCGCCTCGAGAGATTGTGTTTTCACTTCCTTACATTTCAAAGAACGCCAGGATGATTCAGATAAAATGATCTGGCCGGAACCGGCAATGGAACATAACCGGCTGCCGAGATTCATATTGTTGCCGAGAACCGTATGGTCCATTCGTTCTTCGCCCCCGACATTTCCGACAATGGCCATACCGGTATTGATGCCGATTCCGACGCGGATGTCCTCCGTGTTCCTGGTATTCAATTCATTAATTGCCCGTTGAATCTCAATAGCACATAACACCGCATCGTCCACCATGTCCGGACTTTCAAAGATGGCAATGAGTTCGTCACCAACATACTTATCGATAATGCCGTTGTGCGAGATGACAAGAGAAGCCTGCCGGCTCAAATATCTGTTCAACAATTCGATGACGACCTCCGGCTCAACTTTTTCTGAAAATGCCGTGAACCCGCGAATATCGGAAAAGAGCACAGTCACATTACGCCGCTCGCCTCCTAAGTGGAGGTTGTCGCCTTCCTTACGGATCATCTTCATGGTCGATGGAGAAAGGAATTTTGACATCATGAACCGCTCTTTGAGTCCCAGTACCATTTCGTTGAACGATTGCGCCAGGAGACCGATCTCGTCTCTGGAATCGACCTGCATGTGGAAATCGTAATTGCCGGATCGGATTTGTTCCGTGCCGACGACCAGTTTCCGCAACGGGGAAGTGATTCCTTCCGCCAGAAAGAAGGCGCCAACGATCGAAAGGATCAGTGAAATTCCGCCGATGATCAAAATAATCTTTTCAATTCTCTGAAATCCCGCTAGTGCCTGATCGACAGAAATGGCCATCACATAAATCGCCTCGCTGGAATTTGATGCACGTGCAAAGGCGCATAAAAAATTTTCCCCGTCCAGGACGACTTCCCTCTGAATACTTTTTCCTTTTTCGTTTCGCCGGTTCAGTTCAGGCGGCTTCGCGACGTACGAGCGGAGCAGGTCGATTTGCGCGAGATCCGAATGTGTCGAGGCAACAATGCGGTTATTGAGAAGGAATGTGATGTCGCTGTGCGTATCGGACTTCAATGCTCTGGCTTCCTCCTGGGTAATGCGTTTCCCCAGGGTCAGTGTACCGATGAGGAATTTTTGAAAAATGGGTACGGTGACCGTTTGGTACAAGTGTTCGTCGATAATCCAGAACGAAATATCATCTGGAGCCGGATCCTTTCCTTCCAACGCATGGCGGATCACCGTTAAGGTATCGCCAAATTTTTCAGGATGATCGAGACGAAAAAGGACCTGACCTTTTTCATTGGTGAGTGTAAAGAGGTCGGCGCCGATGAGCCGGGCAGGGCTTTCTTCCCTTGAGAGAATGTAGTCTTTGATGGTCGCCGGATCGTGGGTGGAGAGCTGTGCTTTTAAAATGGGGAGTTCAGAGATCAGCAGGCATGATTCGACCAGCCGGTCGTTCCGCAGCGAAAGAAACCGGTTGAAGGTATGATAGGTGATATCAAAATCCTTCTGAAGTTTATCGTTGACGAGATCCCGCACTTTAAAGTTTACGATCAGCAAAACTGAACCGGAAATCAGTACCACCAGGATCGTCGTCAGAATAAGAAGGCGATTCCGGAGCGTTGTGCCAAAGAGAGGTTTGAACGCCATGGATTATTCCATCACGAAATTTATGGACGTTGTACTGTTTGGTGAAATGGTGATCGTCTGCTCCTGGCTCGCGAGGCGTTCATGCCAGACTTTGAGTGTATACGTCCCAGGAGGAATCCGGTCGATTGAATAATGACCATGTCTATTGGGTTGAGTGAAATAATCGTTGTCTAAAACAAGAATATAAGCAGCCATATTCGAATGAATATCGCAAAAGACCTGAACGATCCCGGTTTTGTCCATGACGACCGGCACCGCCTGACCGGTAGGCCGGCGGCCTATATTGAATTTCTTTGCCGGTGAAAGGGAAAAGACGTTGTGGTATACATTATCACGATTGATGAAGTCTACAACCGTTCCTCGGAGCACGGGGAGAACATGAGGGAAGAATTCTGCATTCCGTTGATCAATTTGACTGTGAGAGGAAGCGGGCTGCGTTTCCCGTTTTAAACTTTGTCCTTCAAGGTACACCACGACGTTTTCATATTCGTTCGTTGCGGGCGGCGTCATGGGAGTCGCATTCATTTTCCCGTACGTGTGATGACGGGTAGATTGCTGTGATAACTCGATCATATTCATTTTCAGGATCTCAATTTTTCCGTTCACGGATCCTGTCTGAATGGATATCCGGTTTGTATTGGACTGCTGCGCCTGAAGTGTGTGCAGCAATGCACTATTCATCCATGCGAAGATCAAGAGAGGAAAGAGGAGCGATGCGTTCATCAGTTTTTCTCTCGCAACAAATTTCATTGGAACGTGAGCACCACCGCACCGCTCCATACTGCGAGATCGGGTGCGGGTCGAGTATCTACTGCAGTTTGCTCGTATCCAAGCTTGATCAACACGTTCCTGTCCGGTTTATACCCAATGCCGACAGCAGAACGGACCACATTCCAATTCCAGCGAAAATGATTTCCCCCGGAGGAAATTGCCTGCGGATCGAGAATGTCATTGAACATCAGTGGATTATACCGTGCTGCGAGAAATAATCCCGGATAAAAAGGCGCTTCCACTTTTACATCAATAAGATATTCCTGACTGTCGAGTGCACGAGACTCACCAAGCTGGTACCCTGAGCCGTACGGGTAGGCAACCTGGTAAAGAATATACGGAGCGTCAAACCTGTTTTTGATATATTCAGCGTTGAGTTCCACATAGAGATAACTGAGGAGCAAATCGATGCCGTATGTCGATTGGTTGAAAGAATTCATTGAGGCGTAGTTCTGTTCAAAGTACTGGTTTGCCTTGGAGGATTGCATAAATGATCCGACCGCATAGGACACCCCAATCGTTGCCCAGATGACCGGGTGCAGTGCAGTTCTTCCATGGAATGAAAGTCCTTCGTCGGCATTATAATCTCCCGTGAGGGAAGAGAG
>RPQN01000196.1 GCA_003819715.1 Ignavibacteriota bacterium | reverse complement strand
GGTCAGAGTTTCGGACCGGATGTCTCACGCGAAGGCGTCCAGCGCGACCTTCTCCCCATTGTGGAAGGTTCCAACGTCCTGACGAAATACGGAATGGTGAAGACCGATCATGTACTGTTTATCGCCTCGGGCGCATTCCATATTGCGAAGCCGTCGGATTTGATCCCGGAATTACAGGGAAGATTTCCCATACGCGTGGAGTTAAAAAGCCTTGTGGAAGAAGACTTTGTCAAAATTCTCACACTCCCGCAAAACGCGCTGATCAAACAATACGCCGCGCTCCTGCAGACGGAAGGAATTGAAATCACGTTTAATGACGAAGCGGTCAGAGAAATTGCAAAAATTGCGTTCGAAGTAAACGACCAGGTCGAGAATATCGGCGCCCGACGGCTTCATACGATCATTACCACCCTGCTGGAAGAGATTTTGTATGAGGCACCGGATGGAATAAAAGAAACTTCCATCGCGATCACGCAAAAAGTAGTTCAGGATAAATTAAATTCCATCGTAAAAAACCGCGATCTCAGCCGCTACATCCTTTAACCATTGAAAAGTCACTCAAACGGGCCGGACCATCCCGCCCGTTTCAATGAGGGTCCATTTTTTTAAGAAGATCATATCCGCACGTTGAGGCCCAATCCGAATGATGCCGCCGTAAAACTTTCAGGTGGACAGAACATTCCGAAGTTATCACCGGCAGCATCACGAGTCAGGAATCTTAAATCAAGAGAGAAACTTCCTCACCGTTTGA
Source organism: Ignavibacteriota bacterium (assembly GCA_003819715.1). Classification (GTDB taxonomy): domain Bacteria; phylum Bacteroidota; class Ignavibacteria; order UBA10030; family UBA10030; genus Fen-1298. Next base: position 7,013 of record RPQN01000196.1, on the reverse strand, counting down.
TGTCGTTCAGTTGAAAACAAAAAAGCTGATGCCGTCAAAAAACGGCACCAGCTTTTGGGAAGCAGTATTCAGAAAAGATCAGTGAAATTTTTCATCTTTGGGGGGCGGTTGGAATCCAAAGGACCCCCCGCCGGCCGGTTCACCGATAAGTTTTATCTCTCCGAATTTATTTTCGTACTTATCGATATTGTCCCGAATGGCATTCAGGAGCATTTTCGTATGCTGCGGGGTCATGACAATCCGGGCATGAACCTTCGCCTTCTGGTTTCCCGGAAGCACCCGCGTAAAATCGATGACGAATTCCGCCGGCGAATGAGTGATAATGGCGAGATTGGAGTAAATTCCTTCTGCTTCCTTCTCTCCAAGTTCGATATTAATTTGCTGCTGTTGTACCGGTTGATCAGCCATTCCAGGGTCCGTTTCTCACGTTAAAAAGTTTATTTGCCTGATTTGCGTATCTTATCCGCTTCATCAAGCGCCTTCGTTGCTTTATCCGTCTGACCGAGGAGGGCGTAGATCGTTCCCAGGGTCTCCCAGATTTTCGCATCATCCGGTTTAATGACTGTTACTTTTTCCATCCAGGGCAGCGCGGCGTGAAATTTTGCTTTGTACTCGTCGTTCTCTTCTCCTTTTTCCTGCGCGGCTCTCTTTATTTTCACACCCCAGTTATAATATGTCGCCCCGAGGTCGTAGAACGCATCGGTGAACTGAGGATCGAGTCTGATCGCTTCGGTAAATTCCGCAATGGCGCCGTCGTAGTCATCCACCGACCGGTACAGGAGACCGAGAATGTAGTGATTCATTTTGTTTTCCGGTTCGTTCACGACAGCCTGTTTGAAGGCTTTCGTCGCTTCGACGGTGCGGCTGGCTTCATAATAGGCCTGGAGCAGCAAATTCAAATTTTCATTGTCTTTTGGATTTGCAGCTTTCACCGCCTCAAAGATATTGACCGCCTTATTGAATTCGTCGGCCGCTTCAAAATATTTTGTCGAATCAATCTTCGCCACGAACGGTTTATCAAACTTTCTATTGACCACGCGGTCGCCGTCGAACGTCAGGCTCAAGGAATACTGATTGTAGATCCAATCCTCTTTCTTGGGATTCTTCTTATCCTTCTTCTGGCTGTCCGCCGGTCCCAGGATCCGCGTGACATCGCTTTTATAACTTCCTTTATCGACGTCCTTGAGGTTTTTTTGGATCTTGAGTTGTTCCGCATTTGCCGCCCTGAATTCTTCCTTTTTATCCAATCCCTGCTGCACGTATATTCTTCCTACTGATTTATATACTTCTTTGTCATGATCCATTTCCCACACTTTCGTCATATACGCGATTTCGTTTGCAATATCGCCTTTTCCTTTATACGCTGCAGCGATATACAGATACGTAATCGATGTGTCCGGCCGCAGCTTGGCTGCCGTTAAATAATCGGCAACAGCCTTGTCGTAGAACTGCATTGAGTCTTTCGTTGCACGGTTCTTGTTGCTGACGCCGCTATTGATGAACTGAACCCAGTAATATCCGCGGAGAGCGGTGATATCACTTGAAAATTCTTTTGAGACCTTCTCGCATTCCTGAAACGCCTGGTTCATACCATCGACATCATTTAACTGCATGCCGCGGATACGGCCTAAACGGAACCATGCTTCTGCATTGGCCGGATTTTTCTGAACCTCTTTCTCCAGCAATTTTACCGCTTCCGCATAATTTTTATTCTGCTCCTGGACTTTTGCGCCTGTGAATTCAGGCGATCCGCATTGAAAACCAAGGGTGAGCAATCCTGCAAGGAGCACGGCAAACAACAAATAGAACAGATTACTTTTCATTGATTCGATCCTTCTTATTGGTCTGGGGGATAAAATTTACAATAAAAAATATACCAAAAGGTGCCGGCAGATGCAAGATGAAATTATTGACCGGGACGGGTGCAGCGTCCGACGGCACAAAAAAACCCGATAGAGTCTATCGGGTTTCGTCAGATGAACAATATTATATCCTGTCACCTGTTACGGTAGCGGATCACCAGAAGCCGTGTCCTTCCAAATTTGCATTCTCGTGGAACGGTTCGATCTACCGGGCAGCAGAATATGTTTCTGGATGCGCGGCTGAACCACCGCATGCATTTGCTGCTGTGTATCCTCGTCGTGGGGGACGTTTATTTCCACGCTAAAGAACTCCCCTCCGTTAAAAATCTGTTCCGGGGACTGGAACGGCAAATTACTCGGCAGGCGCTGAAAATGTCTTGCCATAATTTTTTTCAGCATGGCCTCCCGGCGGAATGCGGCATTGACAAAATTCTTTTCCATCTGCCAGCGGAGGCTGTCGAAATCGACATGAATCCGGGAATACATCATCGTATCCGGCGTGATAATGACGAATCGGTCGCTCTGAGGATATTTCGGTATACTCTGGCAATACGTTTGTGTTTTTTCAGCCGACGCATGGCTTGCCATGACGGTGTACGGAGCATCGTGTGCTTCGAGCAGCCGTTCGAAATTCACCCGCTGAAGCGGCTCCAGGCAGGATGCAATATTGGTCACCATTAACCTGTTTAATTTCGGAAGATCCGGCGCGATTGCCATGGTATTATTTTCGCCGATCAGGACCGAGGATTCGATACGCCTGCCGGTTAATTCCAGAAGCGAATCAATGATTTTCCTCTGTTTCTCAGACGGCTTCACTTCAGCAACGAAGCGGTCAAATGTGACCCGCGTCGTATTCCTCTTCAAATTATTCCCAACTTCGATACGGTATCCTTTCTCCGACTGTTCGTCGACGTGGAGTGCAGTTTCTGTTTTATTGTCCAGCATGAGTGTCCCGAACAGGGAAAATTGCAGTGCACTTTCTTTATCGACCTTGGAAAAGAGAGGCAGAAGAGAACCCTGCAGAATTTTATTTTCATAGACACTGCGGACCGCCAGCGATTTTTCCGAGAAAAACTGCGCGACCTGCATCCGATTTTGGATGATCACGGTCCCTGCAACGATTGCCACCGCCGTTACCATGACACTGAGGGCGGGTAAATATTTCCGTGGAAATGGAAGAAGGTTCATTTCTTCTTGTTTCTGTTCCTGCATCGTCACCGACAGCCGAGTCCAGAATCCAATATCCGGATTCAGTTTCGGCTGTGTTCCGAGTAATCCTTTCAGACTTTTTAATTCCTCCACCTGCTGCCGAGCGGAGGCATCTTCAGCCAGCATCGTTTCCACCCGCTGCGCTTCGCTCTCGGAGAGCACCCCGTCGACATACTGCGATAACAGGGCATCCAACTTTTGTGTATTCATTTTTTTCATGAGTGTACTTCCTCCATTAACGGTTTTAATGCTTTCCTCAGCATTGCCCGTGCTCGGGAGATCCTGGATTTAACGGTACCCAATTCACACTGCATCACATCGGCTATTTCCTCGTATGAAAGTCCGTCGATATCTTTCAGCACCACCGCGGTCCTGAATTTTTCAGGAAGCGTTTGCAGTCCCAGCGCCACCAATTCGTTCGAGTCCCTGTTTTCAGGCTGCACCGAAAGGCGGGTATTTAATTCTTTTTCGACGCCTTCATCCAGCGTCTGGAACGAGAAGAACCGGCGCGCTTTTTTCTTTCGAAGTTCATCCCTGCTTTTATTGACCGCTATCCGGTAGAGCCATGTATAGAATGATGCTTCAAACCGGAAACGCGGCAGCGCCTGATAGGCCTTGATGAACACTTCCTGTGCGAGATCGTCGATGTAGTCGCGATCGTGGAAAATCGAATAAAGCAGATTGCGGATCCTCTCCTGGTAGCGCTCGACGAGAAACCGGTATGCGTCAAGATCGCCGTTCTGGAACGCAATGATCAATGCCTCATCATCCATCTTGCGAAGAACTTCAGTCGTTTGTCGAGGGAGAGCTTGGTCGTTGGTCATGGAGTCCGGTTCATTCGTTCCTGGAGTTGAAGGTACAAAACTTCTTGCACGAACTCCAATCCGAAAACGATTGTGTTCACCCTCCCAACCGTTTCCGGGCATCGGTATCGCCACGCTCCCTCCTGTTTTTATAATTTCGATCGAATTCATGCCTGTTGTTTTCCCCCGCTCATACTCGAAGAGGTTTTTCACTATCCAGAATCGAATTATTAGACGGGAAGCGGGGATCGAGGGTTCCCCCGGAAAAACGAAAAACCCGCATGGGGATGACCGTGCGGGTTTCAGGAGAAAGGAACCGGAGTGTCAGGCAACAACCCGATGCTGCGATTCATGGACACGTTTCTCAAATTCGTCCCTGAAACGGCGGATCATCGATTGCACGGGCCATGCGGCAGCATCGCCGAGAGCGCAAATCGTATTTCCTTCGATGTTGTTGGCGATATCCATCAATAAATCTATATCTTCTGCAACTGCCTGATATTGCTCGAACCGTTTAAGTATTTTATACATCCACACCGTCCCTTCGCGGCAAGGTGTACACTGGCCGCAGGACTCGCGGTAATAGAATTCTGTAATACGCGTAATGACTTGAATGAGATCGGTATCAGAATCCATAACAATAATACCGGCCGTCCCGACAGATGAGCCGGCAGCTTTCAGAGAGTCGACATCCATTCGAATACCCTCGAGCTGGTCGCCGCGTAACATCATGGTGGAAGAACCGCCGGGAATGACCGCTTTGATGCCCTTATTCCCCGGGACGCCTCCTGCCCATTTGTGTATAATTTCAAGCAGCGGTTCGCCGGTAGGCATTTCGAAAACCCCGGGGTTATTGACATGCCCGCTTACACCGACGAGCAATGGTCCCGGATGTTTCACCGCTCCAACTTGTGAATACCATTTCCAGCCGTTCTTGATAATGACAGGGATATTGGAAATGGTTTCCACATTATTAATCGTGGTCGGACATCCCCATAACCCGTTTTGGGCGGGAAACGGCGGCTTCACGCGCGGATAACCCCGCTGACCTTCGATCGAATTCATGAGCGACGATTCTTCGCCGCAAATATATGCTCCGGCTCCGCGATGAATGGTGATATGGGTCGAGAAATCCGTTCCGAGGATTTTATCGCCGACGAACCCGTTCGCGCAGGCATCATCGAGCGCTTTCTGCAGCATGCGGATCCATTTGCCGTATTCCCCGCGGATATAAATATAGGCTGCGGTCATTCCCATCGCGTAACATGCGATCAGCGTTCCTTCGATAAGCAGATGCGGGTTGAATTCAAAAATCTGCCGGTCTTTAAATGTGCCGGGTTCCGATTCATCTCCGTTCACGCAGAGGTACTTCGGCTTATCGGATTTTTTCGGCATGAACGACCATTTTAATCCGGTCGGGAAACACGCACCTCCGCGTCCCCGCAGGTTCGATTTTTTTACTTCCTCGATCACTTCTTCCGGTTTCAGCTCCAGCGCTTTCTTCAGCGCTTTATATCCGCCGTTCGCAAGATAGAAATCGATCTTCTGGAGTCCGGGAACATCGGGGAGTATGACACGCTCCCAGGCATTCAGCTTCTCGGGTTGTGCAGGCTGCAGATTCATTGGAGACTCTCCAGAAGCTTATCGACCTTTTCAAGAGTCAGATTCTCATAATACTCATCCCCAATGGCAAGCATCGGGGCGGTACCGCAAGAGCCAAGGCATTCCGTTTCTTCCAGAGTCCATTTCTTATCACTGGTCACTTCACCCGGTTTGATGCCGAGGCGTTTCTCGATATGCTCCAGAATTTTTCCTGAACCGCGGAGCATACAGGAGACATTCGTGCAGACGTCAATCCGGTACCGGGCGGAGGATTTCCGGTGCAGCATCGTATAGAACGTCACGACGCCCAGAATATGACTGTAGGGAATATTCAGCAGCGATCCGGCATACTTCATCGATTCTTCCGAGAGCGAGCCCTCCTGCTCCTGGATCATCCACAGGACAGGCAGAAGAAGGGCCTGCGATGTCGGATACCGCTTCCGAAGTTCTTCAACTTTATTTTTATTTTCTTCCGTCAGCATTCTTCACTCTTCACACTTCACTCCTTACTCTTCACTCACTTATCCGCTTCGCCCATGACCGGGTCCAGACTGCCGACAATGGCAACGATATCGGATACCATTGCGCCTTTCATCATCGTCGAAATCGACTGAAGATTAACGAATGACGGCGATCGGATTTTCAGGCGCCATGGCTGGCCTTCGCCGTTGCTGTAAATATAAAATCCCAGTTCGCCTTTCGGCGCTTCGACTGCATGATAAATTTCACCGACCGGCGGATTCACCCCGAAATTAATGAGCATGAAATCATGGATCAATTCCTCCATTTTTTTATAAATGGGCTCTTTGTGCGGAAGCACCTGCTTCGGCTGGCGGGCACTTACTTCACCCGCAGGAATTTTTTCAATAAGCTGACGGACCATGGTCATGCTTTCCTTTATCTCCGCCATACGCACATAATACCGTGCGAGACAATCACCGCCTTCATAGACGGGAATTTTAAAATCGAGATCATTATAGACGAGATAGGGATTTGCCCTGCGTAAATCATGTTCTACACCGCACGCGCGCAGGCATGGGCCGGTCAGGCCGAGATCAATCGCACGTTCCTTGGAAATGACGCCGACCCCATCCACCCGGCCGATAAATATCCGATTGGTATTGAGCAGCTTTTCACATTCGTGTAATTTTTCCGGGAGATCCTCAATAAAACCGCGGATGATGTGAAGCATGTCTTGAGTGATATCCTGCGACAGGCCGCCGATCCGTGTGTAGCTTGTCGTAAATCGAGCCCCGGCGATTTTTTCGAAAATATCGTATAGTTTTTCACGTTCCCGAAACGACCACATCCAGACCGTCAATGCACCGACATCCATGGCGAGCGAACCGAGGAACATCAGGTGGGACGAAATGCGCGCCAGTTCGGAGATCAGAGTACGAATGTACTGCGCGCGCGGCGGGGCTTCGATGCCGATGAGCTTTTCGACCGCCAGGACGTATGCGGTATTATTGGACAGCGGGGAAAGATAATCCAGACGGTCGGTGTGCGGAATAAATTCATGGTAACTGCAATTCTC
>RPQN01000195.1 GCA_003819715.1 Ignavibacteriota bacterium | reverse complement strand
CCCATAAGGGGGTTCTCCTTTCGTGAGAAGCGGAACCGGCGGCTGGCGTGACTCCAGGAGGAGGCGCAGCGCGCCCTGTTCGTCGAACTTCAGTTTGTACACGCGGTCCATCCCGTTCCTCAGCGTGGTGAATAATTGGTTGCGTTCCGGCGGAGCGACCGTCCGTTCCAGACAGACGAGCAGCAGCGAATGGCCCGCTGCTTTCATGTCCCGGAATGAAACCAGCACCCGTTGAAGAATCTGCCGCACTTCCCGCAGGGAGGCCTGCTCGTCGTAAAAAGTGTCCAGCAGGCCGAAGATCATGGCGGTCTGTGAACGGATGCCTGAAAGAAACGACGGGAGTTTGTGCGTTATCGCCTGTTCCATCTGGTAGCAGGTGAAGCCGCGCGAAATAAATATCCGGCGGAGAAATTCGTCCGGATCGATCTTCCGCATCCGGGCAAACCGTGAAAGCGCGTGCACGTCGAAGCGGTTGCATCCATCCACCACGGCCAGAGCATTCCCGCCGGCCATCGTGTGCGCCGCCATGTGAAGCGACAGTTGAAAGATCGGCCGCTCGCCGTAAAGCAAAAAGACCTTGCCGGGTTTCTCGGCGAAGGCGCTGATGATGCCGCTGGAGCGGACCGCCGCTGAATGGTCATGAATCTCCGGGACCGCAGCGGAGCCCGAGGGCGAACGATATTTTGTATGAAATGCTGGAGTCATGAATCTGATCTAACATACACCCGGCCCCTTTTAAGGGGGACGATAGGGAATTCCGGATCGATCTTTTTAATGACAATACGACATTTTTGTCGTCTTGTCAAGAGGGCGGGTCAAGGAATGAAGCGCCAAACGAAAAAATGCTTGACAATACAGTGCAAAATGCGGTATCTTGGTAGTGACATTTATGTCGTTCCGAGGAAAATTATGAAAACAACAATTGCACAACGCATCCGGGAAGCGCGCTCCTTTAAACAATTGGATCAGGGGACCCTTGCCGCAAAGATTGATATCGCGACACGTACCGTCCAGCGGTGGGAGAAGGGCGAACAGGTTCCGGACAGCAATTACCTGATGCGCATTGCCAAAACAACCGGCGTACTGGCGCGCTGGCTGCTGACCGGAGAAGGGGAAATGCTTCCCGCCGATGGACATAAATCCAAAATTATACCACTGCCGACCAGCCGTTATAAGAAAGTGACCCTGGTGTCACTGCCGCTGTTTGCTTCCGTGCCGGGCGGAGTACCGAGTCATATTTTTCATCCGGAACAAGCCGAGCGGCATATCACCGTGGACGATGTCCGGGATCCGGGTGCTTTTGCGCTTGAAGTAAAAGGAAACAGCATGTCTCCCCGCATCGAAAACGGCGATATTATTGTCGTGAGCCCGACGCACGAAGTAAAGAACGGCGACATCTGCGTCGTGCGCGTGGACGAGGAGGATACCGTCAAGCGGATCAAGATCGATGATCAGTTCGTTCACCTTATTCCCTTGAACCCCGAATACGAGCCGATGCTCGTCCGCAAACGCGATGTCACGTTTATGTGGCGCGTGATCAAGGTGATCAAGAGCGTGTGAGAAGAGTGAAGAGTGAAGAGTGAAGAGTGAAGAGTGAAGAGTGAAGAGTGAAGAGTGCGGATCTCTTCATTAATTAACAGTATCGAAACATGGAAACCCTGAATAAATTTTCTCTTATCGCTCCCTGCGGAATGAACTGCGGGCTCTGCCGGGCATATTTGAAAGAGAAAAATAAATATCAGGTTGGAATAAAACGGGTGCTCGTTCGATGTCCCGGCTGCAGGGGAACGGATATCGGTAAACCAAAATATTGTATCGGATGCAGGATCAAAAACTGCAGGAACTTCCAGAAAGACGGTGCGAAGTATTGTTTTGAATGCGGGGATTTTCCCTGCGACAGGGTGAAACGTCTGGACAAAAGATACCGCACCAACTTCTCTATGAGCATGATCGAGAATCTTGAAACGATCAGGGATGAGGGGATAAGGAAATTTGTGAAGAAAGAAGATGCAAAGTGGACTTGTCCCCGTTGCGGAGGCAGGATATGCGTCCATGACGGATTCTGTATTGAATGCGGAGAAAGAAAAAAATGAAACAGAATAATTCTTTTGTCCAGTTTGTTCTCGATCAAATGCAGGATGCCGGGAGCGTTTCCTGCAAAAGCATGTTTGGAGGTCATACGGTTTATTGCGATAAAAAAATAGTAGCGCTCATTTGCAACAATCAACTTTTTGTCAAACCGACGGAACAGGGCAGGAGTGTCATCGGCCGTGTGAAAGAAGCACCCCCGTATCCCGGGGCAAAGCCGTGTTTTCTTATTCAAGACCGGATTGACGATAAGGAATGGCTTTGTGAATTGATACGTAAAACCGCAGAGGAACTTCCTTTACCAAAACAGAAAAATAAAGCTAAAAAAGGAAAATCAAGATGAAGGAGCTAATTAGTTGAACATATGAATGGAATAAATAATTTATCATTTGTTAATCCCCGGGAAGAGAAAGAGTAATTTCAGTGATATTCAATTCTCTCGTTCACCATCGTAAATCCATTCGATTAAAAGAATATGATTATTCACAACCCGGTGAATATTTTATCACTATTTGCACACACGCTAGGAATTGTGTTCTTGGTGAAGTGTTGGAAGAGAAAACAATACTATCACCCATTGGTGAAATTGCAAAGAACTGTTGGGAAGAAATATCCGAATATTTTGCGCAGGTTCAGTTAGATGAATATGTGATAATGCCAAATCATGTTCATGGAATTATTATTATTACCGAATGTAGGGATTTGATTAATCAAATCCCTACTAATCAAATCTCTCCAAAGAATTTTCCATTAATGAAAAATCAAAATGTGACGTTGGGGAAAATAGTACGGCATTATAAGGCACGCGCCGCAAAACTTATTCACGATTCCGGATACGCAGACTTTCAATGGCAGTCACTTTTCTATGATCGGATTGTCCGCAACGATAAAGAGCTAAACAGCATAAGAGATTATATTGTCAACAATCCATTAAAATGGTCTATTGATGAAGAAAATCCAAACAGATCATAAGTATGGGGCAATGTCCCAACCGAAGAGATCGGCTAGTACGCATGGCACGCAGTGAAGGGTCGTTCTACATTTTCGCTGGTTTCATAACCGGTTTTCCGGAAAGATATTTTTTCCAGGGCTCCCAGTAATAATCATGCCATCCCTTGTCAATTCCTTCTGCATGGTTATCCGGAACATTTGCATGAATCGCGTGCAGCACGGCATTCTTTCCTTCCTGCTCCAGAGCAATGATAAATGTTGAATCATAATCATCCGGGCTCCAATCACTTGCCCGCCATGTCTGGACGATCAGCTTGTCTTTGATAAGCCGGAGATTTTTACCCTTAATATATCCGTCATGCACAGAATAGGCGCTCCCCTCTTTGGCGGAAATTTTTGCTGGAGCTCCTGTTGTTGCTGAATGCTTCTTGGCATTCATATAGAGATCATATAGATCTTTCACCGCCGTGTTTTTGAACACGACATCCTGAACGATTGTTTTAGGCATGGCTTGTACCCTTCCAGAGATTTGTAATATGGGATGATATGTTGCAGAAATATGGCGGCATAGTTTAAAAAGTAAAACCAACGTTGAGTAGAATTTGTTCCGCTGATTCAGTCGTTATGAATCAATAAGATCGTCGATTGCGGTTGATCGAAAGCGGGGTGCTGTTATTTCCCACTTGATTCACGTATATTTATCCGGAAGAGACTGCCGCTTGCGTGTAAAGACACGCAGTGGAACAAGTACAACGGATAGTGCAAGTATTAGGAATTAATATTATATGAACATCGGCAAAACGTTTTACGCAGCGAACAGAAAACAGTGGCGGTCATGGCTCGCAAAGAACCATCGCACCGAACCGGAAATCTGGCTCATCTACTATAAAAAAAACAGCGATAAACCCCGCATCCCGTACAACGACGCTGTTGAAGAAGCACTGTGCTACGGCTGGATCGACAGCATATTGAAGCCGCGGGATGAATTTTCCTATCTCCAGAGGTTCAGTCCGCGTAGAAAAAAAAGCCAGTTGTCGCCCATGAACCAGGAACGCGTCCGCCGGCTGATCAAGGCGAAGAAAATGACCCGCTTTGGACTGACGACTCTTCAACACCACATGGAACCCGGGTCGAACGGATCAAAACCGTCGACGAAGCTGAAGAAGTATACCGTACCAGTAGACATTCTTCAAAAATTAAAATCAGATCCGCTGGTCTGGAAGAATTTCAAACGGTTTCCGGAGTCGTACAAACGCATCCGTACCGGATGGATCGATGGGGCACGGAATCATCCAGCGGTATTTATGAAACGGCTTCAATATTTTTTAAAGATGACCGCGAAAAATAAAATGTTCGGAATGGTCCGTTAAAAATCATTGTTGGAACAGGAGAAGAATTCACCCTTCGCAAAATAACCACAGCGGACGTTATCAAAGAATGAATATCCATTGAGGCAATACACTCCCAAGAAAGGATGTACCACCATGAAATATTTTTCCACGTTTCTCCTGCTGATGGTCTGTTCTTCCATACCGGTATCTGCACAGGAACAAGTTGATACCGCAGCAGTGATGCTGATAAAAGATGAGGGAATGAACCATTCGCAGGTCATGGAAATCTCCAGCTGGCTGGCGGATGTGTATGCTCCCCGGCTCAATTGGTCGCCGGAATACCGCAAGGCGGCGGAATGGGCCTCTACAAAACTGAAGGAATTTGGCGCGGAGAATATCCATTTCGAAAATTTTAGTCCGGTAGGGACAGGCTGGACGATGAAAAAGTTTTATTTCAGCGTGACGGAACCTCATGCATTTCCTGTGATCGCCTTCCCGAAGGCATGGTCGCAGGCAACGCACGGGACAGTATCAAGCGATATGGTCATACTTGATGCAGTCACGGAAGGAGATCTTACAAAATTTCATGGGAAGCTGAAGGGGAAAATTATTCTGATAAGCGAGCCTATTACACTGAAACCGCACTTTCAGCCGGATGCGGAACGCGATGCAGATTCAGTGCTGCTCAGACTTGCAAACCGCGGCGTTTCCACCCAGGGCAGGATGGGCCGCCCGCGGATGGATTCGGTTGCCATGGTGCGTGCACTTCTGAATTCGAAGAAACTGGAGTTCTGCCAGAAGGAAGGTGCAGCGGCAATTCTTGAAGCGAATCCGGGCGATGATGGAACCCTCCTGTATGTCCAGGGAGCAGCCGTACCGCAGCCGCCTCTGATGCCCGGTGATTATACCAGTCCGCGGAAAAATCCGTACGACCCCGATGCATCGCCGCTCATTCCCCAGGTGACCGTTGCCGCGGAGCATTACAACAGAATTTATCGCGCCCTTCAAAAAGGGATTCGTGTGAAAGCAGAAATGCGCCTCGATATTGAAACGACTGCCGCCGATTCCAGTTTTAATATCATCGCCGAAATTCCCGGGACGGATTTAAAAAACGAGGTGGTGCTTCTGGGCGGGCACTTTGATACATGGCATTCCGGCACCGGCGCCACCGACAATGGCAGCGGTGTTGCCGTATGCATGGAAGCAATCCGTATTCTCAAAAAACTCGGATTGCAGCCGCGGCGCACCATCCGCATTGGATTATGGGGAGGTGAAGAAGAAGGGCTGCTCGGATCGCGCGCCTATGTGAAGAAGCATTATGCAGAGCGCCCGGATACAAATCGCAGTCAGAGCATAACCGATTCCAGGGGACTGATCATAAAACCGGAAGAGAGTTCATTCAGTGTCTATTTCAATGATGATCATGGCGGAGGAAAAGTTCGGGGAATGTTTCTCCAGGGAAATGAAGCGGCGAGGAATATTTTCCGATCCTGGTTCTCTGTGGTTGCGGATCCAACGGCTCAGACCATCTCCGCGATCAATACCGGCGGAACCGATCATCTGTCGTTTAACGAAGTCGGACTGCCGGCGTTCCAGTTTATTCAAGACCCCATGGACTATGGTTCCAGAACGCGTCATGCCACCATGGATGTTTATGACCGCCTTGTTGAAGACGACATGAAGCAGACCGCAACGATTATGGCAGTGTTTGTTTACAATGCGGCAATGCGCGATTCCATGTTCCCGCGCAAACCACAGCCGACCGTCCGGTAGCGGCTCCGATAGACAGGAAGAGATCATGGCTTTCTTTACGATAAGTGAAGAAAGCCATTTTTTTTGCATTCACCTGCCATGATTTTTGACATTCCATGAGATTCGGAGTACATTAGCACACTTCATTATGCAAAAAGTCCTTTTCATTACATATTTCTGGCCCCCTTCAGGGAAGGCGACGCTCCATTGGCCGCTGAAGATCATCAAACACCTGCCGGTGTACGGATGGCAGCCGATGGTTCTGACCGTCGATGAAGATACATTTTCTCAAAAAGACGAATCGCTCCTCAAGGATGTTGATCCCCGCCTGAAGGTGTTTACGGCACATACGCTGGAACCGTTCAGTCTGTACCGCCGCTTGCTGGGAAAAGAAAAAAATGCACCATTGACGGCCTCGGAAACCATTTCGACAACCAACCACAGTCTGCGGCATCGTCTCTCAGTCTGGATACGGATGAACCTTTTTATTCCGGACGCGCGCATCGGATGGTATTGGAATGCGGTGCGCAGAGGAAAGGAAATTCTCCAGTCGGAGCCGGTCAAGGCAATTGTATCCATTGGCCCGCCGCACACTACACTGCTCGTGGGAAATACGTTGAGCAGGATTTCAGGGATTCCGCACATTCCGGTTTTTATCGATCCCTGGGTTGATATTTCGTATTATCGGGGATTCAAGAGAAGTAAGGCAACACTAGCCATCGATCGCAGGTTCGAGCGTTCGGTCGTCGATCATGCGGCGCATGTCGTGTTCGTGACCGAGACCATGAAACAGGATTACATCCGGCAGTATCCATCCATTCAGAAAAAATCTCATGTTCTTTATTGGGGATATGACGAAGAAGCCTTTCAATCATTTCAGTCCCACCATGCACCGGACCAGGAAATAATTCTCCATGCGGGGAATATCTATGACCATCAAAACCCGGTCAATCTCTGGAAGACACTCCGTCAGGAAGCAGGGAAGGGACGAAATATAAAAATAGTGTTTGTCGGGACGGTCAGTCCTGGAATTCGAAAATCTCTGGCTGATGAAGGATTGATCGAGCGGACGGAATTCAAAGGATTCCTTCCCTACAGGGAAATGATAGAGGAAATGAGCAGGGCTTCGTACCTTCTGGTCTGTGCTTCGGAAAAGCGCCATGTCCCCGGAAAACTATTCGAGTACCTCCGGACCGGGAAACCGATTCTGGCTTTTGGCGACGACAACATCGAGGTTCAACGGATACTTGAAGAATCCCATGCGGGAATGATCTTTCCGTTGAACGGAACCGGCGGTGAATTCTTTCAACGTTGCCGGCAATTCAAGACCGATCCGAACAGCGTTTATCGGTTTGACCGAAAAGAAATATCGGGGAGTCTGGCGAATATTCTGGACACGATCGCTCCGCCGGCTGAGACGAGGCGTTGAAACCTGCCGGTTGAAGATTCCTGTTACACCAAATATGGATTTTGAGGGAGTTGAAAAACATGAAATCCCTTTTCTTTCAGGCGACGTACGAGATTTTCTCCAGGCGGCTCCTTGAATACCGCGCAGCATAACGAACCGTGGGGAATAATCCCCAGGGTGCTTATGAAACTCCTCATCACCAGCCGCCGCCTAATTTTTCTATAAAGTTTTTGATTGACTGGAATATCCAGTAATCCTTTAATGGGTGTATGACTTTTAAAATGGTCGTATCGTT
>RPQN01000194.1 GCA_003819715.1 Ignavibacteriota bacterium | reverse complement strand
GTCAATGAGAAATGCTCTTCGAAGGAGTATGTCCATTGTCCATCTCTGAAGCAGCATCATGAAGAACATCCGCAGCAAACCCGCTGTCCGTTCCTCCAGGAGTCCCTCGTCCAGTATTGTTCCGCTTCCTCCGTCACGAAATACGTCCCCTACAGCGAATCAACGATCATCCGCTGCGGCAACGACGGACACCGGTACTGCGACCTCTTTCTTTCTGTCTCCGCGCCGAATCATGGAGGCGGAACAAATGATGCTGATCAACAACCGAACGTAGACGGAATTCCTCTTCCTGCAGGCCTCGCTTTTTCATCGAACCATATGTGGCTGGACCAGGGAGATGATGGAATGTGCCACATCGGCGTGGATGAATTTTTGACACGAATTTTTCAGCGCATTGATGCGATTCATTTTCTTCCTTCTACCATCTCCAAGCTGCCGACCATCGTCCTGACCATGAACGGAGTTGATCTGCAGCTCGTTTTTCCGATCCCGGTCGACGTCACGAGAGTGAATTCCTATCTGCGGGCCGATGTGCAAAAACTGATCTCGAATCCGTACGGCGCCGGATGGTGTTATGAAGGGATGTTGTCGGATCCTCATTCTTCAGCAACGAAGGAACCGCTCTCGAAGATTATGCGCGGAGATGAAGTACGGCAATGGATGCGGGGTGAAATGCATCATCTGACAGAATTCATCCAGGATCAGATCATCCCGAATCAGACGTCCGGTCAACCCGTGATGATGGATGGCGGAGCCGTGCACCCCGATTTTATCGATCACCTTCAGAGACAAGAGTTATTAAATCTATTCAATGAATTCTTTTCGCCGTATGCCAATTGGAGAAAGACCTCCTCATGAAATTTCAGTTTCTTTGGTTCCTCGCCGGGTTGTGTGTGATGTTGTTCATCGGATGGATTGTTTTTCCCTATGCGCTTTATGAACGAAGAGAACAGCCGCTTCAATTCAGTCATAAGGTCCATACGGAAACAGCGGGAATGTCGTGTGATAATTGTCATGCCTTCAAAGAAGACGGACGATTCACAGGCATACCGGCGCTGAGCAAATGCATGGAATGCCATACCGATGTCATCGGCACCTCTCCCCATGAACGCACACTGGTTGATGAGTATGTAAAGCAGAATCGCGAGATTCCCTGGCTGGTCTATGCACGCCAACCCCAGAATGCATACTTCTCCCATGCTTCGCATGTGAAACTTGCCGGCCTGAATTGCGATCGGTGTCATGGCCCGCATGGGACCAGCGACAGCCTCCGCACTTACGCACGCAACCGGATCAGCGGGTACAGCCGCGATATCTGGGGGAATTCCATTTCAGGCATCAAGACGGCATCGTGGGATGGAATGAAAATGGATGATTGCGCGGATTGTCACAACCAGCATAACGTTCCCAACACCTGTTTGAAATGTCATAAATGAAATTGAGATCAATGGAAATGAATATCACCAGAAGAGAAATACTGCGTTTCGTTGGAGGGTCAGCCCTCGGAATTCTCTTAACGCCTGTTCCATGGAAAGCATTGGACGATTCGGCCATTTGGACCCAGAATTGGCCGTGGATTCCGGAACCGGTCCGCGGGGAGAGTTCGTATAAATTAACATCGTGCACCCTGTGTTCCGCTTCATGCGGGTTGCGTGCGCGCTGTATCGGCAATCAGCCGGTCAGTCTCAGCGGAATAAGTGCGCACCCGCTGAATTCCGGCGCTTTGTGCTCGTTCGGCATTATCGCGCATCATCTTCGATATCACCCGGCGCGTCTCTCGCGGCCATGCCGCATCTCCGGCAAGGCAGGCGCTTCCGGGTCAACGGCAATGGCGTTTGACGAACTGCTCCTTGAGGTTGCCGCCGCGATAAACGATGCGAGTGCTTCCTCGCAGACGGTCGCCATAGTGGACGGAAGACCGGGAAGGACCGCTTCGCACTTATTTCAGCAATTTGCAGCGGGTCTTCCCAACGGAAAATATATAACTGCCGGTGAATCATCACTCGAGATCCTTGGATCCATGTTTGAGAAACCTCCCGGCCCATTGGCATATGATTTAGATAATTCAAAGATGATCCTCAGTTTTGGAGTTCCATTACTGGACCGCTGGGGGACGCCTGCCCGAACAGCACGTTACCTGCAGAAAAAGTCCGAGGGGAAGCAGCGCATCATACAAGTAGAGACTCTTCAATCCCGTACGGCAGGCATGGCAGACCGGTGGATTCCCATCCGGCCGGGGACGGAGGCCGCTTTTGCGCTTGGAATAGCTCACGTTATACTCAAGGATAAATTATTCCGTGATGCTTCAAAAGATATTGCAGAATTTGAAACGATGATTGCCGCTTATCCGCCGTCCGCTGTTGCGGAGATATGCGGTGTGTCGCAGGATTTTATAAGAGATACCGCGCGCGAGTTTTCCGCAAATAGGCCGTCGGTGGCGGTGATCGATGGATCCGCGAATTCCCGTCATGCACTGGCAGCAGTCATGGCACTGAATATTCTCGTTGGAAATGTCGGCCGGAAGGGTGGTGTGGTCGTCCATCGGGAAATCCCGTCGCCTGTTGCGCTGTCAAAAAATAAAATGTCCCCCATCTCTACGCTGGATGCAATTCCCGATCACTCCATCCGTGCGATGCTGATCGACGAGTCTCTCTCCGGAAGTTCTCTCCCGGACGGTCTTCTTCAGAAGAAACTGACCGGAAACGGGATCCTCGTATCACTCTCTCCGTTTGTGACGGAGAGACCGTTCTGTACTCAATATGTCATTCCTTCACCGGTATTCCTTGAATCACTGGCAGAACTTACTGGACAGGCGGATCGGGAGTCTTCATCGCTCAGCCTCTCGGCACCGCTCGTTCCTGAGCCGGCCGGGATGGTCGATCCGATTCAATTTATCCAACGCCTCGGGTCGGCGGCTGGAGTGATGAATATTGATTCCGGTACAACGGAGGAATTATTGAAAAAAAGGATGACCGCAATTTATAGCGAGAAGCGCGGCAGTATCTTCAACGCGTCGAACGGACAAACAAGCGAGTTGAAAGGATTGACATCGCCTGATGAACTGTGGAATGTCCTCTTTGCAGGCGGTTGCTGGATGGACTCTCCGGAAACAGTGAGATCGCTGCCAGCCGTCCGCCTCACGTCAGTGAGTACTGCAGACCGGATCAAGAACATTCCACCGGAGAGCAATCAACTTCTTCTTCTCCCTTGCGCTGAAGACGTGATCTATCGCAATTCAGAGATCTCGCCGTTGATGAGTAAGGTCGGCCAGGAGTCGGGATTGCGTCCTTCGGGCTGCAAGGTGTACCTGCAGACGGCCACGGGAGATGCGCTGGGATTAACCGATGGATGCCGGGTGATGCTGCAGACCAAAAAAGGTTCAATGCAGGCAGAAGTGAGATTGGATCCTTCGATGATGCCTGATGTTGCTGCTGCATACAGTGCGTTGAATCAACAAAATATTATTTCGCTGTGTGAGATGAACCAGGACGCATCGCTCCAGCCCACCCCTGTGAAAATTCAGAAGGTATAAGTTCATGGAATCGAATGAAAAGAAGCCGCGGTACGGAATGGTCATCGACCTCGACCGGTGCAACGGGTGCGGTAATTGCACGCTCGCTTGCGCGGTCGAGAATAACGTTCCGCCTGCGCATGAGAATGCAAACGAACGCACCGGGATTACCTGGATGCGCGTGCAGAAGGTTGATAATAATAGACCGTACCCTGAAAACCGTTCCGTCTATTTTCCGCTCACGTGCCAGCAATGTGACCATCATACTCCCTGTGAATCGGTCTGTCCCCAGAAGGCCGTGGAGTACGATACGGAAACTGGAATCGTTGCACAGATCCCGGTCCGTTGTCTTGGCTGCCGTTATTGTATGACCGCATGCCCGTACCATGCCCGATATTTCAATTGGTGGGATCCGGAATGGCCGAAGGGGATGGAGACCGCATTAAATCCGGATGTCTCCACCCGGATGCGCGGTGTTGTCGAAAAATGCAATTTCTGCCACGGGCGACTGCAGGCGGCACGGGCAAAAGCAGCGGTCGAAGGCAGGCGCGCGATTGCTGATGCCGAATATATTCCGGCATGTGCGGAATCATGCCCGACGAAGGCGATCTACTTCGGCAATCTCGCCGATGCGGGGAGTGAAGTATCTCGGCTTGCAAAAGAGAAAAACAGTTTCCGTTTGCTTGAACAATTAGGAACCGAACCAAAAGTGTATTTTCGTTCAGAACAATCGTGGGTGCATGAACAGATGAATGCAAAACTGAAAACCGCAGAGAAGGAGAAGATTCATGGATAAGAAGTTCATCTCACGCGGTGTCTCAAGAACATCGATCGGGAATTTTGGATTGTGGATTTCCCCCTGGGCATTGATGCTGGTCGTCGGACTCTATGCCGTCATGCTTTGCCTGTTCAAAGGACTCAATCAGACGAATATGGATAACCGGTTTGCATTCGGCCTGTGGATTTATCTGGACCTGACGGTCATTGCGCTTGGAGCCGGAGCGTTCTTCACGGGATTCCTGCTGTACATTTTAAAGAGAAAAGAACTGAAAGCCGTGATCAACAGCGCTGTGGTTATTGGATTTATCTGCTACAGCGGAGCCGTGGGAGTGCTCATGGTCGATGTCGGACAGCCGCTCCGGGCATGGTTCACATTCTGGCATCCGAACGTTCACTCCATGCTCACCGAAGTCACGTTTTGTATTACCTGCTACCTGATGGTGCTCGCGATCGAATATGTGCCGGTCATTCTTAAGAATCGCAAGATCAAACATGTCTCATCCATGCTGGTTTTCGAGCACGAATTGCATAAATTGATCGTCGTGTTTGCCGCTGTCGGGACATTCCTTTCATTTTTCCATCAGGGCTCCCTGGGCGGGCTGTACGGTGTACTCATCGGCCGTCCTTTTGCCTTCCGGCCTGCGCTCGGTATCTGGCCGACCACATTTTTCCTCTTTATTATTTCTGCAGCAGCAGTCGGACCAAGTTTTATCCTTCTGACCACCGCGCTCGTTTCCAAAATTACGGGAAAGAAGCTCGTGAAACCCGAAGTCTATCAATTGCTCGGGAAGATCTCAGGAAGTATACTTATCGTTTATGTGTTATTGAAAGCGATCGATACGCTCATCTGGATCAACAGTACGTCGCCGTCTCTTGGATTCAGTGCGGCAAGTTTTTATAAATTTTCAGGGTTCGGGACCTGGATCATGTTTGCAGAAATTGTTCTCTGCGGTCTTGTGCCGGCGCTCATGTTGTTAAACCAGAACATACGGCAGCAATTCAGGTGGCTTATTACTGCTGCACTGCTTGCATGCACGGGCATCGTGATTAACCGTTTTGTGATGACCATCCAGACACTGGCGCTGCCCACACTGCCATTCGATGCATACATGTCGTATGTCCCGAGCTGGCAGGAGGTTGCCACGTTTCTCGCCGTACTGGCATACGGGATGCTCGTCTATTCGTTTTCATTCAGATATCTGACGCTCTTTCCTCAGGAGCGTGAACTTCAGTCATTGTAAAGGAGCTTGGTTATGTTTCCGTGGGTATATGGTTTTGCCTGGACACCGGGAAATATTATTTTCCTGGGCATTTTCTTTTCGGTCGTTGCCATTATCGGAGCGACGGTTCTCATTTCACTGTTCCGGACATATCGTGCCCTGCAGGTGAATAAAACGGAAGCCATACGATGGGACTCCGAATTTCATGATCTTCCCGCAACGTCCCGAAAATGCCGGCATGAATTGAGCGGTGAATTTAAACAGAGGACCTGCGATAACGGTTTTGACTGCCGGACGTGTGCTACGCATGCGAAATTGATTCAGAATAAAACGTTGAATTCCGACGATATCGAACTCCCGATCCAGTTGTTCGGGTTTACCATACCCACCGACCGCCTGTATCACCGCGGACATACGTGGGTGAAATCGGATGCATCAGGGATCTATACGGTGGGCCTGGATGATTTTGCATCTCGAATGGTCGGCACTCCGGATGGGATCGAACTCCCTGCCATAGGATCACGAGTGCAGGTCAACGGCAGTGCATGGCGGTTTAAAAAAGGGGAGTCCGTCATGCGGATTCTTTCGCCTCTCGACGGCGAAGTCGTTGCCGCGAGTGATGGATCGGACGGATGGTACTTAAAAATTAAGCCATTGACCAAGGAAGTGGACACCAGACATTTATTGCGGGACCGCGAAGTTGCTGCATGGTTCCTGAGAGAATTTGAACAGCTTCAGGAGAAACTGGCAGATCCGAAAGTCGGCCTGACGCTTGCCGACGGAGGTACGCCGGTGCAGGATTTTGTCAAAGCGTATCCCGGAGTAAACTGGGACGGGATTCTGGGTGATGTATTTTTAGAGGCGTAGCATCCTCAACCTGGTCAAGGATTTAACCCTTGACCAGGCGATCTACCGTGGAATATTATAATATTTAATTTTATCGTACAGCGTCGAGCGATCGATGCCGAGTTGCACAGCGGCTTCCTTCACATTCCCTTCGGTCCGTTTCAACGTCGCGACGATTGCTTCCCGCTCCATTTCATCCAATGTCATGACCGGTGCAATCCACCCCGCATCTTTTTTACTGCCGTACAGGAATTGGAAATCGTTCTCGGAAAGTACCCGTTCCTTGCACGTGACCATTGCCCGTTCGATTGCGTTTTCCAGTTCACGGACATTGCCGGGCCATGAATGTTCCATAAGCTTTTTGAGGGCGCCTTCAGAGACATCTGCAATATTCCTCCCTAATTCGTGCGAAAGACGTTCAACAAATCCTTTCGTGAGCAGTGGGATATCTTCGATCCGTTCGCGCAGCGGCGGAATATGAATGTTGATCACGTTTAACCGGTAGAACAGGTCTTCCCGGAACGACCCCTGATTCACCGCTTCCTGCAAATTCACATGCGTTGCTGCAATCACACGGACATCGATCTTGATCTCTTCGGTACCGCCCACGCGATAAAATGATTTTTCCTGAAGGATGCGGAGTAAATCCATCTGCAGCTTCGGTGAAATGTCCCCGATTTCATCGAGCAGAATGGTCCCGCCGTCGGCAAGTTCAAACTTCCCCCGTTTTTGCATCATGGCGCCGGTAAAGGCTCCTTTTTCATGACCGAAGAGTTCCGACTCCAGCAGAGTTTCCGCGAGAGCGGCGCATGAGACCGCGATGAACGGTTTATCGACACGGTCGCCGGAATAATGAATCGCACGCGCGATCAATTCCTTGCCGGTTCCGCTTTCCCCTTGAATGAGTACAGTGCTGCGCAGACTGGCGATCTCTTTCACGAGCGAAAATATTTCCATCATCTTTGCGTTTTTACTGATGATATCATGAAACGTGTACTGGCCGAGGAGTTTCTGCCGGAGAACGGCATTCTCGCGCTCGAGGTTCTTTACTTTGATGATCCGGCCGACGAGCATGGATATTTCCTGCGGGTTGCACGGCTTGACGATGTATTCCAGGGCGCCTTCCTTCATTGCGCTGATGGCGGTATCCACTGTTGCATAGGCGGTAATGATGACCACGGAAGCATCGGGATAGATATTTTTTATTTCCATCATGGTTTCGATTCCGTCAATCCCTTTCGGCATTTTTAAATCGACGAAATAGATGGCGTACTCCTTACTGCGTGTTTTTTCAATTCCTTCCCTGCCGGATGCAGCCGTATCTACGGAATACCCGTCTTCACGGAGCCAGGCCGCCATGGATTCACACGTGATTTCTTCATCGTCCACAACTAAAATATTCCATTGCGTGTTCATGGGAGTTCCTTTTCTGCGTTCGTCTCTATTGCGCGGCGCGCTTCGGTGATTAAGACCG
>RPQN01000193.1 GCA_003819715.1 Ignavibacteriota bacterium | reverse complement strand
GGAAAAACCGACCGGTTCTTTATCAAGCAATTCGAGGAAGAGACAAATCTTAAATCGTACGTGATCGTTGATGCGAGCCGGTCGATGGATTATGCGTCAAAAGGGAACCTCAAGAAATTTGACTATGCCTCGTATATCGCCGCTGCGTTGTCGTATATGATGATCGAACAGCGCGACGCGGTCGGATTGATACTCTATGATGAGGAAATCCGCGTCTCGCTGCCTCCTCGGGCAACACGCTCGTATCTGAAAGAGATTCTGAAGGAGTTGGAATCTGCCCGGCCGGCAAACAAGACCGGGACATCGGCATCATTAAACCGGATTGCGGAACAACTCAAACGCCGGGGGCTGATCATTCTCTTAAGCGATTTGTTTGACAACCCGGAATCGGTCATGATGGCGTTAAAACATTTTCGTCATAAGGGAAATGAGGTCGTGGTGATGCAGGTGCTGGATCCTCTGGAGCGATCGTTCGCTTTTGACGGCGATGCGGTCTTCAAAGATTTGGAAACCCGGGAAGAAATCATAACGCAGCCATGGCATATTCAAAAAGCGTATCGGCAGTCCATGCAGGAATTTCTGGATTACTATAAGCGGCGATGCCGCGAAAATAATATCGATTATGTCCTTCTAGATACCGGCACTCCATTCGACCGGGCGCTGTTTGAATATTTAAATAAACGGAAAAGAATGATGTGAGTGAAGTCGATGAGTCTGTGAGTGTATAAGTCTATGAGTTTATAAGCCGATGAGTCTATGAGTAAATGACCTTTTGTCTGTCTGAAGATCACAAATCATCTTAACTCCCACTCCTTATTTTATATTGTCTTGGCCGAAGAAAAAATTATAGTCCGCGGTGCACGCGTCCACAATTTGAAGAATATCGATGTCGATATTCCTCGCGATTCTTTAACCGTGATTACCGGTCTGTCCGGGTCGGGGAAGTCGAGCCTGGCATTCGATACCATTTATGCTGAAGGACAGCGCCGGTATGTCGAAAGCCTCTCGGCGTACGCGCGCCAGTTTCTCGATGTGATGGAACGGCCTGACGTCGATCTCATCGAGGGGCTGAGTCCATCCATTTCCATCGAACAAAAGACCATTAGTACCAATCCCCGTTCAACGGTCGGCACCGTGACGGAAATATACGATTATCTTCGGCTTCTGTTCGCTCGCATTGGAACACAATTTTGCTATAACTGCGGCCGAAAAGTCCAGCGGCAGTCCGTCGATCAGATTATTGATGCCATCTGGAATTTACCAAGCGGCTCAAAGCTGCAGATTTTAGCACCCGTCGTCAAGGGGCGTAAAGGGCATTACCGGGAATTGTTCGAACGCATTGTGAAAGACGGATTTCTGCGTGTTCGAGTCGATGGTGAGGTGCTTCAGATCGAAAAGGGGATGAAGGTTGATCGTTATAAGATTCACAGTATAGAGATTGTCGTTGACCGAATTGTTCTCAAGAAAGAGATGCGTTCCCGTATTGCCGATTCGGTGGAGATGGCGCTTCGGTACGGCGAAGGAGTGCTTATTGTTCATGACGGCAAACAGGACCAGTTGTTCAGCCAGAAATCGTCCTGTCATGTGTGCGGCATCAGTTACGAAGAACCGGCGCCGAATTCGTTTTCATTCAACACCCCGGCAGGATACTGTCCGGCGTGTGAAGGCCTTGGAGAACTGCGGTCATTCGATATGCGGTTCATTCTTCCCAACGAAGATCTCTCGATCAATCAGGAGGGTCTGGCTCCGCTGGGCAAGCCGCGACAAACATGGATGTTCAGCCAGGTTAAAGCGGTTGCGAAGAAGTACGGCTTCGATTTTGATACACCGATAAAAGATATTTCTGCGGAAGCGCGCGATGTCCTGTTCTACGGCTCGCACGGCGAGAAGCTGGAAGTGGAATATACTCACGAAAAATCGGGACGCGTCCAGATTTACAAACATCGCTTTGAAGGTGTGCTCAAGATGCTGGATCGATGGTACGTGGATTCCTCATCTCATCAAGTCCGGGATTGGGTGGAATCATTTATGGCTACCCGTCCATGCGAATCCTGCAACGGCGGCCGGCTGCGAAGGGAAAACTTGTCGATCCGATTGGTGGATGCTGCCACCGGCAAGCAGTCAAACGTCCACGAGGTGGTTAATCTCTCCATATCACAATGCAGGCAGTTCTTTGAACACCTTGCGCTATCGTCCCGTGATGAGGAAATTGCTCATCAAGTACTGAAAGAAATTCGGCAGCGCCTGGACTTTCTCCTGAATGTCGGTTTGAATTATCTGACGCTCGATCGTCCAGCGCGGACGCTCTCCGGAGGCGAAGGACAGCGTATCCGACTGGCGACGCAAATTGGTACCCAGCTGGTCGGGGTGCTCTATATCCTCGATGAACCAAGCATTGGTCTGCACCAGCGCGATAATATTAAACTCATTGACTCGTTGAAATCGCTCCGCGATTTAGGCAACACCGTTATTGTCGTCGAGCATGATAAAGAAATGATAGAAAGTGCAGATTTTGTCGTCGACCTCGGACCGCGTGCGGGGGAGCATGGCGGCCATGTTGTGGTCACCGGCACTCCCGAACAAATACGAAGGGCAGCATCCACGGGAAAAAGGAAGAAGGGAAAGGTCGGTACTGAACTGATCAATAAATCCTCTCTCACTTCTGCATATCTCCGGAATGAACACCGGATCGCCATTCCCGAACAGCGGCGATCGGGAAATGGAAAAAATCTTCGAATTAACGGTGCGGCGGGCAACAATCTCAAACGGGTTAATCTCACGGTGCCACTGGGAACATTTGTTTGTGTGACCGGGGTCAGCGGTTCCGGTAAATCTTCTCTTATTAATGAAACGCTTTTTCCGATTCTCTCGCGCAGGTTCTATAAAACCAAACTCGTTCCCCTGCCGTATGAATCCCTGGATGGGCTGCAGCATATCGACAAGGTCATAGACATTGATCAGTCGCCGATCGGCAGAACGCCCCGGTCCAATCCGGCAACATACACCGGACTTTTCACTCTGATCCGGGATTTATTCACGCAGCTGCCCGAAGCGCAGATTCGCGGCTATAAGGCAGGACGCTTTAGCTTCAATGTGAAAGGCGGGCGCTGTGAGAATTGCGAAGGCGACGGCGTGAAAAAAATTGAAATGAATTTTTTGCCTGATGTTTACGTCCATTGTGATGTGTGCAACGGCAAGCGTTACAACCGTGAAACGCTTGAGGTGCATTATAAGGGAAAATCGATTGCCGATGTCCTGGGCATGACGGTTGATGAAGCAATGGAACAATTTAGCGAACTGCCGCGGATTCACCGGCATTTGCAGACGCTCCATGACGTCGGTATGGGGTACATCCGGCTGGGGCAGCAGGCAACGACACTATCCGGCGGAGAAGCACAGCGTGTCAAACTTTCGACGGAACTCTCAAAAATTGGCACAGGGAAAACGCTCTACATCCTTGATGAACCGACCACCGGATTGCATTTTGAAGATATTCGGATGCTTTTGCTCGTGCTGAACCGGTTGGTGGACAAAGGAAATACGGTCGTCGTCATCGAACATAATCTCGATGTTATCAAAACCGCAGACTGGGTCATCGATTTAGGTCCCGGCGGCGGCGATGAGGGGGGCGAGATTGTAGTGGAAGGGACTCCGGAAGAAGTCGCAAAAAATCATCGATCGTACACAGGAGAGTATTTAAAGAAAGCGTTGATGTGACCGTCACCAACGATGCAGAACAGAGAGGGTGACGGTCACATGCAAGGATTTTTACCTGGACACCCACGGATTTCCCTTTACAAAGAAGCGCCATTTCTTATCCAACGCAGTACGAATTCCAATCCGTGCCGACCGCCCAGTTAATGATAGTGGAATTGTTGTTCCATCAATAATGAAAATAGTTGATGTGACCGTCGCCAACGATGCAGAAGAGCGAAGGTGACGGTCGCGCGCGGGGCTTTCTTTACTTTGACACAAGTCTGCTCCATTTTCCTTTCGTGTAATACCGAACGCCTGGCAGAACTTCGCCGGTCCGTTGGTGAGATTGATGAGGTCGGCTCGATTTAGGAAGACTCCATCTGATAGATGGAGTCTTCCTTTCTGACGGTTCTTTGTCATGACTTCGATACCGGTTAATGGTTCTACGGCACGAATGAGCACCGCTTCTCCAGCACCTTCGGCCCCTGTCACCACATTCGAACAGAAATGCATTCCATACGTGAAATACACGTATAAATGTCCGCCTTCCCCAAACATCACCTCATTACGGTTGCTTCTTCCGTGAAAGGTGTGAGAGGCAGAATCTCGTTCACAATATGCTTCAACCTCAACGATTTTTCCGATGATCAATTTTGAACCGATTTTCCGAACAATGCATTTGCCGAGAAGATCTCGGGCAACTTTGAGTGTTGGGCGTAGATAAAAAGAGCGTGGGAGAGGTTTCAATGAGTTGTCAATCGCCTTATTGCCGTTTTTGGAATTCCCTCATGATTCGGTCAATATCGGATTCGGAAATACCGGTACCATACTTTGGATTTGTTTCAACCGATTTTACCGGTTCGGTCTGAGGGAGGGAAGGTGTTTTGACTTCTTCTGCTTTTTGAGGTTTTTTCTCTTTCACCTGTTGTTCAAGAACATTTCCGGCCTTTAACCTGATTCGTTCGTCGATTTCGTCCAACCACGAATGACCGGAATTTTTCGACGAGGCTGCGGAAGGCGATTTTTTTGCAGACGACGACGGCTTCAATGCCGCTGCCGGCTGCCCGCCAAATTTCTCCGGCGGATTTAAAGGCCGCGTTTCAAAAGCGAGGCGCTTAATGTTGATTAAATGTGTTGCAGATACATTTTCAGAGACGATGGAGCCGCCCCATGTGCCTGGGCCGAGCGTGAGTGAAGGTGTCAATTCATTAGTATATCCTATCGCACCGAGCGATGAAGTCGTGTTGACGAGAATTCTAAACGCCGGCTTTTCCAACCCGAATTTTAATATGACTTCTGAATCGCTCGAATGAATGACCATGGAATGCCCAATGCCGCCGAATTCCAGCATTTCGATGCAGCGGTGACATCCTTCGAGCCAGCCATCTACAGTGAACAACGAAAGTACAGGAGAAAGTTTTTCGCGCGAGAGGGGATAATCCTTCCCCACGGCAGGAATTTCCGCAATGAGGCAGGTCGTCTCATGCGGTACATCAAATCCGGCTTTTTGCGCGATAAACAGAGGCGCTTTGCCGACGACTTCCGGGTTAATTGCACCCCGGGAATCAAATAATAATCTCGAGAGCCGTTCCTTTTCTTCTGGAGAAACGATGTATGCGCCATTTCGTTTGAATTCTTCGATCGCTGATTTTTTTATCGGAGCATCGAGGATGACGCCTGATTCTGTTGAACAGAGAACTCCCCAGTCAAACGATTTTCCGTATACAATATCTGCGACCGCTTTTTTCACATTGGCGGTACGCTCGATGAATGCCGGTACGTTTCCCGGTCCGACTCCATACGCCGGTTTGCCGGAACTGTAAGCCGCCTTGACCATGGCGCTCGACCCGGTCGCCAGTATGACGGCGGTGAGCTTATGCTTCATGAGTTCGTTAGTTCCTTCACTGGTTGGAACAGTCATGCACTGAATTAAATCTTTGGGGGCTCCGGCCACTTCCGACGCTTGAGCGATGATCCGCGTTGCTTCAAGTGTGCATTGGACCGATTTGGGATGAGGGCTCGCAACAATCGCATTGCGTCCTTTGAGTGCGATGATGGCTTTGAATAACATCGTGGACGTCGGATTAGTGGATGGGATCAATGTGGCGACTATGCCCATCGGTTCTCCGATTTCAATGATGCGTCTTTCTTTATCGTCGCTGATCACGCCGACGGTCTTGAGGTCTTTTATCGATTCCCAAACCCGCTTCGTCGCGAATTCATTCTTCAGCTTCTTATCCGCTGCTTTACCGAAACCGGTCTCTTCCACGGCCAGTGTTGCGAGTCTCTCCGCCGCAGCATATCCCGCATCCGCCATCGCTTTGACCACTTTGTCCACTTTTTCCTGCGTAAAACTCTTGAACAATAATTGCGCTTCCTTCGCCCGGACGAGGAGGTCGCGCGCTTCCTGAATCGACTGGAGGTCTCTGTCCATAATTCCTTCTGTTCCTGCAATAATTGGAACGAATGTAAATCTATTTTTATTGACAATCAATTTTTTCAGATACTTGTTTATCTGCTAATGTGGTTCTACATTAAAAATAAATCCCTATGCGAACGAAGCTCGATTATATTCTTCATAAAAACGGCAGCGAAATCCTGTTTGAGGACGAAGCCGTTCTGGTGATCGATAAACCTGCCGGATTGCTGGTCCTGCCGGACCGGTTCGATAAGACCTTGGTGAATCTGTATGACCTCTTGAAGGAAGCCCTGGGAGCTATCTTTATCGTCCACCGTATCGACCGGGAAACCAGCGGCGTGGTCCTTTTTGCCAGAACCGCCGAGAGCCATGCATCCCTCAATGCGGCGTTTGAACAACGGCACATAGAGAAATATTATCGTGCCATTGTTGTCGGATCGCCGTCCGCGCAATCAGGAACGATCGATTTGCCGATTGGTGAAAACAGTCATGGTCCAAGAAAAATGAAAATCGATAATCAAAATGGAAAGGAGGCAATAACAGCGTATACGGTCTTAGAAAAATTTGATCAGTACGCCTATCTCGAAGCAAGACCCCGTACTGGGCGTACTCATCAAATTCGTGTACATCTGAATGCCATCGGCCTGCCGATTCTTTCTGATCCGCTCTATGGCAGCAGTGGCCGGTTATTCCTTTCGAAGTTAAAAAGAAATTACAAATCGAATGGTGAAGAGAAGCCTCTGATCGCTCGTACTGCCCTCCATGCTTTTTCTCTTACCTTCGTTCACCCTGGGACCGGTGAAAAAATGAGCATAGAAACACCGCTGCCCAAGGATATGTCCATGGTCTTGAAAGTTTTAAGAAAATATCAGGGAAGTCGAAGGGCGGGAGGTTCTTCAACGTTAATTGATAGTGATACTGAAGAGCGATAATGGAAAATCGGTGTCTATTTTTGTCCACGTGGATCCGCCGTCAGCGGACCTGAGGATAATTCCGCCTGCTCCGACAATAAGTCCTCGATTTTCATCGAAGAATTGGATTGAACGCAGGTCATTCGTCGTTTGGCTCGCCAGGGAAGTCCATTTGAACCCCCCGTCGCGGGATTGTAAAATTGTTCCTTCTGCACCAACAACGATCGTATTCAACGAATCGATACAATAGGCATCAAACAATTCTTTTGTCGTTCCGCTGGTTTGCACGGTCCAGTTTTTCCCTTTGTTGGCGGTGCGAAGAATTGTTCCATCACCGCCAATGACAATGAATGAGGATTTTGTGAGCAGTCCAACAGCGTTCAGCCAGCTGGCGTTCCCGCTCTCCTGTAAACCCCACGTGATTCCGCCATCCGTCGTGGCGATGATGGTCCCCATTGCCCCGACGGCAATGCCGTTGTCGTTGTCCCAAAATGCAATATCTCGGAGATGGTTGATGGTCCCCGACGGATGTTTGTTCCAGGTGACGCCTCCGTTTGAGGTCTTCAGCATCAAACCGTAATCGCCGACGATAATTCCTGTATCGCTCCTGAGGAATCTCGATCGGAAGAGCGGTCTGGTCGTTGCACTGAGCTGGGTGAGCCAGGTTGCGCCGGCGTCGCTCGTACGGAGAATGGTCCCATTGTTCCCTACGGCAGTAGCGTTATCCGGATCCATTGCGGTGACGGCCATGAGGGTGTTCTCACTTGAGGCGGCGATCTTGGTCCATGACACGCCGAAATTTTTAGACTGGAGGAT
>RPQN01000192.1 GCA_003819715.1 Ignavibacteriota bacterium | reverse complement strand
GTTCTCAGCCCACACCGCCAGACCGCGTTCATCCGCAATATCATACTCCAGACGGCTGTGCGGATAATGAGGCAGCCGTACGATGTTCACACCCATGTCGGCCATCCATTGCCATTCGAGCCGCAGGTCTTCATCGCTCACCGCATTCCAGACATATTCGTTTTGCGCGTGTTTGTTCACGCCGCGGAACTGCACCTCTCTCCCGTTCAGATAAAAGCGATTATCTTTGAATGTAATCGTGCGCAATCCCAAGGGTTCTGTTACTGCGTCAGTGACGCGTCCGTCCACGCTGATTTCAGTGCGGACCGAATAAAGATTGGGCTGCCCTATATCCCAGAGTTTGGGATTGACAATTTTTCCCATTGCCTTGATCGTTATCTTCCCTCCTGCGGGAATGGTCTGCTTCGTTTCGATTTGCGCACAGTCCGCATTGTCGGGATTAGTGACAAAATGGCGAACCACAACCTCGGCGGATGACGTCAGCGAATTTTTCACGACCGTGCGTATACTGAGATCTGCGCTGGTCTGGGTAATGTTGAAGGGGGTGAAATAAACACCGCTCGAACCCATGTCGGGGAAAATATGTACTTCAGCGGTTTTTATCAGCCAAGCCTTGCGGAACATGCCTCCATTGACATAGTAAAGCGTGGAGCGCGATAAACAGTTCCTGGCCTCATTTTCGCGGTTGCCCACACGCACGGCAAGAGTATTAATCTGACCAATCCTCAACGCTGAAGTCAGGTCATAGGCAGATGCTGAAAATGCTCCCTTGTGCTGACCGATGAACTGTCCATTAACGAAAACGTCTTTTACGGTAGCAGCTCCTTCCAGCATCAGGAACACATGCTTGTTCCGATCTGCTTCGGTCAGTGTTATGTTCTGGCGGTACCAGCCGGCGGTACTGTCGGGCAGGCCGGATTGACGAAAAATATGTGGGACAACGACCTGCTTCCAGTCCGCTGTCTTCGGGGGTTGGAGCGCCGTAACATTGGTTTCGACATCTTCGACAAACTCCCAGGTTGTCAGTGGTACAGTCTCGCGCGGAGATTTTGCAGTCCGATCGGCGGCGGCGGCTGAAGTGAGCAGGAATAAAAAAAGGAATGGCAGAAGAAGTTGACGGAAAAGGTTCATCATGGTCTCACCTCAGAAGTAAATATTAATATTCAAGTTAAAACAAAGTTTATTTTTTATCTCAGGTAATTCATTCAAATATACTTCAAACTGCCCTACGGAACAATCATCTTGCAGGAACCACGGCGATGCCTTAGATAATGCAACATGCCGTCTCCCATGGGAAACCGTATTGGATATGATGCCTCTTTCCCTGCTCATAAACCCAAACGAGCACAGCGATCCGAACGGATTTGAATTATTTAGATGCAGGAATACTTACCAAGGGAGGGCCAAAATGAAGGGATCCGAGATCATCGAGTACCGAGTAGGCGGGCAGGGAAGGAATTCTCCGAAGGAGTCCGTTAGGGAGAACCACGACACATGGACTTTTCAGTCCGATCCTGTACTAAAATACTATTGAACTCGAAAAAAAATCATTGCTTAAATCACCACATCATCACGCAGTGTAAGCGCACTGTTAGTAGACGGATTGAGTATATGCAGTAAGGCTTACATGTCAACTTTCATGATTATCACTACAATTTTTTCGAATGAATTACAGGATAGATTGAAACCTTAACCTTTCTTTACGTGAGGCCGATTCTGAAAATATTACCTTTGATTTTCTCTCCCTGCCATACGACCGCAATCTCACCTATTTTCTTGGTAAGAAGAATAGATTATAATAAATATGTGAACGCTTATTGAGCTCCGCTATTTTCTGCAGGTGTTTGGCGCGGCTCCTGCGTCCGGCCGCGAGGCAGCCATGCAAAATCTTCACTCACCACATAAATAATCATAGCTATAAGCATCAATAATAAAGCGGCCCAGAAACGCCAATCATGATGCATTCGTTTCCAGTAAGGACGATTACTTTTTTGAATAGTGTCATTATTCGTTTCATCCTGCTCATGGTGAGCTTGTTTAATGTAAGTCATTGGTTCCCTGCTTTCTTGAACTTGTTGTCATCTCCATGGAAGCATTGTATTCACCACGGCGTGCAGCGCGGTTGCACATGGCTCGATGATAAAGAGCTTGCTGGGCCGCCAAAACGTTGCTCTCCTTCCCTTGCCAGATCTCCAACGCTGGCTGATGGATGGCGCGGGCAAACGAAAACGACAATGCCCAGGGTATTCGCGACTTGAATCGAACATTCATGGCGTTCAATCGGGACGAGGCCAGTTCAGCGGATTGACCGCCCGACAAGAAAGCAATCCCCGGAACAGCAGCAGGAACAGACCGCAAGAGACACTTTACCGTTGCATCGGCTCCCTTGTCCACTTCGGACACATCTTCTTGCTGGCGGTCAATCAATCTCACTTGATAGTTCTGTTCGCCGGCGGATACTTCTGATACTTCTTTTTGCAGAGGGCAAGTCAATCCTTGAAGCACCATGTTGGGCTTCAGGATTATACCCTCCAGCATTACCCCTTGTATGTAAAGTTGATTGAAAACTGTTTGCAGAACTTCCTCCGTTACTTCGCTGCATCTCTCCAGTGTATGACCGCCGTCCATGAGTACTTCCGGCTCTACAACGGGAACTAATCCAGCCTCCTGACACAACGCGGCATAACGTGCTAATGTCTGTGCATTGGCTTCAATGCAAGCCCGGCTGGGAATACGATCGCCAATGGCAATGAGCGCCCGCCATTTGGCAAAACGAGCACCCATATCATAATATCCCAGGAGACGTTCGTGCAATCCATCCAGACCTTCAGTAATTTTCTCTCCGGGATGACCTGCCATATCTTTTGCACCAGCGTCAACTTTGATACCCGGGATTATCCCCGCATCGATAATCATTTTTATTAGGGGAGTTCCATCTATCTTCTTTTGGTGAATCGTCTCATCGTAAAGGATCGCGCCGCTTATGCACTGAGCGAGATCGGGCGTGGTCACAATCAATTCTCGGTACGCGCGCCGGGCTTCCTCCGTCTGTGGGATCCCCAACTTCGCAAATCGTTTGTTGCAGGTTGGATTACTTTCATCCATCGCCAGCAAGCCCTTGTCATCGGCAATGAGTTTCTGTGCGGTACTGATGAGCTCTTGTGTGTTCATTATGTATTATTCCACTCCCAATTTAGGATTTCCGGCATGTCTTGACCGTGTTTATTGATGTACTGTTTATGCTCAATGAGTTTGCCCTCCATTATCTTCTTCAATCTGGCGCCCCTGGTGCCCAACTTCGGCAGTCGATGAATCACATCTTGCACAAGGTGGAATCGGTCGAGATCATTCAAAACCGTCATGTCAAAATATGTTGTGATGGTTCCCTCTTCTTTATAACCTCGGACATGGAGGTTGTCATGATTTGTCCGGCGATAAGTCATCCGATGCACCAGCCAGGGATAGCCATGGAATGCAAAGACGATCGGCTTGTCTTTCGTGAATAATGCATCGAACTCTTGATCGCTCAATCCATGCGGATGTTCAGAGCTCGGCTGAAGTTTCATCAGATCGACAACATTGATCACGCGGATTTTTAGATCAGGCAAATGTTTACGAAGGATGGAAACAGCGGCCAACGTCTCGAGTGTCGGTACATCGCCGCAGCAGGCCATAACCACATCCGGTTCCGAGCCTTGATCACTGCTCGCCCATTGCCATATGCCAATCCCTTTGGTGCAATGATCAATCGCGGCCTCCATCGTCAGCCATTGGGGCGCCTGGTATTTACCAGCGATGATTACGTTCACGTAGTGACGACTTCGTAAACAATGATCTCCAACGGACAGCAGGCAGTTGGCATCAGGTGGAAGGTACACGCGCACAATTGACGCCTTCTTATTTACAACGTGATCGATAAAGCCGGGGTCTTGATGTGTAAAACCATTATGAGCCTGCTGCCAGACGTGCGACGCAAGCAGGTAGTTCAATGAAGCGATTTTCCGCCGCCATGGCAATTCTGCGCTAATCTTCAGCCACTTCGCATGTTGGTTAAACATCGAATCGACAATGTGAATGAACGCTTCATAGCAGTTAAACAATCCATGCCTTCCCGTGAGCAGATATCCTTCGAGCCAGCCTTCACACTGATGCTCACTCAGCATTTCCATGACACGTCCATCCAATGCAAGAAATTCATCATTCTCTTTCGTCCGTGCTTCCCACTGCCGGTTCGTAGCCTCAAAAACAGCGTTTAACCGGTTAGAAAGAGTCTCGTCAGGGCCGAAGATCCGGAAATTTCGCTGCTCTTTATTGAGACTAATCACATCGCGTAAAAATTCTCCGAGCACATGTGTGTCCGCGGCATCAACTGACCCTGGTGACGGAACATTTACGGCATACTTACGAAAATCAGGCATAACCAAATCGCGCAGCAGCAGCCCGCCGTTCGCATGAGGATTCGCCCCCATCCGTCGATTGCCTTTTGGTGCCAGCTCGATTAATTCCGGCAAAAGGCGGCCGCTCTCGTCGAAGAGTTCTTCAGGCATATAGCTCTTCATCCAAATTTCAAGCTGCCTGAGATGATCGGGATGCTCGGAATCCACCAGAAGCGGAATCTGGTGTGCTCGAAATGTACCTTCGATTTGCAGTCCATCGACTACTTTTGGACCCGTCCAGCCTTTGGGTGAATTGAAGACGATCATCGGCCAGCGCGGCCGTGTGGTATCGTTTTTGGTTCGCGCATTGCTTTGAATGTGCTGAATGTTCTCAATGGTCCTATCCAAAGTACTGGCCATGAGTTGATGCATCTCTTCCGGCTTATCGCCTTCCACATAGTACGGCGTCCAGCCGTAGCCGCGGAGTAACTGGTCCAATTCCTCATGTTCAATACGTGCCAGTACTGATGGGTTTGCTATTTTATAGCCGTTGAGATGCAGAATCGGAAGCACCGCTCCATCGGTTATCGGATTCAAATATTTATTGGAGTGCCATGCAGTTGCCAGCGGGCCCGTTTCTGCTTCACCGTCGCCGATGACGCATGCGACAACTAATTCTGGATTATCGAACACCGCACCGAAGGCATGGCTGAGCGAATACCCTAGCTCGCCGCCTTCGTGAATCGATCCCGGACATTCCGGTGAGACGTGACTGGGAATCCCACCAGGAAATGAAAATTGTGTGAACAGCTTTCTCAGACCGGCTTCATCCTGACTGATGTTTGGATAGATTTCACTGTATGTGCCTTCGAGATAGGTGTTGCCAACCAATGCCGGGCCACCGTGTCCAGGACCGGCGATGTAGAACATATCCAGATCATATTTTTTAATAACACGATTCAAATGCACATAAATAAAGTTCTGTCCCGGGGTTGTGCCCCAATGCCCGAGCAGCATTGATTTCACATGCGAGAGTTTCAGCGGCTTTCGAAGCAACGGATTATCGTGGAGATAAAGCTGACCGACCGACAGATAATTGGCGGCACGCCAGTAGGCATCCATCTTGTGGAGCAATTCTGGGGAAAGAGTTTCTGTCTTCATGGTTTAATTCTCTCTTTAGTCATTCTGCCGGCCCTCGCCGGATTAAACTCCGGCCGGTCCAGATATTCCGTCGCCGCGGCGCGCGAGTCAAACACTCCAAAGCTCTCCTCTTACCATTAAATTTTCCATTTCTGCGTACTTCTTCAACACTGCGGTGCGGTATTCGGGCTCGATCGAAACAGCCTGCTTGGCAATCTGCTCGCAATACCCGCAAGCCTTGCAGTCCATGGAGGCGCAGTCGTGGTCGCGAAAACCATCCAAGAAATTCTCCGGGACCAGCCGCGCATCTACACGGATCGGCCACTCCGGCAGCGGCGAGAACCAACCTTGCAGGCGCGCCAAGTCGAGCAGTGGTTTCAGGCGAAGTGGATTCACCTGCCGCGGCTTGAAGAAGTGACGCAGACTCCAGCGCGATTTCTTGCGGACCGGCTGTTTGAAGCCACACGAAAGCAGCAGTTCCACCAGATTGCCATCGAACCGCCGTTCGCTGTAGGCTTTGATGCGCCGCAGCAGTTCCGCTGACGGAATTCCCCGTTCCAAAAGTTTGAAGGTCGTGTACCCCATCGCTTCATACACAGCGAGGTCCTCAGGCCGGATCCAAGCCGATTTGATGAACTGAGATGGATCCATCAAGCGCAACCGAGAACAGCGCAGGAAGCAGTAGTCGATGAAGAGCGTGCTGGTATCGTCCGACGCATGGGCAAAACCGTTCTGATGGTAGGTTTGCATCGGACAGTTCATGAGGCAGACGTGGTTCGCGATCAGCTCCAGGTCGCAACGAACCGCCTGGCGGATCGCCTTTAGTCGAGAAAAATTGCGGTTGATTGAGAAGCTCTCCAGAACGATAGCATCCGCTCCAAGTTCTTCCCAGAAACGGGCGCGCCGCGGCGTATCCACCTGGGCATAGATCCCGATCCTCACCTTGAACTGGGGAAAACGGCGTTTGACCAGTTCCAGCAAAAAAGGGGTGGAGACGGTGACCCGGCGCACGCCCAATTCGACCAGCTTATTCAGCAGCGCCGTCACTCGTTTCTGCCAGGAGCGTGTCCATTCGTGATTGCCGAAACAGGCGCCGTTCAGGAGATAATTGAAGGCAATACCATGGCGGTCGAGAAGCCGGATATAATGCCGCATATCTATTTCCGAGAGCGGTGTCGCCAAGTAGCTGGGACGGCCACCACTGATACCGTCGGTTGGAAACTTGCCGTAAACTTCATCGACCGGATATGAGGCGAGGGCCGGAATCAGTTCCGGATCGTAGTTCGCCGCCAATGAGAACACGGCTGATCGGGGTGTGGCACGAACGGCAGACGGATCGAAGTCGGTTGTTTTCATAAAGATTTAAAGGTGTCTATCTTATGAGACAATTCCTGAGTAAGAGTTTTTATTTCCATTTTTCAATTTTCCTTTTTGCAATTAAGACCAAGGACCTGGAAAACCATCTTGGTCCTCAATGATACATCACCCTTACGCTAGTTTCATGAATGATTCATATTTCGCTCTTCAATCCAAATGAGGCCAGTTTCGCACACGTCGATTTGTAATCCGTGTGAAGAATGCTTCGGATCCCTAACCCTTTCGCGATCTGAACAAACAGAGGGGTGTTCTCGATATAGATCACATGTCGTACGGGTGTCTGGGTGATGTCCAACGCAAGCTGAAATATTTTTGCGTCAGGCTTGCGGATATGGACAAAGCAAGAGGAAATAAATATATCGACAACCGTATCCAGCTTAAACTTCCGAATCCTGTACGCATTTAATTCTCGTGCTTCATTACTCACCACAACGATCTTCAATCCATAGCGTGACTTAAGCCGGCGGATTAACTCGATCATTTGTATAAAGGGTTTCGACTGAGCGAATATGAATTTCCGAAATTGAGCTGATGTAAATGACCGCTTTTTGTAGAACACTATACGGTCCAAGTATTCCTCAATGGTAAGATACCCTGACTCATACATATCGTACGTCTGGTTATTCCCTCTTTCCATCTCTTCCATATCCAGGCCGAATGTTTTGACTGCGCGTTTACGGAATTCATGACTCCATCCGTCGGTAAGCAGAACACCTCCGATATCTACAAATAACGTTGTTATCTTGATTGGTTTTTTCATTTGAATTTCTTCAAGGGGGTTTTGCCCCCTCCCTTCTGAGCATACCGTTTCAATTCTGTCGGAACCGGCCAGCGATGCCCTTGCTGATCGAGCAGCCCTTGAACATCCTCGGGACCCCAGGAACCGACGGCATAGTTGGGGAAATCACTGGGCGCGGTGTTCTTCCATACTTCGAGAATTGGCATTAATAATTTCCATGCT
>RPQN01000191.1 GCA_003819715.1 Ignavibacteriota bacterium | reverse complement strand
TTGGTCTCATGACATCGTTCCAGTGTCTCGCCCGAGAGCAAGCCGCCTTCACGGTTGATCGTGACCTGCGCAATGATGGGGATTTCCACATTCAGTTCGCGTACAGCGCGCACCCCCTGCACTATTTCTTCGATCATGCTGAATGTTTCGAAAACAATGATATCCACACCGCCGTTGAGCAATCCCTTCACCTGTTCCGCAAAGGCATCCTTCGCTTCATCGTAGGAAATTTTTCCAAACGGTTCGATTGGTACTCCTAGCGGACCAATCGCTCCGGCAACAAAGACCGACTTTGGCGCAACCGATTTTGCCAACTGCGCACCCTTGAAGTTGAAGTCATACACTTTTGATTCCAGGCCCTGCGCTGCAAGACGGTACCTGTTCGCGCCAAATGTATTCGTCTCGATAACGTCTGCACCGGCGTTGATATAATCCCGGTGCACTTCCGTCACCAGTTCAGGATTCGCCTCATTCAATTCCTCAAAGCATCGATTGATGAATACGCCTTTATCATAGAGATAGGTTCCCGTGCCGCCGTCAAAAACAATAATTTCATTTTCAAGACGTTCTTTGAAGGATTTCATGGTGTGAATTCCGGAATATTGGTTGCAGTCATATAAAAAGTAAAATAGGGATAATATGGATGGTCTTCAAGAGTACTCTCTTGAATCAAGAACCATATTCACATAAATTCGATACCGAGAGCTCGGTGGGGTGTTTCAACGTTATGAAATCGGGAGATGGCAGCACCATCCGTGATAATGACAATCAATTCGTTCGGCATGAACTCTGGACTGTCCGCTTACGGATGAAGGTATTTTTCCAAGCGTGATTTGGCGACTCTGACGCGATCGTGGTTGGGGTACTGGCGGATAAGTTCGTTGTAATACCATCGGGCGTTCTTCCGGTCACCTGCCTGTTCGTATATTTTTCCAATCATAAAATATGCATCGGCCCTTTTGTTCGCGGTTCCCAATGAGATGACTTTTTCGAAATGAGTAACCGCATCCGGGTTTTCCCCTTTTGCGAAGAGGCATTCCCCGATCCAATATTCACAATTATCGACCATGTCTTCTTCCACGCCTTTGTCCACCAGTCTGGTGAAGAGTTGAAGTGCATCATCATAGCGCCGCTGTTTGAAGAAGGTCAATCCATCCGCATATTCACTCTTGAGATATGATGGAGAGGTGCTTTTATTACCGGCCGATACTTGTGTGCTCATATCCGGGAACTGCCGGCGGCGGTCACTGGTCTTCGTTTGAAATGTCTCTTCGTTCTTCAGAATTTTGTCTTGATCCAGTTTCGGCTTGTTTTCTCTCCCGGCAAGAGAATCAGAGCGCGCTGTCAAAACTTCGACCCGCCGGGGTAAAGATGAAAGCGAATCCCGCGCCATGACCGGCTCACCCGCGGATGGTGCCTTCAGCTTCTTAGGCTGAGTGTTAGCGACTTTACCAGGAGCAGGATGATTCCGTTTCGGAATGGCGGTTACCGGTTTGAAGAACTCATTACTGGCTCTTTTGGGCTCTCGTGTCTGTGAACATCCCATCACCAGGAACACCAGCATGATGGAGAACACTTTTACGGCAGCAGCGCAATTCATGGAAGGCAATTTATTCAACCGGCGGGTTCTTCTTTAATGATAAGGCATATGCTGAAAACCCCAGAACGCCGACCATGATCACCGCGGTGGTGACATGATCCAATGCAGTGGCGTGGTTCGGATGAGGCGGAGCCGGCGTCCGTTTGACCGGAGCGAAATCCTTCCAGGCAATCCTTTTGACCGAATCAATTTGAAAATCGAATTTGTAATTTCTCGCAACAGATCCAAACGTCATCGGCAGAATCAGATTAACGCGTTGCCCTGCATTTTTCAGGATTGTTTTCTGTATCTGCGGAGAACGTCGGTCCGTTGTCGGTACTAAATCCAATTCCACCCACTTTTCACCGTCATCATAGATATTATCGCGCGGAATAACCACCTCGCGAAGATAACCGAGCGGTGGCATCATGACCGAACTCGAACGATTTGTATCCCCATAAAAGTTTGTTGCATGACGGACAGGATAATATCTGCCGCTGATGCCCAGGGAGGCCTTGCTCCAGTCGATTGTCAGATTGGATTCAGAAATATTTTGAAGCTGGAACTGAATCGCCGCATCGTCAAATTTAAATTGAATGATGATGCTGTCATCCCGGAACATCAGTTGAGAATTGATTGCCGGTGAAATAAGCTTGTAGGTATACCGGTACTTGTTGCCGCTCCCGGGACTGAACCTGCTCGTCGTCGCACAAGAAACGAACAGCCCGGAAAAGATTACAACGAACCCCATAGTAAAAATTTTATTCTTCATTTCTCTCCTTCATCATTCACTCGTGACGCTCTCTTTGATTATCCGCTGTTCGCCGCTTTCGATAATTCATTCTCACCTGGTCTTGTTCCGGGGCATGGCTGTTTATTTGAGCATCACCATTTTCTTCGTGCTCGCATATTCGCCGGCAAGCAGCCGATAGAAATACACTCCGCTTGCAACCCGTGCTCCCTGTTCGTTCGCTCCATCCCAGGTGACCGAATACCGTCCGGCGTCATGGATGCCGCGTTCGATCGTCCGAACACGCTGGCCCAGGAGATTGAATATTTGTACTGCGGCCCGCGGTATCTTCCCCATCACCTCCGGCACATCAAATTCAATCGTGGTGGTCGGATTAAACGGATTCGGATAATTCTGATATAACATCCAATCGCGCGGGATGACGTTTCTGATATCTTCCTGTTTGGCGTTTAAGAGCACCACTTCATTGGTCGAGCCCGAGCTCATGAGGACCTTGAACGAATCCACATTATTTTCCGTTAACTGAATCGGGAGACGGAAGATTGCAGAATCTCCCGGTTCAATCGGAACATTGCTCCCGTTCCACAAAATGACGCTGACCTCTTTCCCCACGCTCTTCACATTTACTTTCATCATTCTCGCGCGGGAGAAAATAATATCGGTCGTATCGAGCGTTGCCTTGTTCTTCATATAGATCACCGCCTGCAATCCCTTGATCGGGACAGAATTCTTCAGCGAGAACCGTGAACCAAGATGCGTCGTTTGTACGAAACAGGAATCTGTTAATGACGTCAAGAACGTCGAACCAGAACTGACCGGCAGTGAACCTCCATCAATTTTTGCCATTGGCCCATTGAAGGATTTCAACCAATCCCGTGTCGGGTTCCATCCGCCCTTCAGCAAGCTGTCAAGGCAGACCTGAACGTCACGGATATCAACCATTCCATCACCTGTCGTCCCGTTTGAATTGCGCGGATACATATCTGCATTCAAGAGCCTGTACCCCGTCAGCAGGTTCCTGCCGAGGGCATGATCGATGAGTGCTGTGAGGTCGCCGATATTCCTATAACTATCATGATTCACGTCGGCCAACAGGAGAATAGCTTCTGCCGCAAAGATGGTATCCTTCACTCCTGTACTTGATGCTTTCACAAGGTAACGGCCAACCCGGTTGCCCAGGACCAACGAGGTGGAAGCAAAACCACTCGAATCGGACATCACAACGACGGAATCCCGTGCGGCCATTTCAGAAGTCTTCAGTGAATCGAACCTCGTCAGGGTGTCCGGCCGGCCGAACACGGTAAATGTGACTGCCGTATGGGCAATGGAATTACCGCCGGCGTCCTGGACCTGCACCACAAACGGCTGCAACGGATCACCAAGCTGACCATATTGATAATTTCCGGACTGCTGCGCAAGAGCTGCTGCCGTACCCACCTTTGCTGTTGCAGTGAACCTGACAACGCTATCCGGCGGGAGTTCTGCCGTTCGTGCAACAACACTATAGTGCCCGACTTTTGATCCAAGGGTCAATACCGTTTTTGCCTCACCCAATGAATCTGTCACCGCAATTTCTCTGGAAAGTTTCTGGCCCCACGAAGCGCCGGGAGTATCGACGATAGCAAATGTCACCGCTTTCCCTTGAACCGGGTTTCCGCCAATATCCTTCAGCCTGACGACAAAGGAATCCAAGGATGTGAGAACAGCTTTTTCCTGATCCCGGCCGGCGTGGTATGCCAGCATTTTCGGTGAACCATGGAGTGCAAATGCCGAGAATTCCGGCAATGTCGCACCATTGATCTTCCTGGAGGAAGCCTGAACTTTGTACATTCCGATTTTATCGCCCAGCGTCAACTGCGTAGAGGCATACCCATTCGCATCCGTCACGGCAATATTCCTGCTCAAAGCGAGCCCGCCCGCCGATTCCGGAGTATTGATCACCGCAAAATAGACGGTATCGTCCGGGATCGGGTTATTGGCACGGTCTGTCAATCTTACACTAAAAAGCGAGTCAAGAGGATTCAAAATTTCCTTTGCCTGATTCACCCCTTGAGCGGCGAAGAATTTTTGAGGGAGACCAGGTTTCGCTGTAATCTTCAACGTGTCCCGGATCCCATTCATCTGAGCACCGACCAGATATGTTCCGCTCTTCGTCCCGAGTGTGATCGCCGTCGAGGCTCTGCCCGTCGAATCCGTCAGGACCATCGCGCTGTCAACCATGCCGCCTGCATTTGCATCAGGCCGACTGATAATCGTATACCTCACTGGCGTTGAGGCAACTGCGTTGTCATACCGATCACTCAAGATCGCTGCGAGCTGCGGGATTCTTGCTTCAATCGTATCTGCATAGACGGCGTATTCTGATGAGATTTTTGCCGGCACATCATTCGTCGCCGTGAGGTTTTGAGTTGAAAATAATTCCGGCTTATTCTTCGCCGTTGCCGTTAATTGATATGGACCTACTTTTTCACCCAGCCGCGCTTTGACCGTGACGATCTCATTGGTATCAATGATGACCGATTCGGTAAAGAGACTATCCCGCGTTGAGGCCGGAGGTTTCGTCCATGAAATAAGAACGGTATCTCCATGCCGC
Organism: Ignavibacteriota bacterium; assembly: GCA_003819715.1. Classification (GTDB taxonomy): domain Bacteria; phylum Bacteroidota; class Ignavibacteria; order UBA10030; family UBA10030; genus Fen-1298. The sequence goes on along the minus strand of RPQN01000191.1, from coordinate 2,975 downwards.
GGATTCAGCTCAGAATCGAAAAGATTGATAGTGAACTGTTTCATCTTCATCACGGTATCGCGGGCAGCAGATCCGAGCAGGTTGTTGATTTTAGCTGCCGATCCCGGCAATGCCGTGAGATCGATCGCTGTTTGAGCAGTCGTATCTTCCGTCGAATACGCGTTCACAATAACGGGTCCGGATTTCTTTCCAAACACCATGCTTGCCACCGCATTGCCCGCTGTGTCTGTCACCACCGTGTCCTGACTCATCCGGTAGTGTGCATCCGGTGCAGTAATTCTGAATGCGATCGGTGTCTTCGATATCACCGTGCTCTCATCATCTTTTGCCGTAATCTGAATCGGTGTAAGAACGGACTTCACCGAGTCAGCCGATCTGGAAACCGAAGCGAGCAGTACGGCTACCGACAATCTCGCAGTCGCGGTAAATGTATCAATGGCGCTCGGCACTCCGGGTACATAGGCCATCACCCGGTAATCGCCTTTTGCGTTCCCGAATTGGATTTTCGTTTTCACTTCACCCAGGGAATCGGTGACCGCCGAGTCGGAAGTTAACGTTTGTCCGACTGCACCGACAGGCGTTTTCGCAAACATAAATCCGACAATCTGATTGCGGATCGGCTGGTTATATGCATCGACAACCCGTGCAACGAAGGCGGAATCCAGCAACCTCCGGATACGGCCGATCTGTTTATTTCCCGCAACCAGTTTTAACGAATCGGGTTCCCACTCATATTGAGCAATCCCTAACATATTATTTCGATCAGCTGCCGTCCATCGCTCAAGGGGACCAAAATTCATCATTCCGCTTCGTGTAATCGTGCTGTCATTGCGGGACACCCGCTGCCGGCGCCACGAAGCGCCGTTATCCAGCGACCGCCAGAGGTCCAGGGTCGAAGGATTCTGACCGTGGAGGTCATTCACGTTGAAAGAAAACGTCAGATTTGTATTCAACAACGTATCGGCAGCCGTATTGATGTCAAAGAACCGTTGTATGGAAGTTTTTCCGTTAACCGAAATTGATGTACCGGATGTTCGCGTTACGGTTGCCCGGCCTGGTTTTGGACCATTCCATGCAACAGCGAGCCCCACTCCGCCAAAGTCTGAAAAATTATTGCCTCGGTTGAAATCAATTGTTTTTTGCATCCTTCCGATCACCGAACCTGATTCGGCCATTCTTCCGGATAATTTATCGAGCGTCATGGTGGAAGCGACCTCGAATTTTACACCGCTGTTCACAGCAATGTTTTGGAGAATATTCACGTCATGACTTGTCGTCCTTTTAATACTTCCGCTGCCGGTGAGCAGAAGATGTTCATAGTTTTTCGCTTCAACCTGTTGTGTATCCGCACCAAAATATTCGAACGTACCGGTTACCGTGTCCGGTAAACCGCTCGCAATACCCCTTACCTGAAAGAGGCCCGGACCTTTGTAGGTCCCGCTGTCCCCGTTCATGAAATGCTGGGCCCGGCTATTGGTGATGAAGAGCGCGAGAAGAGCGAACGCCAGAACGGCAGTGCGCATCAGTCGCATCCGGTTACGGATGCGGCATCGCGGAATATGTTCATAGAATCTTGCGACCATAAGGGCCACCTTTAAATGAGTTTCTGAGCCGCCGGTACGGCGACTGATAAATTCTTGAGTGAAAATATATTTTCCCAATTCTTCATGATCATGAATCACTTTTCAAATTATTGAACCGTAATTCTTCCAGCGTTCGAAATTCCGCCGTTATTGGATAAGATACCGGTGATTTCCAACGCACCATTCGAGCGGATATCCAACGCACTCGCATTGACCGCATTATTGTTGGTCAGGCCGCCTGCACCAACATTCAGCTGTCCGGAACTGCTACCGCCAATTTGCAGGCTCACTGCTGCCCCGGTATTGATCGTTATGGAGTTGACCGAATAGATATTTCCATCCTGTATGGTGACGGCGGTATTGATGACCGCATTATCGGCTGGACCTGGGACAACACCGCCCTGCCAGGTGGTGTTGCTATTCCAGGCGGCATTCAATACTGAAATGAATGACGGCACTGGCGGCGGAGGACCAACTGGATAGAATTGATCATCCATTGCCAGCTCAGACGAATTTGTCAATTGGAGTGACGTCAGGCCTGCATACTTCACATATCCAAGTGATGCTGCTCCCGACGCCGCTCGAGCCGATGGGACTCCCGACAACAATTTTGCAGAGGCAATACCGTCTTTGAAATCTCTTAATTTATTTTCAATGGCACCCGATACTTCACCCTGCAGATAGGAAAGCTGTACATCCGCAGTACCGGTGTTCCAATTTGAATGATAGACATTGATCGTACGCTTCACGGAGTGCCCGAGCACATAATTTGTCGGACTGACACCCGGCTGGGATTTTATCGTGAAGGTACGCGTACCGTCCGCTCCGCTGAAGGTGATCACGGTTGCAGAATTATTGAATGTATACGCCTGGGCAAGATATGCTTCCCACATCATGCTGCCCCTGACTTCTTTTATGCCTGCAAAGACGGGCTGACTTGCACCATTCTTCATGGTCAGCACATTGGCACCGTTCATAATAAGGTTATCGTTCACCGTTAACAGGCCGGCGATCTGTACATTGGTATTCGCGGTCCTATCCCCACCGCTGCTTATCGTAAGATTTTTATAATCTGCTCCGTAAACTGTTTGAGCACCGGCCCCGGCATATTCCACTTCGCCTGCGGTGAAATCGATCGTTCCGCCATTCGCTGTCTGAATCGCGCTTGCGTTAAGACTGGTCACTTTGAGTTTATACGTACTGATTCTTACCGCAGCCGCATCAGCTTTAATGTAGTCGGAGACGGTCACCGTACCGGCGAATGTCTTGTTGCCGCCGGTCGTGCATTCGAGTTTTTCAAAGGTATAGTCAGCAGGAATCGTCTGATCCCCGTTTTTCTCAAACTTTACAGTCCCGCCAATATTTTTCACACTGCCACCCAGCGCACCTTTG
>RPQN01000190.1 GCA_003819715.1 Ignavibacteriota bacterium | reverse complement strand
CCAACCTCCTCCCCGCCTTAGTGCATCGTAGGAGGAGAGACGGGGAAGGAGTTGTATCAACTAAGAAAATATCTCATCTCACTCGGCAAGGCCCCGCTGCACCCGCCACTCTCTGATATCGGAGGGTGGTATGAGCACTTGATCTGGTCCACGGCGTTCCAGATGGAGGGCTTCATTCGGACAGGAAAGCACGCATAATCCGCATCCGACACAGTGTTTCAATTCCAATGTCAGGACAGTATCCGGGATCGAGAGCGTATGGAAATGACAGCGGTCGACACAGACGCCGCACTGGGAACATTTCTCTTCCTCCAGTGCAATCTGAAAATCCGAATGTGCGACGGCGTTCAGAATGCCATAGTCCGCTATCCCTCGCATGATCCCGCAGCAGCACGTACAGCAATTGCAGATATACTCTACGCCATCCCGATAATTACCGGATGAATGCACCAATCCGGCTTCTTCGGTCTCCTGAAGAATTCTCAGCGCCTCTTCCTTGCTTATCGCGCGGTCTACTTTACTCCTGTCAAAGGCATGGCTGACCGGTGCGAAGACCAGGCATGTTTCCAATGCATGATCACAGCCTTTCCCCAGTAAATGCTGCTGCTTACGGCATATACAATCCCTGACTCCCCATGAAAGGGCGTTCTCGAGCAGAGCGGTTGCCTGCTCATACGGATCGATCTGGACTTTGAATGGAACAGCCCTGCCGACCGGTATAATACGATGCAGTGCCGGTGCCGGGCGCAGCACGCCGCCCCTCGTTTCGTGGTAATACTGTTCAAACAACTCCGCCATTTCCTGGTCCATCCGCGACAGCTGGCCTTCATAAAACCCCACAACAAACGGACGCAGGGCATATGTGAATTCCCCCTCACCTTTCCGCAGATCGACCAACCCTTTGGCGACCATCCGTTTCAGTGTATCGCGGGATTCTTTCTGGTCCAGTCCCATTCTTTGGGCTATGGCAGCTGCCGATTCCGGTTCCAGGTTCATCGAACATGCCATCAATGCTTCTTCCGGTGCAAAGACTTTCGCCAGCATCCGGAATTCTACGCCGCTGGGAGTTGAGGGAAACCGGTTTGGAAGCTTGTCCAGCTTCAGCGCCAACCGGTGATAGAGTTCCATATTCATATTCTCCTCAAGCATAGAAGATCCGTAGTCAGAGCCAGAATGTGTGCCGACCTTATTTTTTATACTCGACGACAGGGGTCGCCCAGGTGACCGGTCCATTAAATTTACCCCATTTATAATTTAATACTTCCAGCCGTTCGGGAATCACTTTAATGAGAACCAGATATTGCCAATCAGGAAACGCCTGCTTCCAATATTCTCTTTTTCTTTTCTCAATTTCCATTGAATCTTTGACGAGAACCGCTGTACCGGTGATCGTCACGTTGCCAATGGCCTTCGCATGATCCGCATAGTACAGACTCACCTTTGGATTCTTCATTATTTCTTGAACTTTCAAACTCCGGGTATTCGTTGCCATCCAGACGGACATATCTTCCTCGGGAGGGAATGGATTCATCGTCCTCACGTCAGGATATCCAGCCGAATCTATCGATGCCAGCGCGCAATATTTCTGCGCCGCCATGATCTCCTTAGCGGCTGCGATCAACGAATCCCGCTCCGATTTCAAAGATTTTTGTTCCTGTGCCTGAGCGCATGTCACCACAAACAGCATGAAGAGTAATCGTTTCATTTTTTGTTCTTTCGTTTTTGTTATGAGTATACAGTTATGAGAAGTAGAATGATAATTTTTTAATGATACCATCTCGAAATTCACTGTTCCGAGGAACATCGCTACTTGAGCAGGAGCAGGGATTTTGTCTTGACAAAAGCACCTGCTTGAAGCCTGTAAAGGTACACTCCGCTCGAATAATTTTTTGCATTCCAGTCCACGGTGTAGGTGCCCGGCTCTTTGACCTGATCGACAAGAACGTTCACTTCTCTTCCCAGAAGATCATACACCTTCAACGTCACCTGGCTGCGTTCCTGCAAGGAAAAAGAAATGCGCGTCGATGCATTAAATGGATTGGGATAATTTTGATCCAGAGCTGCTTTTGCCGGGATAAATGAACCGGCGGAAATCGAGGTCACGGTCATCGCCTTGCCGTTATAGCGGATGACCGTATCAAATTTTGCCGGCGATTGGATCCCAATGCCGTTTCCCGTGTCGACCCACACCACATTAAAAACTCTTTCCTGCAGCATGGAGGGAAATGCTCCCTGCCTGGCCCCGACGATCAATTGTCTCGACGAATCATGATAAGTAAATGGAATAATCGAATGCTGCCCATTCTCGTATTGATAGGTATCGTTTTCATCTTCATAGAGGGTGAATTGTCCGTCTGCACCCCGATAAATTCGAAGCTCCAATGTATCGGCCGGTTTTTCGGTTGCGTACTGGAGAAACGGACCCATCGGAACAATCGATCCCGCTTTTACAAAAAGAGGCATGGTTTCGATCGGAGCCTGTGCGTCAATGGTCTGCCCTCCTGCAAGTCGTTCACCTGTCCAGAAATTATACCAGATCGTCGAACCGGGGAGATAGACACTTCTCGTTTTTGCGGCAGTCGATCCGCCGCTGTAAAACTGGGTCGTGACCGGATTGACGAGAAAGGCCGGACCGAGCATATACTGATCTTTAATGTTGTAAACCGCCGCATCGGATCGAAAATCAAACGCGAGTGCCCGCATCATCGTATACCCTTCGCTCGTCACTTTCCATGCAAGGGAATAAATGTAAGGCAGAAGCCGGTACCGGAGATTATCGTAACTTAACAAAATAGATTTTGTGTTCGCATCCCAGTTGCTTGAAAACAAAGCTCTCTCTCCTTTTCCATGGATTCTAAATATGGGAGAGAACGTTCCGAATTGAAACCAGCGGGTGAACAATTCCCTGTTGGCCGCTGTTCTCCAATCCGGAGCGCCCCATTGCGTACTGCGGTATCCGCCGATATCGGAGGTCACATACGGAATACCCGAAACACTCGCATTGAGGCTTTGCGGTATCTGAATTTTAAACGAACTGAACTCACTCGTGATATCGGAGGTCCAAAGGATTGCGGCGTTCCGCTGCTGCCCCGCCCATGCCTGACGCACCAGGAACAGCGCCCGTTTCTCCGGTACATCCCTGCGCCAGTTTTTATATAGCCCGATGGTATGCGTCAAAGAATAGGTATTAAAATAATCAATCCCTTTGCCGATGGCGAATGTGCTTTTCCTGCGGGCGTCCAGATCGCCGCCATTATCAGGTTCACATTGATCGACCCACCATGCATCCCAGCCATAGGGAGAGATCAATCCTGTAAATGCCTGCCTCCAATACAAATCGCGTGCACTTTCGCTGTGTGTATCATAATAAGTATCCTTTTGATGAGTCATGACATCATCCCATAATATATCGGTCAATGCACCGGCGGTTTTCAATTCATTGTAATTATTTGTCCCGCTGCCAAAGACCGGCCAGATGGAAATCATTCCATGAATATTGGCTTTGTGCAGGGAATCAACCATTCCCTTGGGATCGGGATACCGGCCGGAATTGAATATATGAGTTCCGATAAGAGCGGGGTCCCAGTAATACCCATCCTGGACAATACCGTCGACAGGGATTTTATTGTTTCGATAATTGTTTTTTACGGACAACACTTCGGTTTGATACTGATATCGATCCTGGGATTGAAAAAGCCCGAACCCCCATTTGGGGAACATCGGCGCCTGACCGGTCGCTTCACGATACAGCGCAATGATATGATCGAATTCCGGCCCGTAAAAAAAATAATAATCCACCATCGTACCGCTTTCCGAGACATATTTAAATTTCGTATTTGATGCCTCGGCGCCGTAGAAATTGGATGCGGAATAATTATCCCACATCAATCCAAATCCTTTACTGGACAGGAGTACCGGAATTGCGCCCGTCATATATTGAATCGCCAGGTCCTGATTGCGGCCCTTGTAATTCATCGCGCCGGCATCTGTGGGGTGGCACCCCAAGCCAAACAATGCTTCATCCCCCGGCGATTGAAACAGCGTCGAGCAATTATAGGTGTTGATACCGGCAACGGTAGCGGCGGTCATGCCCTTCCCGACAGAATCGTCTTCAGCAAGAATGACGGCATCGGTCAAAGTGGTATACCGGATTGAATTCGTTGCCTTATTCACCCTGATCTTTATTTTTCCTGTCGCCATTACAATTTCATTCGCGAGCTCGGTGACGGTAAACGACGGAACGACGCTCCACTGGTTCGTGACAACCAGAGATGATTTTGATGTGAAGGCATCAAGCGACGTATATTGTACTTCGATGAGATCCTCTTTGCAGACCATGATTTTCAGAAGCCCTGCATCCAGCGTGCAGGTGATCCCCCTGGCATCAGTGGAGTAGGATTTTACAGATGCATCGGCAGTGAATGTCGCAAGCAGGAGACTGAGAACAGCGGAAACAACGTACATTCTTATGTTTGTTAAAGACACATTCATCGGATTCAACTTTCTTTCTGGATAATGGATACAGGTATAACATAATGGAAGTTCTCTCCCGATGCACTAAAAAATAAATCAACAGCCGTTGTTCCATGGGGCATCATCAAGGATTTTCACCTGGAGAAATTCTTTCCAGACACATTCGATTCCCGCAGCGGTCTTCCTCATTCACAACATGAGAAAAATGCAGATGACTCCATTCATTTCCTCTGAAGATATTCTACGAGGTTCTTCGGCGAATAGTTGAGAACCTTATTATCGTAACGGATCATCGCAGAATCGTCCACGAATTCATCGCCATCTGTATCTTTCTCAATCACCCGATATGAAGGAAACCATTGAATGAGCGTATACGGGAATATCCAGGAATCCATTAATTGTCCATCAGGCTGAGGATGACATGGAATCTCCCGTAACTCCAGCGAACATTCCTCCAGATTCTTCACCATCCAGCGGAGTGCAATATCCGACAGTCCGGTGGACGGATAGCCGCCCCCGATATTCGAATGGACACCGGCGAACCATTCCTGTTTTAACACCTGATGGAGCGATCCTGTTTGTTTTTTCCAGAGTGTCGGTTGAAAGCTTCTCCGTTTCTCATCGATCGCGAGTGCCTGGTACGCAAAACTTATGTGCGAGCTTAAATCGGTATCATGGAACTGATTTCCCAGTATCGAAAAGCTGAATTTGCTCAGCACGGTATTGATCAACAGCGGATTTCCGAGGGCCCCGACCGTATCCCAGACCCCGATAAATTTGATCGGAGTGATGTCGGCGACCGCATATGTTTTTCGAAATAACACGGCTTCTTTACTATTCGGATGCGCCGAGAGTTTCCGGGATTTATAGAGCCGATATGCCCTCCCGATCATGTGAATCATCTTCGGCTGCAGAATACCGCTATTCCGGATGAGACCGGCCAGGCTCCTGACGGTGAACGCTCCGCGGCTGAAGCCGAGCATGAACAGTTCGTCTCCGGGTTCATACGTCAGGATAAGATAGCGGTAGGCGTCGAGAATATTTTGTGAGATCCCGGTCCCGGTAGCACCGTCAAATATCCGATGAAAAAGAGAGCCCCTCGTACCGACGCCGGGGTGATAGTACAAAAGCTGTCGTGTTGAATCTCCGGCGGACTCTTTTACCGCATCGGCAATTTTAACGACATTCGTCTCGCAGGGAATATTGTTTTCTTCTTTGTCGGGAGTATTCCATGTCCCATCACAACAGATGATAATCCGTTTCACAGGAGCGCCTCCAGAGTCAGGAATGGGGTCCGTGATGGACGAGATTGATGCGGGTCATAACGAAATGCTTAGTCAAAGAGTTGTCCTTTCCTAAACCGACGTACACTGACGATATTCAGGATGGTGCCGATACCGAATAACACAGCAAGGTGGGGAATAATCGAGGCGAACCCGACACCCCGCCAGAGCACTTCCATAAACCCATCAATCGACCAGTAGACGAATGTCAATTTGCTGAAGAATTGTATCGTCGAAGGCATGAATGACGTGGGAAACCATGCACCGCCAATGGCGCTCATGCTCAAAATCAACAGTGTCCCCAAACCATTCGCCTGCTGGCGGGTTTGTGAAAAAGAAGCGATCAGCATCCCGAGCGCCGTGCACGCGACCGACGACGCAAGAATAATGAGCATAAGATTTAAAAAGTTTGAGAAAATATCCACCTGGAACATGATCCATCCGAAAGTGAACATGAAGAGCAACTGAATGATCCCCAGCGATAAATTGAACAGATATTTGTTCCAGAGAATTTGAGTCCGCGAGACCGGAGAGGTCAGCATTCGCATGAGGATTCCGGATTTCCGTTCATCGAACAATGAGGAAGACGTTGCGGTCAGGGTAAACATGAGAAACATAATGCCCCATCCGCCGACGCTCCGCGTCGCCCATGGATTCTTCATTTCTTTCCCGATCAGCTGCTGACTTTCAATCTGCACAATTTGATTCAGGATATTAGTTTCTCTTCCGGAAGAATCTTTGCTGCCGTCTGAAAAATCGGACAGTGTGGGATGGAGCAGGATATTGGTATCGACATCGAAATATTTATGAACAAGAGAAGCCATGGTGCGATTGAATGCACTGCCGTTCTTCATCCCCAAATAACGCTCGGCCTGCCGGAGGCTGCTTTGGACGATCACCGATGGAAACTGGCTGAAGACCACCTGCTGGATGAATCCCTTCACCGTCTGCATCTCCATGTCATTCTTCGGATCGTAATAGAATTTGACATACAGTCCGACCGAAGTATCGGCATAGGTATCAGGGGGAAGAACAAGCGCCGCTGCCGCCTTGCCGCTGCGGACATAGTCCTGAATGGAAAGTGTATCGAACATAACGGTCTTTCCGGAGTCCGTCTGGAATGACTTGATGATCCGGAACGTTTTGAGGGTATCCAGCGATGATTCAATCCGTTTTGCGACCGGGGCGTTGCTTTGATTCAAGACGGCAAGGCGAATCCCCTGGGGGCCCGATCCCGATCCGCCGAAGACCGCGCCAAAGATGCTCATGAGCACGAGCGGCACAATGAACGTCAACGCGACAGAGACCTTGTCGTTCCAGAAAATTCGGTACGAGCTTTTGAACAGCCGATAGATCTGTTTCAATCCCGCAGCCTCCTTCCTGTCAGCTGGAGAAACAACGCCTCCAATGTCGGGCGTTTCAATTCAACCCATGAGTAATGAATCCCCTGTTGTTCCAGGGATGCAAAAAAACCCGACAAGAGGAATCCATCGGCCGGCTTCAGTTCGTAGCGGTCGTCTTCTTCAATGAGTGTTCCGAATTTTTCGAACACGGTTTTATTCTTTGCCGTGGACGGATTCTTGATGATCGCAATAGTTTCTTCATACGACAGCTTCTCGAGGAGTTCATCGATCGTCCCTAATGCAATGATTTTTCCATGGTCGATGATCCCGATACGGCTGCAAAGCCGTTCCGCTTCTTCCATGTAGTGCGTGGTGTAGATGATTGTTTTCCCCTGTTTGTTCAGGGAGGTGAGAAAATCAAAAATGGCGTTGCGTGATTGAGGGTCAACGCCGACTGTCGGTTCATCGCAGAGCAGCACTTTCGGTTCATGGAGCAGGCTCGCGATCATATTCAGCCGTCGTTTCATCCCTCCGGAAAATGTTTTTACTTTATTTTTCCGCCGCTCGAACAGTTCAACGGCATGGAGCTGATCCTGAATGCGCTCGAGTAATAGTTTCCGAGGGATATCGAACAGCTGTCCGAATAATTCCAGATTTTCCTGCGCCGTTAATTCGTCATATAACGCAAGTGATTGGGGGACAAATCCAATACTCTTGCGGATTTCCAGGGCATCCTGCGTCACTTGTTCGCCATCGATCGTGATGGTGCCGCTCTCCGGATTTAAATACCCGACCAGGAGATTCATCATGGTCGTTTTTCCGGCGCCATT
>RPQN01000189.1 GCA_003819715.1 Ignavibacteriota bacterium | reverse complement strand
AGAGAGTGGGACCGCACAGCCCTCTCTATTCGGTCATTGCGAGGATCCCGAGCGACGCAGTCGAACGGGAGACGAAGCAATCTCGTTTTTCTTTTATATTAGGAGCGAGATTGCTTCGCCCGACTCTCGCCAGACCCGCCACTACCATGGTGCGCAAGTTAGTCGGGCTCGCAATGACGAGAGAGTGGGACCGCACAGCCCTCTCTATTCGGTCATTGCGAGGATTCCGAACGACGCAGTCGATCGGAAGACGAAGCAATCTCAGGCCTGGGAAAAAGCGAGATTGCTTCGCCCGACTCTCGTCAAACAGAGGCAGGCAAGTCGTCGGGCTCGCAATGACGGAATATTTCTTGGCAGCATCCTATCACCAATCGGATTGCTATCTATTCATCTGCTCATTGGCTCAATTACTCAAAGACTCACCTACTCATCTGCTCAATTGCTCAACTTCATACCCATTCTTCAGCTCCGTAGGATCTCAATGTTTATAAAATATTCCTCAAAGCGATCGGGAGCTCCGGAGGAGCGTTATATTTCGCTCCTATCGGAGCTTAAATCCTGTCTTTTAATTATGCTATAAATATTTTGCCCCTACGGGGCAAGTAAACAGTAAAGAGTAAGGAGTAAGGAGTGAACAATATTAATAAACAAATATTACCATTTTAACTCCTCATCGACTCATCGACTCATAGGCTCATCGGCTCGCCTACTCACCTACCTATTGTGCCTTATATGAAATATCATTAATCTCTACATTATATCTCTAATCTATTTACTATTCACTCTTCACCATTCACTATTTACTATTCACTAAAATTACATGAAAATCCAAAAAGCTGTCATTACTGCTGCTGCACGGAATGAGCGATTGTATCCGGCTGCCACAACGGTGCAAAAATCGATGCTCCCGGTGATCGATACCGACGGCGTCAATAAACCGATTATTCAAATTGTTGCGGAAGAAGCCCTCCAAAGCGGTATTGAAGAGATCTGCATTATCTGCGCTGCCGGAGATGCAGAACGATATCTGGAAAGCTTTCACACACTTTATGAAACATCACTTAAAATTCATCATCAAAACGGCTGGGCGGAATCGCAGGCGCAAAGCATTAAAAACATACTGGACCGGCTGACGTTTGTCGTTCAATCGGAACCTCTCGGTTACGGCCATGCGGTCTATCAGGCAAAGGAATTTGTCAAAAACGAACCATTTTTACTTCTGCACGGAGATTATCTTTCAATTTCCAGTCTCCCTGAGAAACACTGCTCGAGGCAGATTATCGACCCCGCATTGGAAGAAAAATGCTCGTTTGCCGCCGTTAATCCTACTATCGAACACCAGATAAGCAAATACGGGACACTGACAGGAAGAAATTTTAAAACGTACAGCGGGGTCTATCAAATTGAAAAGATAATCGAAAAACCGTCTATCAGCCAGGCTGAACTAGAATTGAAAACCGCCGGGTTACGCGCCGGATATTATTTATGCTTTTTCGGGATGTACGTTTTTCAACCGGTATTGTTCGATCTTTTATCTGAAGAAATCCAGTCATCGGCCGGCAAGGGAAAATCCCAGGCTGCTATCTTACTGACCCCTGTTCAGCAGAAATTGGCAAAGAATGAAAAATACCTTGCACTGGAAATTCAAGGCAAACGGTACGACACAAGTAAAAAACTCGGATTATTACAGGCGCAAATAGCGCTGGGACTTGCTGGAAAAATGAGAGATGAGGTCTTAACCACCCTCCTCCAGACTCTCGCCGATTATAGAAAAGATTAAGTGCTTTGGTGCGTAGTGCTTTGTTCGTGGTTAGTTAGTGCTTAGTTCGTAGTGCGTAGTTCTTTGTGCGTAGTGCGTGGTTAAGAGGGCGTAGTTAATTAGTTCTTAGTGCTTTGTTTGTTAGCTCATAGACTCATAGACTTAACTGCTCAATGGCTCAAAATCTTTTAATCTAAAAATCTCAACTTCTCAATGTCTTTTGTTCGTAGTTCTTTGTTCTTAGTGCTTAGTTTGTTAGCTCATTTGCTCATATGCTCATTGGCTCATAGGCTCATAATCTCAATATCTCATAATCTTATCATCTCATAATCTTCATGAACATATTCATCAAAACCATAACTTCCCCGGACTCGAAAACACGTGACGTTCCGTTTCACGAATTATGCAAAAATCTCTCACCCGCGCAGATCAATAATTATCTTGACGAATTGGAAGTTTTCCGCAAATCAACAACGAACCTCTATGAAAAAGTCCGGGCATCGATATTTCTCTATGCGGCATACAGGTTCTATTTACTCGACGCAAAAACAATCCGGCCGACGGGGAAAATACCGATTGAGGGCTATAAAAATCTTCTCGTCCGAAACTTCGAACAGGCGCTGTCCATATTTCATGAATCTGAAGGCAGGCAATCGAATGAAAACCTGATCAGCTGTCTGGCGGAGACGTATCATCAGAATACTTTTCAGGTATTGGCGGATCAGGTCCGAAAAAGCGTCCGTTCATCAGACGGCAATCAATGGATGTTCCGTGTCGGGCATCCCGATGAACACCCGTTAAAAATTCACCCGCGGTTAATGCAGCAATCCGACAACACGCATCTGTTCCCTCTCCTCTGCGAAAAAACTCCGGTCCGGATGGATCTTACGCATAGCTGCTGGTCGGACATATTTTTCCTTGGGATGGATTACCCGGAAGGTGCGCGCGTTATCAATGTTTCAGTCGATCTGGGCATATTCGACCGCGACTCGGAAATAAAATCCCCGATTGAAACCTATCTGCGGGTCATCGATGAACCGGTTATCCGCATGACCTCTCTCGACCTGAATGATACAAAAGATATATCCACTCTTGCAGACTTGTTTAATTTCGGAAATGATTACCTCGGGTTATTAAAAGCCGCGGTCATTGCATCCGGATTTATCCCGCCATCGTTTGAGGGGACACGATTTACCATAAAGGAAATCCTCGATAAGATTCTCTCGCCCGGACTGGGAATCGAGCTCGTTACAAAAGTGAACGATATCCCCAAAGGCTCGCGCCTGGCAGTTTCAACAAATTTGCTGGCTTCCATGATCAGTATCCTCATGCGGGCGACAAAGCAGATACAGTCGCTGGAAGGGACGCCGCTTGAGCAGGAACGGGACATTATTGCTTCACGCGCGATTCTTGGCGAGTGGTTGGGCGGATCCGGGGGCGGCTGGCAGGATTCAGGCGGTGTATGGCCGGGAATCAAAGCGATTGAGGGAGTCCTTGCCCATGAGGGAGATGCGGAATTCAATATCAGCCGCGGCTGTCTCCTCCCCCGTCATACGATATTGGAAAACAAGAGCGTTCATCCCGAATTTGAGAAGAGAATTGCTTCGTCGTTGATACTCATGCACGGCGGCATGGCTTCCAATGTCGGACCTATTCTCGAGATGGTGACGGAGAAATATCTCCTGCGTCTGGCCCGCGAGTGGGATGCACGGCAGCGGGCAAACACACTTTATGACGAAATCGCCCGATCGCTGAAATCGGGGGATATCAAACTCCTGGCATCCCTTACATCCAGGAATTTTAATGACCCGATTAAAACAATTATCCCTTGGTCGACGACGCATTTTACTGAATTGATTATTAAGAGAGCGCAATCGGAATTCAAGGACAACTACTGGGGATTCCTGATGCTGGGGGGAATGTCCGGCGGCGGTATGGGCATATTCGTCGATCCGGGTATTTATGAAGATGCCAAATCCAAATTGTTGACGATTCTCCAGGAGACAAAAAACGAATTGCAGGAATCTCTGCCTTTTGCAATGAACCCGGTGATTTATAATTTTGCCATCAATGCAAAAGGCACGGATGCCAATCTCCTGACCGGCGGCAGCGCGTTGATGCCGAGAAACTATTATGCTCTCCTGGTCCCTCAACTGGCTCGTCTGGATTCAACAACCATACCCGATTTGCGAAAAGCTGAAATTGACCTGTTCTCTCAAAAGATTGCACAGCATGACGAAGCATTCCCCATCCTCCGCTCCATTATCGGCAACGTGTTTCAATATTCCGATAAAGCGGAGATCTCTGAAAAACAAATTCAGGACAAGGAAGCGGAGCGGATCAAAAAAGAAAACGGCTTCGATGCGATTCAGCATGAACAAATGCGTACCGACCTGCGGAAGGGCCGAATTGGATTAAACCGGAACCGGCTGCCATCGGAGACGACCATAGAAGATGTTTTGCCTTCGGACATCATTTTCGCGAACACGCTGGACGATAAAGATCAGAACGGAGCAGATGCCATACGTCATTCTAAGGTCGGCCTCGTTTGTCTGGCTGCCGGCGTGGGCAGCCGCTGGACCAAAGGCGCCGGCGTCATAAAAGCGATTAATCCGTTTATACCGATGAAGGGAGAGCACCGGTCATTTTTAGAGATTCATCTGACGAAATGCAAAAAAACATCTGAAAAGTTCAACGCTTCTATTCCCTTTATTATCGCCACAAGTTATCTCACGCATACACCTATCGAAACTAAATTACTACGAACTAAGGACTATAATTTGTCCGTGAGTGTGTATCTCTCTCCCGGGAAATCCATCGGGCAGCGATTTATCCCCACCGAACGGGATTTAAGATTTTTATGGGAGGAAATGCTCCAGGAAAAACTGGACGAGAATAAACAGAAAGTCCTGGAAGCGCTGCACGAAACACTGATCCGCTGGGCAAAGACCAAAGGCGAAGGGAACGATTATACCGATAATATCGCGCTGCAAAGATTGACGCCTCTGGGGCACTGGTATGAAGTACCGAATTTAATCCGGAACGGGACACTTGCCCGGGTGATACAGGAACATCCTCACCTCCAGCATCTTCTTCTTCACAATATTGACACGCTCGGAGTGAATCTCTCGCCGGAAATATTGGACTATCACATGAAATCCGGAAATGCCTTAACATTCGAAGTGATCCCACGTCGCATTGAAGACCGCGGCGGCGGATTGGCCCGCATCAATGGAAAAGTCAGGATACTGGAAGGTCTGGCCCAGCCGCGGGAAGAGGATGAGTTTGGTTTAAGTTATTACAACAGTATGACCACCTGGATCAACGTTGATAAACTGTTAAACATATTTGGACTGGTGCGTGAAGATCTCATTCATAAGTCAGAAGCGGAGCTTACCGAAGCGATCCGGAATGTTGCCCGGCATACGCCGACCTACGTGACAATTAAAGATGTTAAATATCGCTGGGGACATGGTCAAGAAGATATTTATCCTGTTGCGCAGATCGAGAAATTATGGAGTGATATGAGTGCTTTGACCGGAGTTCAATGCGGTTATGTCGTCGTCCCCCGCATCCGCGGCCAGCAGTTAAAAGACCCCGCGCAGCTTGATGCCTGGGTGAATGACGGGAGTAAGGATTACGTGGAAGGATTGTGTTACTAGTGCGTAGTGTTTTAGTTCGTGGTGAGAGTGCTTTAGTGCGGAGTGCTTAGTTCGTTGTGGTTAATTCTTAATTATTTTCGCAAATACTTAATAAACCCGCCAATCAGATTCTTAATATCAGTTGCTTTTTTATAGGCAAACTCAAATTCGTTTTGTGTTATATAGTTACAATCCAGTGTAACATAAAGCAACGATTGAACTTCTGAAGCTGAACGATATGCGTAATTGAGAAAAAGAATAAAATTCCTTTTTGAACCTGAATCAAATCCTTCGGCTATATTCGCCATTATCGATACGCTCGCACGTTGTATCTGATCTTTTAATCCAAAGTCTCTGACAAATCCATCCTTTTTCGTCATTCTATATATCTCTGACGTTAAATCTCTTGCCCCTTTCCATGATTCAATCTCTTCAAATCTATCGATCTTCATGAGTTCAACCTCCCAGTGAAACCATGAATTATTAACCACGCACTAACCAACTACAACTTTTTTACCATCTTAACTACGCACTCACCAACTACGAACGACGCACTAATTAACTAAGAACTCTACCCGCCTCTTCTCAGTAGGCACCCTTTCCGAATAGTACAACCGGTATCGTCTCAAACAAAATTTCCAGATCAAACAAAATCGACTGATTTTCTATGTAATAAAGGTCAAGCCAAATCATTTCTTTAAACCCGATATTACTTCTCCCTGATATTTGCCATAATCCTGTAATTCCAGGTTTTACTTTTTCCCGATCCTTGATAGATTTCCAAAAATCTTTTGTCTCTTCCGCCTTATCCAGGTCTTCTACGGGCAGCGGTCTCGGGCCTACAATGCTCATATCGCCTTTGATCACGTTCACAAACTGCGGCAATTCATCGATGCTGAATTTTCGAATTATCTTTCCCACCCCCGTCAATCGCGTATCATTTTTGATTTTGAAGAGCGCTCCATCCGATTCATTCATATCAAGAAGTGATTCTTTCAGCACGTCTGCATCTTTTACCATGCTGCGGAATTTGTAGAAATTGAACCTTTTCCCGCCTTTGATCGCTGCCCTGCTCTGATAAAAAAATATGGGCCGTCCGGACTCAAAGAATATTGCCGCAGCGGTAATAACGAATATGGGAGTGATAATAATTAGAGCCAAAATTGCAGCCACGATATCAAACGCCCGCTTTACCGCGCGTTTTGTTATTTCGATCTTTATTCTGGGTGTCGAGAACAAAATAATTCCGGCAAGGTCTCTCACATGTGCGAACCTTAATAATTCCTCCGATTCTTGCGAGAGAACCCTGAGCTTCGTGCTGGTTTCCCGGCATGCCTGTATAATTTCCGTTAACCTTTCAGTCTGCATCTCAAATGTGGTGATGATGACCTGTTTGATTGATTTGTCCTGAATGATACACTTCAATTCCTCAACGGTATGGCAGTGAGTGACCTCGATCGACTTATAGTCGTGGCTTTCCATCGGTGTGCCGTTCCAGAGCGTTATGCCAACGACATTATATCCGAATTCAGGCAAAAGATCGTATCTCCGGAATAAGAATGATCCTCCTCCTCCCTGGTCGATAAGGAGTGTACGTTCCATGCCAAATCCTCTATTCCGCATGGAGACATCGAACTTACGCAGCAGAATCCTCCCAATTACATACACCACGGAAACAGAGATAAAAAAGAGTGTAGTAAAGACCCGGGGGAGCTGAAACCACTTGAAGAAATAGAACGTCGAAATAACGACAGGAACAGAGAAGAAATACGCCCTCATCGCCAGTTTATATTGTCCCAACACATCCATTCGAAATGACGCCCGGTAGAGCCCAAGGACGAGAGCAAAACCGATGAGCACTGCTCCCGAGTAGACAACGACGCCGAAAATTTGCTCAGTTGGTTTCGGAGGAAAATTTAAAAGCTGTTCTCGAATGAAGTATGCTGCGAGGCCGCTTATTCCGATCGCGAGGGCATCAATTACAATCGTAATGAAAATGAAAATTACTCGCCAGTTGCGTCGAATCAGCTGTTTCAAATGAAAAACCCTCACATAATTTCACTTATTATACATACTTTTCGATGGGTATTCAACCTTTCTGTAACTATTCCTGAAAATGATTCTCTTTCAGAAATTAAAATATAAAACGAAAAGAATGTAGAGAAATGTTTTTAATAACAAATAAATATGAATTTTGACATTGTTCCTTCCTCCCCTCACTTCCCTAATCTTCATTCGTCAATCCGTACTCCGTAATTCATTTCATATTCTTCGCTATTTACTGTTAAAGGTGCGTTTATCTTCTATCGAGCCCAGAACTTTCTAATAGCCAATCTTATTTCAAACGCAAATCATCGATCCTTTTGATACCTTAAATCAATTCTGATAATAAAGTATTTTGATCATTATTGATTATAGGGTTTTGTTCAATACATTTTGCGTAACATTTATTATTTCTTCCGATCTTTCAACTAGCGATGGATAAATTGGAAGTCGAATTAAAGTTTTACTGCAAATTTCCGTATTTTTTAAGTAATCATTTGATTT
>RPQN01000188.1 GCA_003819715.1 Ignavibacteriota bacterium | reverse complement strand
CGGGTCTGGAGTGCCGGTTTGGACTATATCCCCAAGGAGCGGATCGACCAGAACGTCGATGCGGCTGAGAAAAAAGCTTGCAACGGAAGAGACATCTTTTATGGGTTGCCGGCGGCTGATCCGGGATTCCAGACCGCTTATATATGCTTCAATAACCTGGCGATAACGGGGAAGTCCGAACAGAAGGGTGATATTCACATTGATCCCATCCTCTATCAGCTGCTGGATGGCAGGGATTCCGGCTTCTGTTCCCGGTACTTTGATCATCACATTGGGGCGGCCCACCTTTTTCCAGAGTCTTCGTGCTTCGTCGATTGTTCCGTCCGTCACATGTGCCAGCTTGGGCGACACCTCAAGACTGATATACCCATCCGACCCCTGTAGCCGGTTATACGTCGGGCGCAGGATATCCGCCGTATGCTGAATATCTTCGACCGTGAGGATCTCGTAAATTTCCTCTACGGTCCTGCCTTTGTCTGCGAGCTTCTGTATTTCATCATCATAATCGTGGCTTTCAGCAATAGCCTTTTGAAAGATCGAAGGATTGGAGGTCACACCGGTGACCCCGTCATTTAAAATGAATTGCTGCAATCCGCCTCCTTCAATCATGGCCCGGCTGATGAAATCTGTCCAGATGCTTTGACCCAATTGCTCGAGTGAGACTAACGGATTTTTATCCATGGTATTACTCCTTCCATAATCGTCAATTTCAAAAAAAATCCTGCCGCTGAACATTGACGATGATCGAGCTCCTCTCGCATTATTCCTTTTTTACCCTGAGGTAATGCGTAACGAGGGCATTGGTCGAGCTATCGTGCCCCAGCGGCGATGCTGCGCTGTTTTCAAGTTCTGGAATAATTCGTTTTGCCAGGACTTTCCCCAATTCCACTCCCCATTGATCAAACGAATCTATATTCCAGATCGTTCCCTGTGTAAACACACTGTGTTCATACAGAGCGACTAACGCGCCGAGTATGTGCGGTGTCAGTTCGTCGCACAGAATGGTATTCGACGGCCTGTTGCCTTCAAATGTCCGGTGGGGCACCAGCCAGTCGGGTGATCCTTCGGCTTTCACCTGTTCCGCTGTCCATCCGAAGGCCAACGCCTCTGCCTGTGCGATCATATTCGCCATAAGCAATTGGTGGTGATGGGGATATCGATTCAGAGGTTTACAAAATCCGATAAAATCGCATGGGATGAGTTTCGTTCCCTGATGGATCATCTGGTAGAACGAGTGCTGGCCATTCGTCCCCGGTTCACCCCAGAAAATGGGACTGGTTTCGTAATCGACGCGCTTACCGTCGACGGTGACATACTTCCCGTTGCTCTCCATCGTCAATTGCTGAAGATATGCGGGAAATCGTTTGAGGTACTGGTCGTACGGCAGCACGGCAGTTGTTTGTGCGCCGAAAAAATTATTATACCAGATCGTGAGAAGTCCCATAAGCACCGGCAGGTTTTTATCGAATGGTGCAGTCCGGAAATGTTCATCCATGGAATGAAAACCGGCAAGCATGGCCCGGAAATTATCCTGACCTATTGCGATCATGGTCGAAAGGCCGATCGCGGAGTCCATCGAATACCGCCCGCCGACCCAATCCCAGAAGCCGAACATATTCTCCGTGTCGATGCCAAACTTCGTCACCTCTGCTCCATTGGTCGAGACGGCAACGAAATGACGCGCGATGGCTTTCTCATCATGGAGGGCATTCAGTGTCCAGGAGCGCGCAGTCCGGGCGTTGGTCATGGTTTCGAGCGTGGTGAATGTTTTCGAAGAAACGATAAATAATGTCTCTTCCGGATTGAGATCCCGGGCTGCCTCTTCGAAATCCGTTCCATCGACATTGGAAACGAACCGGAAGGTCAGGTTCCGCTGGCTGTAGTGTTTCAATGCTTCATACGCCATCACCGGGCCCAGATCCGAGCCTCCAATGCCGATATTGACAATGTTCCGGATTGGCTTATCGGTGAATCCCCGCCACTGTCCGGCCCGGACTTTATCAGAGAAGGTCCCCATTCTATCCAGGACGGCATGGACTTCGGACACGACATCCTTTCCGTCAACCAGAAGCCGTCCGGTCCGGGGAATCCGTAATGCGGTGTGAAGGACTGCCCGATTCTCGGTGATGTTAATTTTTTTACCGCTAAACATCGCATCGATGTTTTCCCGGAGGCCGCATTCCACGGCAAGCCGGACCAGCATCTGAACGGTTTCATCGGTGATGCGGTTTTTTGAATAATCCAGATGAACGCCCGCGCCATCCGCAACGAACCGCTCGCCCCGATGCGGATCTTCAGCGAACAGAGTGCGCATGGATGTCTCATGGATATTCTGATAGTGGTTTTCAAGCGCCTTCCATGCGGGTCGCTTCGTTAATGGTAATTTCTGTGTCGTTTCGTTCGATGTCGTCATGGTCATTCTCTCGTTAATTTGGGGATTTCGTGCGTGCCCTTGAGCAGGGCAATTTGCCTTCTGAACACACAATGTACGCAAATTATCCGATCAAATTATCGCATTTCAGAAGTGAGTGGTGGGCTATTTTAAGATTCCCGCTAACAATCCGCGGGAATGACAAAAGAGGAAGATGTCATTCCCGAATGTTTTTATCGGGAATCTTACTTTGCCTTGTAGAGCATTCTCAAAATAGTCCACTACTCGGCGTGTTCTCTTAAAGAAGTCCCGGCCTGGTCATGAGGTATGGATTGAGGATGTTCTCTGCCTCTTCCGCCGTGAGATACTGCATTTCGACTGCGACCTGTTTTACGGTCTTGTTTTCTTTCCGTGCTTTTTTTATAACTTCCGCAGTCTTGTCATAACCGATGACCGGGGCAAGAACGGTGGCGATGATGGGGTTCCGATGAATGAGATCGGCAAGGTGATCGATATTGACTTCAAAATGCTCTATCGTTTTATACGCAAGCAGGCGGGATGCATTTGCCAGAAGAGTAAGAGACTGGATGATCGTATATGCGATCACCGGAAGCATGACATTGAGCTGGAATTCTCCCTGGGTATTGGCTATGGTGATAACCGTGTCGTTGCCGATCACCTGGACCGCAACCATTCTCACGGCTTCGGGGATGACGGGATTTACTTTTCCGGGCATGATCGACGATCCGGGCTGTAATTCAGGGAGACGAATTTCCGCAAGCCCCGCAATCGGGCCGCTGTTCATCCATCGCAAATCGTTCGATATCTTCATAAGCGCGGCGGCGTATGTTTTCAGCTGTCCTGAAAGTTCAACGATTGCGTCCTGCGACGACTGCGCTTCAAAATGATTCCTTGCCTCTCGAAATTCGATTGCTGTTAATTGCGATATCACCGCTGCGGTTAATGAGCCGAAATCTTTTTGAGTATTGATTCCGGTTCCGACCGCCGTTCCTCCAAGTGCAAGCTCGGAAAGACGCGGGAGCGTGCTTTCAATCCTTGCTTTCGCGTTTTCCACCTGGGAATACCAGCCCGAGAGTTCCTGCCCCAGGGTCATCGGCATGGCGTCCATGAGATGTGTCCGGCCGGTCTTGACCACCGAACCGGAGGCGTTTTGCTTTTTTTCCAATGTGTGTGCCAGTAAATCCATCGCCGGAAAGAGAAGGTTTTTTACCTGGATGGAAGCGGCGATATGAATCGCGGTCGGTATGACGTCATTAGACGATTGGCCTTTGTTGACGTGATCGTTCGGGTGGACGGGCGACGTGCTGTCTCTTTTGCCGGTCAGGAGTTCGTTGGCGCGCGTCGCAAGCACTTCATTGATATTCATGTTCGTCGAAGTTCCCGAACCGGTCTGGAAGATATCGAGCGGGAATTGATCGGAGAACTTGTCCTCCAGAATCTCATCGCAGGCACGGATCACTGCATCGGCAATATCGGAATCAATGCTTTTTAAATCGCGGTGAACGATCATGCTGGATTTCTTGATGAACGCCAGCGCATGAATAAACACAGGAGGGAAGGGGATGCCGGAAATTGGAAAATTCTCTATCGCCCGCTGCGTCTGTGCGCCCCAGTATGCATCGGCGGGGACTTTTATTTCCCCCAGCGAATCTTTTTCGATCCTGCTCTCTTTTATTATCCGGTTTTCCATTGTGAGACCTTTATCACCTTTGTCTTTGCGCCGATTTTACAGATCATGTTCGTCGATTTCGTGCACTAGAACCACGAATACACATAGCACGTCATTGCTTCTCCCGAATGCTTCGGGATCGCAATGACTGATACGCGCGACTTTTTCAGCAACCTGCTAGTCATCAAAATGATATGATCCTATGTACGCCCCGGTATGATCAAGGTTTTGATTTCATCCTTTTCAGAATATCATACGCTGCAACTGCGGCCGTCGCGGGAACCGTTCCCGATTTCAATGATTTTCGCAGTGCTGCCAGGAGGTCGTTATATCCTTCTTCCTCCTGATTTCGAAAAACGTGAGAGATCCTCTGCCGCATCAATACATCCTCTTTTCCGCGTTTGATCACGATCCGAAGTAACACGGGCCATGCGGCGGTTTCCAGTTTTCTCAATGCTTCAATCGCGAGCCAGGCAACATCGGGGTCAGTGTCTTCAAGGGCCTGCACCAATGCGGGAATCGCACTGGCATCCCCGATTGCTCCGATGGTCTTAACGGCTTCCCATCTTATATGATCGACTTTGGAATTCGTGAGAGTCTCGGTCAATGCAGATATGACCGGTTTTCCAATGGCGACGAGAGAATGCCTGGCATTCTGCCGTGTCGTACCATTCTTGCTTGCCAGCATTCTGATCAAATATTCCAGGTTCGTGTCAGTGTATTTTTGTTTGACCATATATTTGATTCCTTTCAATCTCAATCTCAATCTGAAGGCCCGGTAAAAACAATTTCATGGCTTTACGGCGGTGAATCGTACGGATGATTTCAATAATCCGATTCATCATCGTTTCGTTTTATTTCAATCGGCCCTTCAAGTCTTCGGCTTTAAACGGACCGGGTTCTGCGATCAATGCGCGTGCTTCATCGACCTGGTTCCAGACATTCCAGAGCAGGACTCCCCGGACCTGGCCGTTCTTTAAATAGTAGACCACGCCTTCTTTAAATTCCTGTTTCCAATCTGCATAGATTTCCAGCCGCGAATCCACTTCGCCGACCGCTTCGTATCCCAGTTCGAACATATCGGAATAAAAAAATGGAAGGTGGTGATACGGCTCGGCTTTTCCTGCCATATTTATCCCTGCGAGACGACCCATGGTATTTGCATTGTCTTCGTGTTCGACCCGGAGTTGTTTCTTGAGGGAAGGATTATAAAACACCGCAACATCCCCGGCGGCATAAATATCCTTCTGATTCGTCTTCAAGAATTCATCCACGATGATGCCGTCCTGGGTGTTGATTGTTGCACTCTGAGCGAGCTCGATATTCGGAAGAGAGCCGATGCCGGCAACGACCGCATCTGCCGCGATGTCCGACCGGTGAGTGGTGTTGATGACAAAGCCGTTGGCGTTTTTTTTCAGGGAGAGTATTTTTTCACCGGAGAGGACTTCGATCCCTTTTTGTTTATAGAATTGGTTAAGAAATTGAGAAAGGCCGGAAGGGAAGAGCCGGTCGCCGATGCCTGCCCCCGGGAAAATCATGGTCACGTGCTTGCCGGCCAGTGTAAGCGCCGCCGCAATTTCTGATCCGATGAATCCGCCACCGATGACGGCAAAAGTATTTCCGGTTTCTGTGAGTTTCCTGAGATTTCGGTAGTCCGATAATGTCCGGTAGTACACGATGGAGTCATTGTCAAACTCAAGCCGCCGGGGCCTGACTCCCGTTGCCAGCAGGAGTTTCTCATATGAAAATTCTTCGCCGCCGACACAGATAATTTTCTTTTGTCCGGGGTCAATAGCTTTCACGGTCAGGTTGAGGTGAAACTCTGCAGTGTTCTTTCCATTCGCCAACCAGATAGAATCGAGGGCATCGCCTTTCCAGAGCCCTTTTGATAAGGGCGGACGTTTATAGGGAGGGTCGGTTTCCGCGCTGATCAACCCGATGGTCCCGGATGGATCCGTTTCGCGTATTCCTTCAATCGCAGCTGCAGCGGTCATGCCGCCGCCGATTATTAAGTATTTGTATTTCACGGTGAGCCTCTCTCAGTTTATTTTGAGTGTTGTTCCAGTCGCGCTACTTTGGCCAGCCGGCGCACATGGTTATTATTGTTGATGAACCGGGCTTTTATGAAAGCGTTCGTTAAATCCATGGCCAATGAGAAATTAATAACCTGCGCTCCGAAGCAGATCACGTTCATATCGTCGTCTTCGACGCCCTGGTGGGCGGAAAAATAATCGGAGACCAATGCCGCCCGCACTCCGTTCACCTTGTTTGCGGCGATGCATGCCCCGACTCCGCTTCCGCAGATCGCAATGCCGCGCCGGACCTTTTTGCCGGCGACGCCGCGCGCGAGCGGCGCGACGAAGTCGGGATAATCGTCTTTGGGGGCAAGCGTGGATGCGCCGTAATCGACGACGGAATGCCCGAGTTTTGTCAGTGCTTTTTTCATTTGATTCTTTAAAGCAAATCCGGCGTGGTCCGAGGCAATTCCAATACGCACGTTTATTCTCCTTTGAAGTGCGAATGTGTGTCCGTCACCGATATTTTGGGACGAGCAATCGAAATAACCGAAGCATGGAAATTCATTTCTTGTTCTTGCTCTTCCGTTTCCTTCTTCTATAACAACTCTATTTATGGCTTAATTCCTCGTTCAATGAGAAAATCATTTGAATTTGTAGGTTTTTAATTAATCTCGGTATTTTTTCAGTGTGTTCAGAGAGGAGTATATGAATTTGGGTGCAAAACCCAGACGGTCGTTGAACTTGTGGAAACGTCTTTATTTCTAATCATACACGCGCATTGCGCGTGATAGTAATGGGTCTACGGCTGGCAGGGTTTCTTCTGATATGCATTATTCAATCTTACACACTTGCAACTTACAATGTTGTAAGTCAGGTTAATGTCAGAAATTAATGAGGCAATATGATTAATCCCTTTATTTATGGCAAAATAGCTTCAAGCGAGACATTTGCTGACCGTGAATCTGAGCAAAAATCGTCTTTTATATCATAGGTTGTTCATTAATTATATATGTTCATAATTTATGAACACCGTATATTTATGAACAATACTCTTGACTCTTGTTCAGGAAATGCCTATGTTCATAATAAATGAACAAGGCAGAATACTGAACATGGTAACACGCGAAAACGACATATTAAACCAGGCAATTGAGGCATTCCAAAAAGAAACCAATCTCCACATTGAGCTTGGGCCAGAACAATTGGTTCTTGATAATCGGAGAAGGATCGATGCAATTCTTCGAATCAATCTCCATGGCAAAACAACAGAATATTGGGCTGAAGTAAAAACAACGGTCACGAATATTACTGTCGGCCAATTAGCGCATCAGTTTGAAGACAATCCAGAAAAATGTCTTCTTATTACTCGATATGTCCAACCGCAATTGGCAAAAGCATTGCGGGATCTTCATATCCAATTTATCGATACCGTTGGCAATGCGTATATCGACGACCCGCCAACCTTAATTTATATCCGTGGTAACAAACCGCAACCAATCTTTGTGTTTATGCCTGAAGAAGGAATGCTTGGTCGCGCAGG
Organism: Ignavibacteriota bacterium; assembly: GCA_003819715.1. Lineage (GTDB taxonomy): Bacteria > Bacteroidota > Ignavibacteria > UBA10030 > UBA10030 > Fen-1298. Next base: position 421 of record RPQN01000188.1, on the reverse strand, counting down.
TATTCAAGTCATTTTTGCTCTTCTGTGCAAACGCGAACTGTGCAATGCGCCATATCGTGATATAGCCGAGCAAGCTCAGGTTGCTCTCGGTGCTGTGGCAAAAGTTATGAAAGACCTCGCTGCGCAAGGGTTCCTTATTGAGCTCAACGACAAGCAGCGCCGTCTTGTGAGAAGGAAGGAGTTGTTGGATAAATGGTTGAATGCATACGCAGAAAAACTTCGTCCCAAAAAATTTATTGATAGATATAAAGCAACAAAACCTGATTTTTGGCAGCAAGCAGAAATTGATCGCTTCGATGCTCAATGGGGCGGTGAGGTTGCGGCATATCGTTTAACTCGCTATCTTAAACCAGAGATTGTCACTATCTATACGCGCAAACCCATCCACAATCTCATACTGAATTTGAAGCTGCGCCAGGAT
>RPQN01000187.1 GCA_003819715.1 Ignavibacteriota bacterium | reverse complement strand
TGCAACTGACGGGAGACTCCGCTATTTTAGTAAAGTATAAGGAGCATGGTATGAAAGAGAAGAGTCTCACCGCAACCCTCTTGTTGTCCTGTCCCGACCGGAGAGGGATAGTCGCGCAAATTGCCCAGTTTATTTATGAACGGAGCGGAAATATTGTCGATCTGGATGAACACGTCGACGATGATGATCATATTTTTTTCCTGAGGGTGACCTGGGACATGAAAACGTTTACGGTTCCGCCGGAAAAATTAACCGAGGTGTTCCAGCCGATCGCAGCCGATTATAAGGCAAAATGGTTCATCCGTCTTAATAAAAACAAGAGACGGATTGCCATCTTCGTCTCAAAATATGCGCACTGCCTCCAGGAAATACTCTGGCGCCATGAGCTGGGGGAATTCGATGCGGAGATCGCACTCATTATCTCCAATCATCCCGATCTCGGGTATCTGGGAGAGCGCTATCGCGTTCCGTTTCATGTCATCCCGGTTACCGCCGAAAATAAAAAGACGCAGGAATTGAAAGAATTGGAATTGATACAGCGGGAACAGATCGATACGATCATCCTCGCGCGCTATATGCAGGTGCTTTCACCGACCATCGTTCAGTGCTATGAACACCAGATTCTCAATATCCATCATTCCTTCCTTCCGGCGTTTGCAGGGGCGAATCCCTATAAACAGGCCTATGAACGGGGAGTGAAGATTGTCGGAGCGACATGTCATTATGTGACGGAAGAACTCGATGAAGGACCGATCATTTCGCAGGATATCATTCGGATATCGCATAAAGATTCTCTGGACGATTTAATCAGAAAGGGCAGAGATCTGGAACGCCTGGTACTGGCGCGCGGCATCCGGCTTCATCTGCAGGACCGTATTCTTGTCGATGGACGAAAAACCGTGGTCTTTGATTAAAAGCGGTGAAATGGCAGGTCTACTCTCACAGGGACGGTCTTTGGTGAATGAGAAAAATTGTCTTTGCAAATCAACCCAATTTTTCTTACTTTATACACAGTTCATATTAATAAGTATTGAGGAATGTGATGAAAGAAGGAATTCACCCGACATATAAAAAAGCGGTTGTCACCTGCGTCTGCGGAAATGTCTTTGAAACCCGTTCGACCATAGGAAACCTCCATATAGAAATTTGCGCGAATTGCCACCCGTTCTACACCGGCAAGCAGAAATTGCTCGATTCGGCAGGCCGTATTGAGAAGTTCAAGAGAAAATATGCAACAAAGAAAGAAGAACCGACTGCGGCAGTTGCTGGAGTATAAGTAGTGCGTTGAGATTCCAAAAGCGGAATGTGTTGTGAAAATGCATTCCGTTTTTTTTTGTTATCGGCAGTAAGAGTATTCCATGCAACGGGCATTCAGGGTACCGCCTGACCGCACAAAGGTCTGACCGATGGCACATCAATTCTGTATGTTCGAACATGATCGTGTTGCACCAACCCTGCCCATCGTGCATTGCCGGCGTGTCTCCAAGAACTGCAATGCGAAGCATCCTCGCTGAAAGAAAATTGAATGTCAGAAAATCCAGATCTACAAGATCAAACTCTCCCTCAACCATCGACATCGCCGCAGCCTCAATCCCCGGCGCAGCCGGCCAATGTGTACAACGGTCCCCGCGGGACAGCGGTAAAAATACTCAACCGTATTGAACGGTCTGATTCCTATCTTGATAAATTATTGGACGCGGAGCTGCGTTCGGAAGATATGAACGAGCTCGATAAAGGGCTCATGAATGAGATCGTGACAGGGGTGATCCGCTGGAAAATGAAACTCGACTGGGTGCTCACTGGTTTTTTTCACGGCAATTTTACCAAAGCGGAAACCAACATCAAGAATGCCCTCCGTGTGGCTTTGTACCAGATCCAATTTCTTGACCGTGTTCCGCATTCCGCCGCGGTGAACGAGGCAGTGGAATTCATAAAACGCCTGCGCGGTCAGAAGGCCGCCGACCTGGTCAATGCGATCCTGCGCAATATCATTCGCAATATCGACAATATCCGTTATCCGGATCCTGAGGAAGACAAAATAAGAAATCTCGCGGTGATCGAATCCCATCCGATCTGGATGACGAAACGATGGGTGGAGCGTTACGGGTACGATGACACAAAAAAAATGATGGCGGCAAACAATGCCATTCCGGACCTGGCCCTCCGGGTCAACCGGTTAAAAGTCGATATTAATTATTTCCTTTCTCTGCTCGAAAAACATCAGATTCAATATTCACGATCACCGTATCTTGATTATTTTGTCAGGGTGCAGCACATGGCCGGCATCGGGAGTTCGGAACTCTTCCAGCAGGGATATTTTTCTGTCCAGGATGAAAGCGCCGGGATACCGGTACTGCTGCTGGATCCCAAGCCGGGCGAACGGATCATCGATCTTTGCTCGGCTCCGGGCGGAAAAACCACCTTCATCGGTGAATTGATGAAGAATATCGGAGAAATTATTGCGGTCGACCGTTATGAGACGCGTCTCCATCTTGTGAAAAACGCATGTCAGCGTCTGGGGATTACCATCGCCCATTTAGTTACCGAAGACGGCGCGACCATCGACATTCCTCCCGCAGATAAGGTGCTGGTCGATGCCCCTTGTTCGGGGCTTGGCGTCCTTTCAAAGAAACCGGATGCAAAATGGCAGCGCGATGCCGACGATATCGTCAAACTGATGGCGCTGCAGAAAACCCTGATCGATAATGCCGCACGGTTGGTAAAAGGGGGGGGACTTCTCGTGTACAGTACCTGCACGATTGAACCGGAAGAGAATATGAATCTCATCAGGGAATTTCTCGAGCGGCATCCTGAATTTTCAGTAGAATCCGCCCGTCCATGCATCCATCAGGATCTCGTGGGCGCACTGGGACAGGTGGAAACATTCCGGCACAAGCATGGAATGGATGGATCGTTCTCCATACGTCTGAGAAAAAAATAAGCAGGTGGTCTCCCGCAATTCATCGATGAAGTGACTGTTCAGTAAAGATCACGAAAACCGACATCATATGAACCTCAACGAAATGCTTGCCGCCGAGCTGAAACGGCTCGAAGAATCACAAACCATGAAATACGAAACGGCTCTCGAATCTGCGCAGGGCGGTGTCGTTACGGTCCGGGGCAAAGAAGTCGTCATGCTTGCGTCGAATAATTATTTGGGGATGTCGAATCATCCGTCCGTGCGCAAAGCGGCCATCGAGGGAATCAGGAAATACGGATATGGTCTCGCATCGGTGCGGTTTCTCACCGGCACACAAACCATTCATCTGGAACTGGAACGGAAAATATCAAAATTTCTCAAATCCGAAGACACCATCCTTTTTTCTTCGTCCTTTGCTGCGAATGTCGCGTTTTTCTCCGCCCTGACCAACGAAAAACTGGGATTTGAAAATTATAAAGATGTGATTTACAGCGATCGGTTGAATCACGCGAGCATTATTGACGGGCAGAGGCTGTGCCGCGCAGAAAATGCAGATCGTAAAATCTATAATCACGGAGATGTCGCCGATCTCGAACGACAGTTGGAAGAAGATAAAGAGAAAGAATATCGCATCCGGATGATCGCCACGGACGGCGTGTTCAGCATGGAAGGCGACTTGGCCCCGCTTCCCAAAATTCTCGAAGCGGCAACGAAAGCCGGTGCGGTGGTCTTTGTGGATGATGCCCATGGCATCGGCGTCTGCGGTAAGACAGGCCGGGGAACGGCGGAACAGTTCGGCCTGCTTGGAAAAATCGATGTCACCGTGGGCACGCTCGGGAAAGCGATTGGGGGAGCGGCCGGAGGATTTATCAGCGGCTCAAAAGAACTCATCGGATATCTGCGGCAAAAAGGCCGGCCGTATATATTTTCAAACTCGCTGCCGCCGGCAGTGGTCTGCGGATCCATGGCGGCGTTCGATCTGCTGATGAACGACCCGTCGATCGTCCAGCGGCTTCGGGAGAATACGGCGTATTTTCGGAAAGAGATCAAACAACTGGGATTTAAAATTATCGACGGGCTGCATCCGATCGTCCCCATCATGCTTGGCGAAGCATCCATCGCGCAGGACATGAGCAGCCGGCTCCTGAAATCAGGAGTGTATATCAAAGGATTATGGTACCCGGTCGTTCCGAAGGGAGAAGCGCGGCTCCGGGCCCAGATATCGGCGGCATTGACCAAAAAAGATATCGATCGCGCACTCGATGCGTTCTCGAACGTCGGGAAAAAAATGGGGCTCATCTGATCCATGGACAACACTCCCGCTGCGGCCCCCAAACATAGCCGGCTTGCCTTCATCGATCTGTTGCGCGGATGGGCGCTCATTGTCATGATAGAAGTCCATGTGTTCAACACGTTCATCGTGCCTGCAACGAGAGCGACTTCGTGGTTCCATGTGCTGAATTTTATTAATGGGTTGGTGGCGCCGAGCTTCACGTTCATCTCCGGTTTTGTCTTCGTGCTCGCCAGTCAACGGAAACTGGAATCGTACCGGATGCTTGGTTCTGCATTCTGGAAGCAGCTTGGACGCATCGGACTCGTCTGGGGCGTCGGGTACTTTCTCCATCTCCCATTTTTTTCATTCCATCGGATGATGACAGAAACCACCGGAGAAGGATGGCTGCGGTTTTATCAGGCAGATGTTCTCCACTGCATCGCCTTTGGCCTGATGGTCCTTTTTATTTCGAGATTACTTATTAAGAATGACCATCACTACCGACGATTTTTATTGACGAGCGGAATAGCGGTCGTCGGTGCAACGATCGTTGTCTGGAATTACGATTTTTTAAACTGGATCCCCGCGCCGATCGCGGCGTACATCAACGGCCTGCATTATTCCCTGTTTCCGCTCTTTCCCTGGCTTGCCTTTATGCTCTTCGGAGGATATTTTTCATCAGAGTATATTACTGCGCGCACAAATCATAAAGAAAAAGAATTTATACTTCGGTTTGCCCTTACCGGTGCGGTGCTCCTGTCGGTGTGCATCGTCGGTATGGCATTGCAGGCCGACCTGAGTATTCTTCCCATCGATATCCGGGCAAATCCGTTGTTCTTCTTTGAACGGCTTGGTATTGTCATGCTCCTGTTGACCATCTGCTGGTTCTATGCAGATGCCCGTAAAACAGAGAAGTCGTTTGTCCTGGATGTCGGCAGGGAATCGTTGATGGTGTATGCTGCCCATCTCCTGGTCATTTACGGACAGTTCTGGCATGAACGGAGCCTGGCATTCTATTATGGAAAATCGTGGAACGCCGCTGAATGTCTTGGAAGCACGATGGTTCTGATCATCGCGATGAGCGGAAGTGCCATTGCCTGGGGATGGATGAAACGGAATCATTTGCCGCTCGCGCGCATGATGTTTTATATTTTTGCCGGAACAACGGCGGCCCTGTTCTTTATAGGATAACGGGCCGGGAATTTCTTATGCCTGAATGGAATAAGAAAACCGGCTCTATCAAGTTGTCGTGTAATGTACGGAAGAGGTGAATAAGGAAGATTGGCCATGGAAGTTGCATCGTTGTTGCTGTTGTTCATACTCGTCATTTTAGCGGTGATTCTGCTCCTTCGGCTGTCCTCCCGGAAGGATGCCGGCACCTCTGAATCTGCTTTGCTTTTTCAGCAGCAGGTCGACGCGCTTCGGGGCGAGGTCAATCAAAATCTCAAAAACACCGCAGATACACTGGTGACCTCCCTGAAGAATACCACGGATGTGGTCTTTAAAAGTCTGCAGTCGACGACAGAGACCGTCAATCAGCAGCTGACCACGGTGACAGCGCAATTGAGCAGTGTCACTTCTCAACTCCAGAATAATACGGGTCAGATGGGTTCGCGTTTGGACAATGCCGCCAAAGTGATTCAGGATGTGCAGAATAAACTGGGCGAACTGGGACACGCCACACAGGAAATTAAGGAGCTCGGGCAGAGCGTTTCGAAACTGGAAGAAATGCTGAAGGCGCCGAAACTTCGCGGAGGGCTCGGCGAATTATTGTTGGAAGATTTGCTGAAGCAGGTCCTCCCCGCCAATGCCTATGGAGTTCAGTACAGGTTTAAAGGAGGGCAGGCGGTCGATGCCATCATCCGGCTCGCGGATCGTCTGGTTCCGGTGGATTCAAAATTTCCCCTGGAAAATTTCCAAAAGATGCTCGGAGCGAAGTCGGAGCAGGAAAAGAAATCTTCGGCACGGTTGTTCCGGACCGATGTCAAAAAACATATCGATGCGATCGCCGGAAAGTATATTCTCCCGGATGAAGGGACGTATGATTTTGCGTTGATGTATATTCCGGCGGAGAATATTTTTTATGAGACCATCATCAAGGATGAATCGTTCCCCGATGATGAAGGATTACAAACGTATGCGAATTCACGGCATGTGATTCCGGTGTCCCCCAACAGCTTTTATGCCTACCTACGGGTGATTGCACTCGGATTGAAAGGATTGCAGATTGAGCGCAGTGCCAAAGAAATATTCCAGAATCTTGAATTACTCGGGACGGAATTACGGAAATTCAACGATGTCTTCGAAACGCTCGGGTCGCAGCTCAACAATGCAAAAAACAACTACGACAAAGCAGATAAGCAGCTTGCCGGACTGACGGAGAAATTCAAGACCGTCCAGTCCATTCCGGATTCCGGTGACAAAAAACAGCTGGACGCTTTTCCCTCGTAATATCAAAATGCATTGTCGGGACGTCAAACACAGGCATGAGAAAAAGAATTCGCGATGAGGAACCACTGATCCAAGGAGTTTTGTTATGCCGGAAAAAAATAATCGTTCACCGGAAACAAACGTTCTCGTACTTGCAGCAGCACTGGTCATAATTATTTGGGGAGTCGTTCAAGCACAATCCTTCATTGTCCTGCTCCTCGTCGCGCTCTTTCTTGCGGTGATCGGTGCCCCGCCGGTCCTCTGGCTTAAGGAAAAACGCATCCCGTCGGTTCTTGCCGTTTTGACAGTTCTTGCGTGTATGATCATTTTCCTGATGATGGTCGGCGGTCTGGTCGTTACATCGCTGGCGCACTTTACCGACAGCGTCCCATTTTATCAGCAGCGCATCCAGGAAGAACTGAACGCGTTGAAAGGATTTCTGGGCGAAAAGGGTTTTGTTATAAAAGAAAACTCTGTGCTTGAGTATGTGAATCTTGGTTCCGTGATGAGTTTGACCGCGGGATTGCTCTCGGGATTTACATCAACCCTCTCCAGTCTATTTCTCATACTGCTGACGGTCACCTTCATCCTGCTGGAAGTATCCAGCTTTCCGGTAAAACTCCGGGCCATCATCGACAACCCCAAGGCTGAATTTTCGCAATTCAGAAAATTCATCGGCAATATTAATCGTTATCTGTTTATCAAAACCGGCATCAGCGTCCTGACGGGAATACTCGTTGGTTTCTGGATGACATTTCTCGGTGTGGATTTTCCCGTGCTCTGGGGGTTTCTTGCATTTCTCCTGAATTATGTTCCGAGCCTCGGCGTGGTCATCGCAGCGGTGCCTGCGGTCCTTCTTACGCTCATTCAATTAGGCCCAAGTTATGCACTCCTCGCAGCCCTCGGATATGTTCTGGTGAATTTTATTGTCGGCACGGTGGTTGAGCCAAAACTCGTCGGCCGGGGAGTCGGGTTATCAACGCTCGTCGTATTCTTATCATTAATATTTTGGGGGAACCTGTTGGGCATCATCGGGATGGTGTTGTGTATTCCATTCACAATGACCCTGAAGTTTGCTCTGGAAAACAACGAGCACACCCGGTGGCTGGCGGTTTTGCTTGGACCGGAGACGCCTGCTCCGATTGAACCATCGCCGCTCAAAAAGAATACATCCAAAAAATAGACATGGATATCCCGAACCGATGCATGTGAATATCGTCGCGCCAGAACGGGAATAACATGTCTCTCCAACCGGGCAATCCTATCGGGCGCTTGTAAAAAAAACGGCTGAGCCTATCTTTTTATGAAAAGAGACGTATACGCACTGTATGATATTACAGTCTGAATGAACGTCGTCATGTGAAACCGATCGGCGGATTTATGATCACTCTTCAGCAAATCACAAAAAAGTATCCGGCGGTAACCGCTCTGGATGACGTCACCCTGGAGGTGAGGGAGCGTGAGTTCTTCGGATTGTTGGGGCCCAAT
>RPQN01000186.1 GCA_003819715.1 Ignavibacteriota bacterium | reverse complement strand
GAACCTGGCATCCGAAAAGGTTATCGATGCCTGTCTCTTCAGGCTGCCGGACGGAAATTGGCGAATGTGGTATAACAACGAAGCAGACGCCAAATCCATTTACTACGCGGATAGTAAGGATCTGGTCCACTGGGAGGATAAAGGGAAAGCGGTCGGGGATCAAAAGGGTGAAGGACCGAAAGTTTTTCAATGGAAAGAGAAATACTGGATGTTCACAGATGTGTGGCATGGATTGGCATTATATGAATCCCGGGATTTAACTACATGGAACCGTATTCCGGGAAATCTTCTTGAGGAACCCGGCAAGGGGAAAGAAGATCAGGTGGTTGGCCGTCATCCGGATGTTGTGGTGAATAACGGCAGGGCATATTTATTCTATTTTACGCATCCGGGGCAAGTTGATTCCATTCCCAAGGATAACTGGTATGAAAAGCGCCGGAGTTCTCTTCAGGTAGTTGAGCTGGAATACAAAGATGGCCGTGTGCTCTGTGATCGCGACAAACCAACGTACATTGATCTTCGTCCCCCCTTCTAATAATGTCGCATACATTGTTGAAAGAGAAAATTGGGAATATTTTTACGGAATTGTAAAATGAAAAAGGTCGTTATTTCTTTTATGCTTCTCGTCGTTGCGGAGCTGACGTTCGGACAATCCAATAAATTAACGGTGGATGTCGGCAACTCAAAGGCGAAAATTCAGCCGACGATGTATGGAGTATTTTTTGAAGATATCAATTTTGCAGCAGACGGCGGATTGTATGCGGAGATGATAAAGAACCGGGGATTTGAATTTGAAGAGCCAATGATGGGATGGCTTCAGCCCAACACCAACAGATTTTCGCTGAATAAAAATTCCGGTGCTGCTGAAATTATAAAGGGACAGGAGAGTGGCTCCAATCGAAATATCTGCCGCGTGACCATAAATAATGATACGGGATATGTGTTGTTGAACGAGGGATTCCGCGGAATGGGTATTAAAAAGGATGCTCGTTACCGTTTATCCCTGTTTGCGGCGGAAAAATCAGGAAATATTCGGAAAATAAATATTTCATTCGTGAACAATGCTGGAACAGTAGTGGGAACGACGGACATCATTCCCCACGGATCGGATTGGGCTGAATATACTGCAACGCTTACTGCAGCCGCAATGGAGGCAAAAGCCAAATTAAAAATTACATTTGAAGGGACCGGAGTGATTGATCTGGATATGATCTCTCTTTTCCCAGAAGAGACATGGAAGGGACGAAAAAACGGTTTGCGTAAGGATTTAGTGCAATTACTGTATGATTTGAAACCCGGCGTTCTGCGATTCCCCGGCGGCTGCATTGTTGAAGGGAGAACGCTTGCCAAACGGTATCAGTGGAAAAATACCGTGGGAGCCGTTGAGGAGAGAACCGTTTTAATAAATCGGTGGAACACGGAGTTCAGGCATCGTTTAACTCCCGATTATTTTCAAAGTTTCGGATTGGGCTTCTTTGAATATTTTCAACTTGCCGAAGATATAGGCGCAGAGCCGCTGCCCATCCTCAACTGCGGAATGGCATGTCAGTTCAATACCGGTGAACTGGTACCCCTGGAACAACTTGATCCGTATGTTCAGGATGCGCTTGATTTGATTGAATTCGCTAATGGTGATGTTCATTCGACGTGGGGAAAACTGCGCGGCGATATGGGGCATCCCGAACCATTTCATATGAAATATCTAGGAATAGGAAATGAACAGTGGGGACAGCAATATATTGATCGCTATAAAATTATCGAAAAAGCGATTAAAGACAAATACCCCGATATCAGTATAGTTTCTGCGGGAGGACCTTTCTCGGATGGCGAACTTTTTGATTACGCTCTGAACGAACTGAAAAAATTAAATGCGGATATCATTGATGAGCATTATTACAAATCGCCGCAATGGTTCAGAGAAAACGTAACACGTTACGATTCATATGACCGGAACGGTCCAAAGATATTCGCGGGTGAATATGCAGCGCAAAGCGTTGCCATCGCAAGTCCAGACAATAAAAACAACTGGGAATGCGCCCTTTCCGAGGCCGCTTTTATGACGGGCCTGGAAAGAAATGCCGGCGTCGTGGTTATGACATCCTATGCTCCTTTATTTGCACACGCCGATGGGTGGCAATGGACGCCGGATTTGATCTGGTTCAATAATTTAACTTCATACGGTACCGCTAATTATTATGTTCAAAAAATGTACTCCACTCACCGGGGTACGGATGTGTTGTCTATTGTATTTGAAAACGGGGAAGCGGTCATTGGCCAACATGGACTTTACGCGTCCGCAGTAAAGGATTCCGGTTCGAACGAATTGTATGTCAAACTGGTAAACACTTCCGATAGTCTGCAGCAGCTCTCTCTCGAAATAAAAAATCATAAAGTGACAGACAATGCTGTTGTCTTAAAATTAACTTCGGATAAATTATCGGATGTAAACTCATTCGATAATCCCGTAAAGATGAGTCCGACGGAAAGCCGGATAGAAATAGAACATAATCATATCAAAACCGGAATCGATCCATATACGTTTTTGATACTGAAAATTAGATTAAAACAATAACTAAAAAAATTACGAACTACAAAAAAAATATAACTGCTTTAATAATTGCGTTAAACATTACGCCGGCTTTTGCTCAAAACTGGAAACCGGAATTTAAAGAGGATGTACCTTTAGATTCCATCCGGCTTAGCGACCCGTGTATTTTTGCTGATAAAAATAATTCGACTTATTATATGACAGGAACGGGCGGATTATTATGGAAAAGCAAGGACCTGAGAAAATGGACTGGTCCTTACAGCATAACAATGACCGATCCCAATTCGTGGATGGGACCGAATCCAATGATTTGGGCGGCAGAACTGCATTATTACAAAGGCAAATATTACTACTTTGCTACATTTACTAATAGGAGCGTGAAGATTGATACTGTGAAAGGGAATATAATAGAACGACGTGCAAGTCATGTATTGGTTAGCGATAAACCCGATGGTCCTTATGTTCCAATGAAAGACTCTGTTTATCTGCCCCCGAACAAACCTACTCTTGACGGTACATTCTGGGTGGATAAAGACGGCAAGCCTTATATGGTTTATTGTTATGAATGGCTTCAAAACTGGAATGGAACCATTGAAAAGATTGAATTGAAACCTGACTTAAGCGGTACTATTGGTGAAGGACAAGTGTTGTTTCGTGCAAGTGATTCACCGTGGAGTAGGGAACGTGATGAAAATGGGAACATCATTTCCAATAAAGTAACCGATGGCCCATGGTTATTCCTTACCCAAACCGGGAAATTGGAAATGTTATGGACAAGCTGGGTATTGAGCGATTATACACAGGGCGTTGCTTATTCTGAAAGCGGGACGTTAGACGGTCCCTGGGTGCAGGAAAAAGAACCAATCACGCCTCCAAATTACGGGCATGGTATGTTGTTCCGTACTTTTGAAGGGAAACTCCTCATGTCTGTTCACAGCCATAAGAAAGTCAACGAACGGACTATTCGCATTCCCCATCTATTCGAAGTGGACGATTCCGGGGATAAAATAGTTTTGGGCAAACCATATTAACTAACATGGTGGTTAATGAGAGAGATGTTAAAATACATAGGACAGATACTTGTAAAAAGAAATAAACTGCAGTTTCTTTTTCAATATAAAAAAAGAAGTCGGCTGATCGCTTTAGGATGGATGTTGATCATTTTCGGCATTGTGCAGAATTCTGTTTTTGCCGATGAGGATGCCGGAATGACTTTGCAACTTGAACCTATAAATAAACCAAGTGAAGATTTAAAATCCCAAAATTCGGCAAATTCTGTTTTCCGGATTGTCGGGAATGATCAAAGCGTTCCGATTCTCTATGATAAGGATGATGCCGCTGTCGTCGGCCTATGTACAAAAGCCCTTGCAACTGATATTGAACGTATCACAGATATTTTGCCGCCGCTTGTAACAACTCTGCAAACAAATGGAGAGGCGGCCATTATTGCAGGGACGCTGGGGAAGTCGAAACCGATTGATGCGATGGTTAAAACAGGAAAACTTTCCGTGAATTCCATTGAGGGAAAGTGGGAGAGTTTTCTCATACAGGTGGTGGATCATCCACTCTCCGGTATCAACAGAGCGCTCGTTATTTGTGGAAGCGATCCCCGGGGGACCGCATTTGGTATTTTCGATCTTTCAAAGCGTATGGGTGTCTCGCCATGGGTATATTGGGCGGATGTTATTCCTGCGAAACAAAAAAACCTCGATGTGGCAATCGATAAAATAATCATGGGGCCGCCGTCGGTGAAATATCGCGGTATATTTCTGAACGATGAAGACTGGGGATTGAAACCCTGGGCCGCCGGCAAGATGGATACTGATATTGGCGACATCGGTCCACGGTCGTATGCCCGTATCTTCGAACTGATGCTGAGACTGAAAGCCAATTACATCTGGCCGGCGATGCATCCGTGCACGAAGGCATTTTTTTATTACAAAGAAAATCCGAAAATCGCAGCACAATACGATATTGTGCTCGGCTCAAGTCACTGCGAACCGATGCTTCGCAATAATGTCGATGAGTGGAAAAATAATTTCGCGAAAGAATATGGCAGGCAGCCGGGTCCCTGGCGCTATGATTCAAATGCCAGCGAGATCAACAGATATTGGGGAGACCGGGTAAAGCAGGCCGCCGGCCAAAACAGAGATGCGGTCTTTACGGTCGGGATGCGCGGCATTCATGACAGCGGCTTGCCGGGTCCGGTAACAATGGAAGGCAAGGTCCATTTGTTGAATAAGATCATTGAGGATCAGAGAAACCTTCTTGCAAAATATTTGGGAACAAATTCCGCCGGCATCCCGCAAATCTTCTGCCCCTATAAAGAAGTGCTCGATATCTATAATGCCGGGGCAACGATACCTGATGATGTCACCATGGTTTGGGCTGACGATAATCACGGATATATCCGCAAACTTTCTACGGCAAAAGAACAGCTGCGAAGCAGAGGGAGCGGTGTGTACTATCATTTATCCTACTGGGGTGCGCCGGAAGATTATCTCTGGTTATGTTCAACATCTCCGTCGCTGATTTCGTACGAAATGAGCAAAGCATATGCCTATGGCGCTGACCGTTTATGGATTTTTAATGTTGGCGATATTAAACCCGCCGAAATGGAAATCGAATTCGCCATGGATTTAGCGTGGAACGTTCATGCCTGGAAGCCGGAGAACGCCGCAGGGTATGCTGAAGAATGGTCGGCAAGAACTTTCGGCAAAGAGTATGCGAAAGAGATCGCTGACATCAAAACGGGATATTATTATTTGGCAGCTTCAGGCAAACCGGAGCATATCGATAGAATAAAATTTTCGGAAAAAGAAATGAACGAACGTCTCGCGGCGTATGAGGGCATCGCCCGAAAAGCTGAAGATCTGAAACACCGTATCCCTGATCGTCTGAAAGATGCCTATTTCCAATTAATTCTCTATCCTGTTCTCGGTGCAGAATGCATGAATAAAAAACATTTCTCTGTCCAGATGGGAGACGCGGAACAATCGAAGCAGGCATACGAGGAAATAAAGAAACTGACGGAAATTTATAATAAGGTCATTGCGGGCGGTAAATGGAACGGTATCATGTCTATGAGTCCGCGCAACCGTCCGGTTTTCGGAATGCCGGAGATAAAAAACCGAAATTCGAGATCCGTTTCAAGCGAGAGAGCGTTGGAACCGGTGAGAACTATTTCAGTCCGTGAATTCACTTTTGATAGTACGAGACTCCATCTTGTTTCAGGCTTGGGTGCGGATAGCGTCAGCCTTTCATGGACGAATTTCAACGACTCCAGTTATAGTGAGGAAAAAGCGGGAAGCGCTCCTTCTGCTTCAATCAAATTGGAACTGCCCAACGGCAGACGCATGATCGAACTGCGCTGTGTTCCCACCCATGCGGTCCATGAAAAGCGTGCGCTCAGAACAGCGATCGGCCTGGGTGATCAGCCTCCCGCAGTTGTAGATGTGAATACACCTTCGGGGACAGAAGCTTGGAGTAAAAATGTAATCCGGGGCTATTCATCGGCTAAAACTGAATTCATTCTAAAAGAGAAAGGCATGATAACCTTACAGCTGTCGCTCCTTGATCCTGGTTTAGCCATCAGTAAAATTCTCATTTATTAACATATCAAATCAAATAATTTTTTTTACATCCATAGGTCTGGATATGAAATCATATAGAATCATAAATTTGTTTGTCGCTTTTTCACTCGTATTTATTTTTTCAATCGTCAACTGTTCGCAGCCAACAGGCAATAATTCCATCTCATTGAAAGGTTCATGGCGCTTTCGAACAGATCCTCAAGATATCGGTATCGCTCAAAAGTGGTATCTGCAAAAATTGAAAGAAACCGTTCATCTGCCTGGATCCATGCTCGAGAATAATAAAGGAGATGATCCTACTCTCAAAACGAAATGGACCGGCAGCCTTTATGACAGTTCCTGGTACTTCCGGCCGGATATGGAAACATACAGGCAAAAAGAGAATCTCAAGTTTCCATTCTGGCTGACACCCAATAAACACTATGTGGGAGTTGCATGGTATTCGCGGGCAGTTGAAATCCCTGCGAAATGGAACGGACAAAGAATTGAATTGTTCTTGGAGCGCCCTCACTGGGAAACGACCGTGTGGATAGATACTCTGCAAATCGGAATGCAAAACAGTCTTTCAACACCGCATCGATATGATTTATCAAGAATAATAACTCCCGGCCGCCATATCATGACCATCAGGGTGGATAATCGTATAAAAGAAATTAATGTCGGTCCGGATTCGCATAGTATCACAGATCAGACGCAGGGGAACTGGAATGGAATAGTGGGCGAAATGTGTCTTAAGTCAATCTCACCCGTTTCTTTTGAGGACATCAAGCTTTTCACAAATATTGGAGAGAAATCTGTTAAAGCAGAAATTATTCTTAATAACATGCTGGAAAAAGATGTGTCTGCAAAAATAACGCTTAAAGTAAAATCATTTAATTCAAAAGAAGGGCAGACTGTTGAGCCTCTCGTCAGGGAAATAAATGTAACAAAAGGAAAATCACATGTTGAAATCACTTATCCCATGGGCGAAAATGTTCGTTTGTGGGATGAATTCAATCCGGCACTTTACAACATGACGGCAGTTTTATCCGATGAATCTGGAAATACGGATGAACGGGAAGTCCAATTCGGGATGCGTTCATTCTCAATAAATGGAACTCGCTTTGAAATAAATAATCGTCCGGTATTTTTAAGGGGTACTGTCGAAAATTGTGATTTCCCAAAAACGGGTTATCCGCCTACAGATGTCGCTTCATGGGAAAGGGTATTCACCATATGTAAAAATTATGGATTGAATCACATGCGTTTTCATTCATGGTGTCCGCCCGAGGCTGCATTTGAAGCTGCAGATAAATCAGGGTTTTACCTGCAGGTTGAAGGACCGAGCTGGGCAAATCACGGTGTAACGCTGGGTGATGGATTGCCTGTTGATCAATATATTTATGACGAAACGAATCGTATTGTGGATGCTTACGGAAACCATCCGTCATTTTGTATGATGGCTTACGGGAACGAACCAGCGGGCAAAAATCAAGTAGCGTATCTGAGCAAGTTTGTCAAATATTGGAAAGGGAAGGACAACAGAAGAGTGTATACCAGCGCCTCTATTGGAAGAAGCTGGCCGCTGGTCCCAGAAAGTGAATTCATCGTTCGGTCGGAACCCCGTGGACTGCCATGGAAAGATCGTCCCGAAAGTATATTTGATTATTCGGACAGAATTGAAAAATACACCGTTCCTTATGTCGTGCATGAATTGGGACAGCATTGTGTCTTCCCGGATTTCAAAGAAATTAAAAAGTACACCGGTGTTTATAAGGCCAAGAATTTTGAATTGTTTAAAGAAGAGTTGGCAAAATATCATATGGGAGATCAAGCGGAAGCCTTTTTAATGTCGTCTGGTAAATTACAGGTCCTGTGTTATAAATCCGAAATTGAAGCTGCATTGCGTACGCGCCGGTTGGCAGGCATCCAGTTACTCGGTCTCAATGATTATTCAGGACAAGGAACTGCACTGGTCGGCGTGCTGGATGTATTTT
>RPQN01000185.1 GCA_003819715.1 Ignavibacteriota bacterium | reverse complement strand
CCGATATGGTGTTTTACAGTCAGGTCACCGGCAATGTTACCGCACGCGCCACGAACATTCCGCTGGAACATGCCTTCAATCTGTTACTCCGGAACACAAGCTTTACCTATCGCATATCGGAAAGTATGTATTTCATCGGAGAAAAAACAAACAAGACGATGACATCCACAAAGCTGATCCGATTAAAGTACCTGCGTGCGGAAAAAATACTGGAGTCTATACCGCAATCAATTACCTCACAGGCGGTTTTAAAGGTTATTAAAGAACATAATGGGATCGTTGTCGCAGGGCCAAACGATGTCATCACGCAGGCGGAAGAATATCTCCAGGTGATCGATAAACCGGTCGCACAGGTGCTCATCGAGGCTATCGTTGTCGATTATGACCGCACAAAAGGATTCGAATTGGGTGTTAATGCAGGCTATCTCGGCTCAAAAGACTCCACGAGATCTTTTTCCCGCACCGATGCG
The DNA here is from genome assembly GCA_003819715.1 of Ignavibacteriota bacterium. GTDB lineage: Bacteria > Bacteroidota > Ignavibacteria > UBA10030 > UBA10030 > Fen-1298. The sequence continues at coordinate 7,725 of RPQN01000185.1, read as the reverse complement.
CTGATTCCTGGTGTCGATATCATGTTCTCCGGAAATCAACTGAACAATGCTTTAAACGCTATGGGGGCCGCAAATCTTGGCAAGCTGCCGGCGAATTTCTATTTGAATTTAAAAGCGATGGAGCAGAAGGGGCTTGCCAATATAAAATCACGTCCCTTGCTTGCAACTCTCAACGGCTATCCGGCAATGCTCAGCATCGGAACAACCTTCTATTTTAAATTGACGACAACGACGCCGTTCCAGCAGAATCTCAACCAATCGTATCTCTCAACGAGCGAACAATTCACGACGGTCGATGCCGACACGAAAATGGAAATCACTCCGTATGTCGGCTCAGATGGACAGATCACGGTTGAAATAAAACCGGATTTTAAAACTCCAGTTGGCCAACCAACCGGCGGCATTCCGCCGAATATTAACAGGCGGGCGATGTCTTCCACGCTGGTTATTAAAGAAGGAGAGACGATCGTCCTGGGCGGATTAGTGCAGGAATCGGAATCCGAATCGCGGACACAGGTGCCTATTCTCGGATCCATTCCGCTGCTGGGATATTTATTTTCTTCGACATCCCACAGCACGAATAAATCGGAGCTGATCATTTATATCACTCCGCATATATCGTACGGTGAGGCATTCCAGAATGTCTCTCTTCCTTACAAAGAAGAATGAGTTTTTTATTCTTTTGGCAGAGAAGATAAATTGCCACGACGTTTACGTTGTGGTTACATACACGAAAACAAACTATGGCTTTAGCCACAGAGTAAAACAGTATTTAATTGTTGCGGCTAAAGCCGTGAAAGATGTATTTCTTGTTCCACGAGCTAAAGCTCGTGGCAATCAAATTAACATTAGTGCACACAATATTCAAACTTTGTTATATCATTGATTATTTCTATTCTTCGTATGAACAATATCAGCCTGCGTCAATTAGCCGGTGTCAACCGTGTTCTCGGCGTTGATCTTACGGATAATTGCGCTCGTGTTGTTGAATTGGAAGAACGGATAATCCCGCTTCGGAAAACGCAATCACGATTCATTGTCCGAAACCATTTCACTCTGGAATTCAATCCGGCAGATGAATGGTCAAATAAAGCAGACCTCCTGAAACAAAAATTATCCGAACTTGGAAGCTCTACACGTTCTGCTGCCACAAGCATCCGTTCCCTAGGAGTTAAAGTCGTTGAAACCATCATTCCATCCGGTATTCATGCAATTGACGAATGGATATCTGAAAATCAGGAAAAGCTTCTGCGTATTCCACTCAGCTCAGGGCGTATTTCACACAGCGTCGAAATCCTGGAACAGACCGACTCAGGGACTCGAGTAGAAATTACGTTTGTCCGGAAGGACGAGATTGAACGGTACCAGTCATTCTTTCGTGCTGCTGGACTAGAGTTGATTGTTCTCGGAGCAGGAGTCCGCGATGCATGCAATGTGATAATGGTTGAAAATAACATAGAATTGAAGGAAGCAAAATTCTTCTTTTCTGCAGAGGATTCTATCAATGTTACAGACTTTTTACATGGGAGAAGGATTCGTTCATATCAATCAACGGCACCTATCACTCAAGCCCATCCAGAAGAAGCGGCGGTTTTTATATCGGGTGAACAATGCATTGAATTGAACTTCACTGGTGCGGACGTGATTCAACCGCTTGGACTATCTCCTGAGTATTGCCTACCCGTTGGATTAACACTAAAAGCTTTGAATCCCGAACTAAGTCCGACGAATTTTCTTCCAGCAGAAGAGACATCTCGGATTACACTGAATATTCATAAATCTCTTTTTCAGAGAACGGTGTTGTTGGCAGGGACTCTCTTAATCGTATTATTGATCATTCCTTTTGCCTTGGAAACATATTTAAATTGGCGATCGAATAGCCTGGATGAGCTGCTGCTTGCGAACGGCAGCTCCTACACCGAACTAAAACTGCTGGAAACCCAAACCCGCGATCTCGAAAAACAACTCACAGAATCCGGCTCTTCGGTGCGTTCTTCTCATACTTCGAAATTGCTGCATGATATCGCAAGTGCAAGTCCGGAAGGGCTCTGGTTATATAAATTCAAATTAGACGCAGCGACAAAAGGAACATCAAAATTATCTCTTTTTGGATATACACAACAAAGTGAAAAAGTGACAGATTATTTGAAGAATCTCAATGGCCTTGGTTATGAAGCAATCCTTGTTCGTTCCGGCAGCCCGCAGCAAAATGAGACGGTGATACCTTTGCGAAAGGATGCGGTCACATTTGAGATAACAACACTACTCAAGAATTAAATTGACTGATATACATAAATATCAAATTGGCATAACTGCGATAGGCGCATTATTCGTCTATCTTCTCTTCACGGAAGTTGCAGGCCGGTGGAGTGAGGCATATCGTTCGTATGGTGAAATATCGGCGAAAGAGGTGAGTGTCCTGAATCCCGATGATCTTGCCCGGCGTACCATGGATTTACGTGCCCAAAAAAGAATACTCACAACACGCATCGCCCGCTCAAACGAAGGGTTTGAACAAAGCCAGATTGGAGTCGTGCGCTTAATTCAAGCACGCGCAAAAGAGAAGAATATGTATCTGCAGATGATCACTCCGATGGATACGCGTCCTGTCGGTCAGATGATTGAACTCGGATTCACTCTGGAACTCCTGGGGTCATACCATCGATTGGGCAGTTATCTTTCCTCTCTCGAGACCGGACCAATACCTATAAAGATAGTTAAAGTTGAATCGCTGAATCAGCAGCCCGGTTCCAACATATTGACTGTTTCTATTCAGGGAAAAGCGTTTATTCTTTCGAAGAATGTTATGCAATGAAGACGAATAAACACATACTGAGAGTATTGGGAGTGGCGCTTTTAATTGTCTGGGGTCTTATTGTGTATGAGATTATTTCAGCAATATACTTCAGTGGGAATGAGGAAATCGGCAATACTGATATCCTCATAAAGAGTAAAACGAAAAGCGCAGAACAATTTCAATATGTCGAAAATATCCGTGATCCCTTTCGATACTTTCCTGTAAAAACTGATACGAATAAACATCATAACTCTCCTCAACCAATTGCACAGATTTGGAATCCTCCGCCATTTCGTTTAAAAGGAATCATTGACGCCCGATCCGGCAAAATGGCGATACTGGAAGATGGATCTGGCGAAACATATTTCTTACAGCGCGGCGATACCTTGCAAGGAGTGCGTATCCTTGCGATAGAATCAAGTCGTGTTCAGTATGAATTCGGGAAAAAGAAATCAGACTGGCGGTTGGAATGAGAGCGAGTAGATGAGCCGTTGAGCAGATGAGTAGATGAGCCAATGAGCAGGTGAGCCAATGAGCAGGTGAGTAGTTGAGTCTATGAGTAGATGAGAGAAAAGAAGTGTTAACCTATCAAGGTCGGGAGTGTAATTTCCTCCCGACCTGATTTATTTTACACAGCGCTGTTGATGGAATAAATTCTTTTATTTCGACATCCCGCTAAGCGTTCTGCTTCGCGGGACGCCTTATTGTTTAACGAAACCCGAAGGTTTTTGCGAAAGTAATTGAGCCGTCCCCGCCAAAAATCATGGCGGGCAAGCGATTTCTCGGATAGCGATGGAGAACGATTTTTGCCTCGGCATCCATTCCGACAAGTTACACCGGAAAGATGCGTAGAGTCCGGTCCATGACCGGACCAATTACACGGGAAAGATGCTACCACCGTTCAATAGGAACACGCTATCGCGTGTTACATTCTCAGGCCTCCGGCTGTCGAGAGCTCGTCCCGACTCCCGCCATGAAGACCCGCCTGCCGAAGTGCCTTCGGCACGCAGGCAGGAGGCGGGCAACCGATTCCTCGGATGGCGATGGAGAACAGGCTCCATCCTCCTCCTATTGAATGTTTGCCTCTGCATTCCTACCTTATCATATGGAGGATATAAAGAGAGCAATTTCAATGGATCTGACGAGTGAAGAGAAATGTATTCTACTGCAGGTTGCCCGATCTGCGATATCCAATACACTCGACAATAAAACACTTCCGTCGCTGAAATTCAGCAATGATTCTTTGAACCGCCCCTCCGGTGTCTTCGTTACGCTGAGGATCGGTGATGATCTGAGAGGCTGCGTCGGGTACATCGAGCCCCTATTTCCGCTCGCCCTGGCAACCCGGGAAGTTGCCGTGAAAGCGGCACTGGAAGATCCCCGATTTATGCCGCTCACACTCTCCGATTTAAAAATGGTGACCATTGAGATGTCTGTCCTCTCGCCGCTCTCGCAACTGCGGGATGTCGAGACAATTGTGATCGGCACGCATGGACTGGTGATCGATGCAGGCTACAGGCGAGGACTGCTGCTGCCCCAGGTGGCGACGGAGTATCACTGGGACCGTAAGCAATTTTTAAAACAGGTTTCGATAAAAGCCGGTTTGCCGCCCGATGCCTGGAAACGGAAAGAGATAAAACTCCTTACGTTTACGGTTGATAAATTTGATGAATCTGAGTTCGAGTCTGCTGAGGAGAAACAAGGGTGATACGCGAGAAGGACATCGTTCGCCCTCCGACAGTCGCCGGATTATTTTATGATAATTCGCCGGAGGTGTTGCGGGAAAATGTTGAAGAGTTTATTGATCAAGCCCGGGTCCCGGATAGGAAAGTGACGGTCCGCGGATTGGTCGCGCCCCATGCAGGATATGTCTATTCCGGACTTGCCGCGGCACATTCCTATAAAATGATCAAAGGTGCAAGTTACGATTGCGTGATTATCGTGGGACCGAGTCATCGCGAGTATTTTGACGGCGTCTCAGTATTTCCTGGAGAGGCCTACGAGACGCCCCTGGGGAAAATTCCCGTGAACCATGAAGTGAGGGAAGATCTTCTGAAATCAGGAAACATCATCGCTGCGTCGGAGAACGGGCATCGAACAGAGCATTCCATTGAAGTCCAGCTGCCGTTCCTGCAGAGCGTGCTCGGAGAATTTTCATTTGTACCGCTCATCATGGGCGATCAGCGCCGACAGTTATGCGAGGGGTTGAGCGTCGAAATTGTGCGCGTCGCAAAAAACCGCAATATCCTACTCGTTGCCAGCAGCGATCTGTCGCATTATCATCCCTACGATGACGCCGTAACACTGGATACCATGGTCATCAGCGAAATTGAGAATTATAATTCAGATTCCTTTATCACCAATATGGAAAAGAATTCGTTTGAAGCCTGCGGAGGCGGACCGATTGCTGTCGTGATGAGCGCCGCGTATCAACTGGGGGCGGGCAGGGCCGAGATTCTCTTTTACTGCAACTCCGGCGATGTATCGGGTGAAAAGGACGGTGTTGTGGGATACCTTGCCGCTGCATTTGTCTAATGCCGCTCTAAAAAAGTAAACTTATGTTGATTTAATAAGTGCTATACAACGAGGCAGTAGTGCTCGTTTCCATATGTCGTTTCGATATTATAAATCACCACATACTTATACAAAAATGATTTTTTTTTGATCGACCTACGAAAAATATGGAAGTAAAACAAGGCGATCGAAGCGTCCGCACAGAATTCTGTTCGAGTGGTCCCGGTCTCGTCGGGACCACGAGTTAATTCTGTGCAGCGTAGTGAGCCGCAGTTTTACCCATATTTTTCGTCAGTCTTGACTTTTTCTTTTGTCATTTCTTTTGTGTCAAGACAAAAGAAATGACGCTTAGTGCTATGTTTTGGATAGCAATTATTGAATTCATAATTCATATAAGGGACTACTACAGTAATCCTCAAAGTCATTGTTGATTTGTGCATTTTATAAGATTTAACTGTATCAATAAAATATTTTGAACAGCAGTGATATCACAGGATTACTTAATGGAAACGACACTAAGGCAATAAATGCCGAAAATGGAAAATTCTACCGCGATAAGCATCATTGGCGCCGGCAAGGTCGGGTCGACACTCGCACTCCTGCTGCACCGTGCAGGATACCGCATCGTCTCCGTGATCAGCCGGAGGAAGAGTTCCGCGAAGAAGCTTGCACGGCTGGTGGGATGCAGGAATTATTCAGATTCAATTTCTGATATTGCTCCTGCGGCAGGTATTATTCAGATTGCAGCGCCGGATGATGAACTGTCGACTATTGCAGAGGAGCTTGCCGGGTGTCCATCTCTTGATTTTTCAGCGGTTGCGGCATTTCACACCTCCGGTTCACTGACAAGCGACGAATTATTGCCGCTGAAGAGGAAAGAGGCGACGACGTTTTCACTTCATCCCATTCAAACATTTTCAAAATCATCAACCCTAAGCCGTCAGGCGGCAATGATGAAGAATGGATTTTACGGATTTGAAGGACCATCTGCGGGATTGAAAATCGCCCGCCGTCTCGTCAGGGCACTCAATGGATCACTCGTCCGAATTCCAAAAGAAGAAAAAATTTTGTATCATATAGCGTGTGTTTTTGCTTCGAACTATTTAACGTCATTGCTGGGCACGGTCGAAGATCTTGCAGTACGCGTCGGCGGAGATTTGCGGCTGTCGCATTTCAAGCCATTGGTGAGGACAAGCATGGAAAACGCATTTCTCCAGTCTCCAGCCATGGCACTGACAGGGCCCGTTGCACGCGGGAGCTCCAGGATCGTTGAACTTCACCTCGACGTGCTTCAGAAGACCGATAAGCAGATTGCAGAGTTATACCGGCAAATCGGTTTGAAATCGTTGTCCCTGGCAGCGGCAGGAAAATCGTTATCGCCGCACGCGGTGAAGAAGTTGAAACGGATGCTTGAATCTCACAGGTCGGAAAAATGACAGGAGAGGGGAAATCGCATTGAAAGCACTCATTGCCAGCGGAGGACGCGGAACCCGTCTCCGTCCCATCACGCACACGCAGAACAAACATCTTATCCCGATTGCCAATAAACCGATCCTCTATTATGCCATTGAAGCGGCCGCGGATGCGGGGATCAAAGAGATCGGGATTGTCCATAACGCCGACAGCAGGGAAGTGCCGGAGTATATCGGCGACGGATCGAAGTGGGGAGTGAAAATTACCTATATCCCGCAGGCGGTTCCGGGCGGACTGGCACAGGTCGTCCAGCTCGCGGAAAAATTTATTGCTGGCGATAAATTTATATTTTATCTCGGCGATAATATGCTCGTCGGCGGCGTCAAACGGTTTGTGGACGAATTTGAAAAAAGTAAATGCAACTGTTATCTGACATTATCCAAGGTCAAGGATCCTGAACGGTTCGGCGTGCCGGAAATTCGGAATGGGAAAATTATCCGGGTCGACGAAAAACCCAAAAATCCGAAGAGCAGCTATGCCGTCGCAGGAATTTATTTGTACGATCGTCATATCTTTGAGGCGGTCAAAAGCCTGAAACCCAGCGCCCGCGGTGAGCTGGAAATTTCTGATGCGCATACGTGGCTCATTAAGCATGGATTCAAAGTCGGGTATTCTGAAATCACCGGGTGGTGGAAGGATACGGGAAAACCGGTAGACCTGCTGGAAGCGAATCGATTGATCCTCGATAACGCAGAACCGCATATTGACGGCAGCGTCGATGATCACTCCGATATCGCCGGGCGCGTCGTTATTGAAAAAGGTGCGCGGATCATCAACAGTAAAATCCGCGGGCCGGTGATCATTGGAAAGAATTGCCACATTGAAGACAGTTATATCGGCCCGTTCACTTCAATCGGCGACAGAACGGAAATTAAAGACAGCGAGATAGAATACAGCATCGTTCTCAGGGACTGTAAAATCATCAGCGTCGGTATCCGCAT
>RPQN01000184.1 GCA_003819715.1 Ignavibacteriota bacterium | reverse complement strand
CCGCGCGCGGCAGCTCGCCATAGATATGGCCGACGGGCTTCTGGCGCATGCACGAAAGGATAAAAACGGGAAACTAATTCTGGATACGGAGATTAATTTCTCGAGCGACTCATCACGTCCGTCGCCGCTTGGATCAAAAGGCGTTCTCGCCTCCAGTCTGGGTTTCAGCAGTACCTTGAGCACATCGTCGTCCGGAGTTCAGCTCCTCTGGGCGGTGTACCGATTTACGGGAGACCAGAAGTATCTTCAACCATTAATCGACATGGGTGAAGAGGTGCTTGGCTCGATTAGCGGAAATGCACTGGATATCCTCGGCATGAGGGAAAGCTTGGGGAAACAAATTGTTGAACACACATCACCCGTGGACGGCAACGATTTCTTCAAGCATGTTGCCTGGCAGATGACAGGAAATAAAGCCTATCTCGAGAATTATTACGCCGATCAGACTGAACAATCTGCTTTGCGCGAATATATCAATACCGAAGGATCGCTGTGGAGTGACCGCGTTGGCGCCGCGAACCGGGAATTGCAGCGTTCGCGTCTCGGCGGTATTGCACTGGTCCGCGGGGCGATTACCTCCGGTCAATCGGTCAGCTGGATATTCAAATCCCCGGCGTCGGAAGCGAGTGCGGCAATACTCATCCCGTATTCCACTCCGACGGAAATGAAAATTCTTGTCTATACGCTTGATCAAAAACCCGTAGAAGCGGCGATGACCGGATGTGGGATTGAACCTGGAACCTGGGAGATCAATCAGGGATTGGATACAAACGGTGATGATCAAGCCGATACTCTTCTGGCCACTCAAGTGATTGAGTGGGAACGAACCAGAGATATCAAGTGGACATTCGCACCGCAGAAAACAACGGTGCTCAATTTGAGGCTCCTGTCAAAGTCTGAACCGTACTGGCAGCGTCCCGACCTGGGTATTGGAAAAGAAGATGTTACGGTTGTAGACCTGAAGATGAGAGTGAAAGTCCACAATCTGGGTTCAGTGGATGCACCTCTGGTAATGCTGGCATTGCAGGAAAACGGAAAAACGATTGCCATGGCCGCAGTGCCCGCACTTCGCGCGCCTGTTGATCTGCTGCCGAAAACCGCGGAGATCGAGCTGGCCGTACCGCCGGGGACCGATCTGACTCGATGCACTCTCACCATCGATCCCGACAGGAAATTACATGAAATCACCGTGATGAACAATTCTCTCACAGTAAAGGAAAGTATGAATATGGCTACTCTGTCTCAAGAACAGAAATCGACAGATCAAATTGTCCCGTTAAAGAAACAACTGCGCCCGGAACATATTGCATTCAATGTGAAGGATCCCGCGGCGGTGGCTCAATGGTATTGCGATCATGTCGGGATGAGAATCGTCCGGAAGAGTCTGCCCCCCGCAAATACCCATTTTATCGGAGACACTTCCGGGTATATGGCGTTCGAATTATACAACAATCCGAATGTGCCGGTTCCGGATTATCAATCCATCAGTCATATGGCGCTGCATCTGGCATTCATGGTTGACGATGTAAAGGCCGAAAGGGACTCCCTTATTGCCGCAGGAGCGAAATTAGTGGAAGATATTACGGTGACCCCGTCGGGAGATCAGGTGCTCATGCTGCGCGATCCGTGGGGTCTTGCAATTCAGTTCGTGAAACGTGTTACGCCGATGCTCGTTCCTGCGGGAATACGCGCGGAGCATTGCGCTCTGAATGTCGCAGATCCGCAGCGCATGACGAACTGGTATTGTGAAAATCTGGGGATGAAGGTGATCCGCAAGGGCACTCCTCCAACGTATACGACTTTTATTGCAGATGCCGGCAGTCATATGATGTTCGAGTTATTCATCAATACCGGTTTTCCCATGATGGACCTATCGGCCGTCAATCCGCTGTCCATCCATTTTGCATTTGTCGTTGATGATGTGCGTGGAATCCGTAATGCGCTCGTCGCTGCCGGAGCGACCATTGTGGATGATGTCAATGTCAATGCAGGCGGTGATGAATTGCTGATGATGCGGGATCCGTGGGGAGTGCCCTTGCAGTTTATCAAACGCGGCACCCCGATGCTGAAATGATGAGGTGAATTATCAGAAAAAACGCCAGACTCTTCATCGAGTCTGGCGTTTTCGTTTTATTAAATGAATGTTCGCGGAGGACTTATTCTGATTCTTCCACCACTTCAAAATATGATTCGGGATGTTCGCATGCCGGACATTTTGCGGGCGGAGTCTTTCCTTCGTGAATGTAGCCGCAATTTCTGCATTTCCAGCGGACCACTTTCTCCTTCTTAAAGACCGTCCCGTCCGAGACTTGTTTATGCAGTTTGCGGTACCGTGCTTCATGCTGTTTTTCAACGAGCGCGATGGTGCGGAACGCAAGGGCAACCTCGGCAAAACCTTCCTCTTTGGCGACCTCTGCAAATTTTGGATAGAGCTTCGTCCATTCTTCCTGTTCACCGTCCGCGGCAGCTTTCAGATTTTCCAGAGTGGTGCCGATGACCCCCGCGGGAAACGATGCCGTAATTTCGACTTCTCCACCTTCAAGAAATTTGAAGAATCGTTTTGCGTGCTCTTTTTCATTGTCCGCGGTCTCTAAAAATATGGCGGCAATCTGTTCGTATCCCTCTTTTTTTGCTTGCGATGCAAAAAAAGTATACCGGTTACGCGCCTGGGATTCTCCGGCAAATGCCCCCAAGAGATTCTTTTCAGTCTGTGTTCCTCGCAGGCTTTTCATAGTGCTCTCCTTTTAAATTATGAATAAAATAAAACGGTATTCGAAATAGTATTTTAGTTCTCTCAGCTGTGTCTGACAGAGATAATATCTCCATCTTTCACGATATATTCTTTTCCCTCGAGACGCCATTGTCCGACTTCTTTCGTCTTGGCGAATGAACCGCCTGCATCCATAAAGTGTTCGTAGGACACGACTTCCGCCCTGATAAATTTTGCAAAAAAATCGGAATGGATTACACCGGCCGCTTCCTGAGCCGTCATCCCTTTTTTAATGGTCCACGCCCGGCATTCATCTTCGCCGACGGTGAAGAAGGATTGCAGTCCGAGCAGGGCATAGGCTTCCCGGATCAATGTATTCAGTGCAGATTCTTTGATGCCGTATTCTTCCATAAAGACCGTCGCTTCTTCGTCGCTCAACTCGGACAGTTCCATTTCTATTTTGCCGAAGAAGGAGAGGACCCTGGTATTCTTTCCTTCTTTTTTCTGAGCCACCTGCCGGACAAGTTCCGCCATGTCGTTTTTCTGCGATTCATCCAGGTTCAATGCAATCAGCATCGGTTTGATGGAGAGGAGCTGGTAGGTCTTCAGCAGGTGTAATTCATCTTTGGTGAATTCAACTTCGCGCAGCGGCTTTTCCGATTCGAGGATCTTCTGGCAGCGTTCCAGGAGGGGCAGTTCGCGTTTGGCAAGCTCATCCTGCATTTTCATGAGCTGCTTCTTAATCCGCTCCACGCGAGTCTCCACCAGAGCCAAGTCCGAAAGGATGAATTCCGTCTCAAATGCTTCGATATCACGCATCGCATCAATTGAACTTTCGGGATGCGGAACAGTCTCGTTCGCGAATAACCGGACAACCTGTACGAGCGCATCGTTGTTTTTTACATTGGCGAGAAAATTAGTGGAGAATTGCGTCGAACCGGATTCGCCTTTTTTCAAACCCACGACATCGACGAATTCAATAGTTGCGTGGACAGTGCTTTTCGGAGAGAAAATTTCGGAACATTTGTCCAGCCGGGAATCCGGGATTTTCACGATGGCGTGATGCGCTTCTGCTTTTGCCAGAGCGGACGGGTCAATATGTGTTTTCGTAATCGTCTGAAACAGCGTAGATTTCCCGCAAAACGGGATACCGACTATACCTATTTGCATAAAAAGACTTTCTTTGTGTTTGAAGGGTTCTGCACAATATACAATAAATTTCGAAAGGAGAAAGCAGGCGATTCAGCGAGGAGATGAATCACTTGAAGAATAGAAAACCTCATATTCAATTATGGAGTAGGTTGGTTATGCTTGACCGCATAGGCATTAGTTTTGTATATTAATTATTGGTTATTCCACCAATTATGGGAGTAATATATGAAAAAATTGAAGAGGCCGCGAGATGTAAATTAATTAGCATCGCAGATCGTTGGTATTGCAACTGGTCAAATTCAGGAAGTTAAAGAGGTGGATAAAAGAAATCCCCACGCAGTCGCATTAGGAAAACTAGGTGGATTGCGAGGTGGTCATGCGCGCGCAAAGAGCCTCACAAAATTACAACGCAAAAAAATAGCCCAAAAGGCGGCTATGGCTCGATGGACGAAAAAGAAAAGGTTCCCCAGAACCACAGAGGTGCTTAAATGAGCATAAAATTTGATGTGCCGGGTCAACTAAAGAGAATTGCTCAAGTTTTTACTCCGGAGTCATCAATAAAAGCGAAAGAATTTTTTATTGGAAGAAAATCAATTATTAATGATTGTCTTTCAATAATTGATAGACCAGGGGCGCACATTGCTATATATGGGAATCGCGGAGTTGGTAAAACATCTCTTGCTACCGTACTAGAACCACTTTATACAGAACATACGCAGCTTCCAATATATTTTAAGAGTTGCGATTCGGTCGATTCGTTCGAATCTCTTTGGCTAAAAATATTTGAAGATATAGTGCTACATCCTAAATATGAAGATTCTGACGAAAATGACACTCAGTCAGAACCGTTTATGACCGAAGAAGTCTACAAACATTTTGGGGTGAATGAAGTCTTAAATGTTTTAAAGTCAATCGGCAGTGAGGCAATAATAATTCTTGATGAATTTGACAGATTAGAAAGTGCTTTCGATATGAAGTTGTTTTCCGATACAATAAAATCTTTGTCGGATAAATTGCCAAACGTGACATTAATTATAGTTGGTGTAGGTGAAAATATTGTTGATCTAGTAGGTGAGCATCCATCTATTGAACGTAATTTAATACAAGTGCCATTATTGGAAATGGAAAATCCAGAATTGAGGTTAATTATTACAAATGGTTTGGAAATGTTGACTATGAATATGGAGCCTCACGTCATTGATAAGATTGTACGTTTCTCTTGCGGGTATCCATACTTTACTCATTTACTTGCATTGCATGCTTGTCGATCAGCCGTATTAAGAGGTCGAATGGAGGTATTGGATAATCCAGATTTTCATTATGCCGTTAGTGCCGCAATACGTCAGTCTTTAGAAAGCTTACGAAAAGCCTATAGTTTAGCAACGGGTTCCAACCGAGAGAGTATATATGAAGAAGTATTATGGGCAGTTGCATTAGCAGACTGTGACGAACAATATACGTTTCAACCAAAAGATTTACTTATACCTCTTGCAAAGATTCTAAAAAAACCGGAAGTAAAATATTATTCATTTATTGGCCATCTTACAGCTTTTTGCTCTGAGGATCGCGGTAGAATATTAGAAAAGACGAAATCAAAAAAGAGAGTTCGCTATAAATTAAGAGACCCACGTATGAGAGCATTTATTCTGTTAAAATATCAAGAGTATGTAAAGAAAAACCAGGCACCAACATATGGCCAATTAGATATATTTGGTAATCCATAAACAAACTGTATTTTCTGCTTTTGGACGTAAGACAGTTTACAATATTAACGAACGCGTTCAGTAAATAGGTCGAGAAACATGCTCATGCATTGGCGTTGCATTTCATATATTATAACTTCATAAGAATTCGTCTGTCTTTACGCGTAACACCGGCAATGCCGGCGGGCGTTATTAATAAATTATGGGCTATCGAAGAATTAGCGCCGTTATTAGAGAATAAATGATGATTTGTAGATATTACACATGTATAAATATTTTTTTAATAATTTGTATATGTGTCCCTCATTATTGACAGGAAAAACAATTTTCCTTATCATAATTCTGTCAAAGTGAGGCATCAATCTTGTCGTTTTTGTATCGAAGGAACTTCTCCCTATTTCCTACGTTATAAAAGGAGTCCATTATTTATGGCGTATGATAACGTGATTTCAAAAAAAATAAAATCTAAAGAAACTATTGTTGCTAAAAATAGTAGCAAAAAGCAAAACCATTCTGAGCTTGGAAAAGCTATTATCGAAGCTCTGACCGACACAAAGAATGGTGATATAACGGTGGGAGAAAAAGAAACTATTGAAAAGGACGTAAGCGATTTCCTCGACTGAGCTTAGTCCGTGCAATACGTCTACACTACCCGCTTCAAACGAGATTCAAAAAAACTTTCCAAAAGCAATCCTCATTTTAGGCAAGACCTAATAGACTTTCTTGATGATCTTGATCCTATGCATGGTGAAATAATTCCCGAAACCCACGGTGCAAGGAAAATAAGAATGGCAATGCTGGGCAAGGGGAAAAGCGGCAGTTATCGAGTAATTTATTTTGTATGTGCGAAATCCATTCTTTTCCTGACTATCTATGGAAAGAATGTTAAGGATAATCTGACAAGTGATGATAAAAGAGAAATTAGAAAACTGATTTCAACTTTTACCCCATGTTAATTTATTCTCTGCCTATTCAAACCGCGTCAATTCCTAATCACCGTTGAGATGAATCATCTGGCAAAAGGCGGTGTTGTGATTGGATTGCCGGTTGACTATATTTCGGCTGAACATACAGGAATTCATTTTTAATAAAAAATGATTTTCCCCTAATTTTTAACAGGATTATTAGTCAAACAGAAAAATGAAAGAAGAAAAACCACTTCTCATTCGCTGCCCGAATTGTAAACAGCAGCACGAGCCGGATTTCAATGAAACCACACGGCGCTATGTCTGCCCCATTTGTGCTGCTCCACTCGATGCTCAGGTCTTCATCGAGAAGAAAAAACGCGGTTTGAAATGATAGGTTTGCTCGCAACGTGACCGTCACCCTCTTTGGTTTGATCAATGCAGGTGGCGGTCACGAAAAAAAAATCGTTACGCCTTTTTAAACTCCGCAACCAATTGCTGCAGTACATTCTTTGCATCGCCGAACAGCATCTTTGTATTCTCCTGATAGAAGAGAGGATTTTCGATGCCGGCAAATCCGGTGGCCATGGATCGTTTCATGACGATGACGGTTTTTGCCTTATCAACATCGATAATGGGCATGCCGTAGATCGGGCTTCCTTTATCCGTCCGCGCCGCCGGATTCACGACGTCATTAGCGCCGATCACGATCGCGACATCGACGGTATCCATCGTCGGATTGATGACTTCCATTTCCTGCAGTTGATCGTACGAGACATTGGCTTCCGCAAGAAGCACATTCATGTGTCCCGGCATACGGCCTGCGACGGGATGGATGGCATATTCAACTTTAATCCCTCGTTTTTCCAGTTCATCGCTCAATTCGTGCACCGCGTGCTGCGCCTGCGCCACCGCCATACCGTATCCCGGAACGACCACGACACGGTCCGCCTGTTCGAGGATAAATTTGGCATCTTCGACATTGATCTTTGAAATGGGCCGTTCTTCATGAAGTGCGGACGTATCCACCTGGGGTGAACCGACTGCGCCGAAGAGAACATTGGCGAATGAACGATTCATCGCTTTGCTCATAATGATAGAAAGAATAAAGCCCGATGAACCATCCAGCGAACCGGCGATAATCAGGACTTTATTGTCGATGGCAAATCCCGTTGCCGCGGCGGCAAGACCGGCATACGAATTCATCAGCGACAGCACGACCGGCATGTCGGCGCCGCCAATCGGCATCACGATAAAGATACCGATGAGAAACGAAAGGGCGATCATCGTCCCGAAGACTTGAGAATTTTGCGGATTGAAAATCAGATAGACGAACATGCCGATGGTGATAAAAAACAGCGAAATGTTGACAACGTTTTGTCCTTTATACGTCATCGGCTCGCTTCGCAGGATCCCTTGAAGTTTCCCGAACGCCATCAAGCTGCCGGTAACGGTGAGCGATCCGAACAGCACTTCAAAGCCCAGCGCACTCATCAGTCCACTGGTAATTTCGGGGCCCTTGATAATAAATTCATTAATACCGACCAGCACTGCTGCTAAGGCACCGAATGCATGGGACACCGCAATTCGCTGCGGCATGGCGGTCATCGGCATGAAGATGGCCATCGCGGTGCCAATAATGGAGCCGACCACGAGGCCGATAAGGATCCATTCCCATGTCACAATACTTTGTCCGAGGAGTGTCCCGACAACGGCCATGAGCATTCCAATTTCCGCAT
>RPQN01000183.1 GCA_003819715.1 Ignavibacteriota bacterium | reverse complement strand
TGGGATGAATCTCAGCGTGCCGGCGGCGAGATACTGGCCCGGCAAACCAATATTGCTCTTGCCCAGGTCTCGGGTGACTGGGCAATATATCTTCAGGCAGACGAAGTCCTCCATGAGGATGATTTTCCTGCGATCATCAATGCCATGGTGCGCTATAAAGATGATCCGGAGGTCGAAGGGCTTCTCTTGAACTATCTCCATTTCTACGGCAGTTATGAATATATCGGGAATTCGCGGCGGTGGTACCGTCGCGAGATACGGATTGTGCGTCCCAATATTGGAGTACATTCCTGGGGCGATGCCCAGGGATTCCGGATCAAGGGAAAGAAACTCCGGGTGAAACCCGTCGATGCGAAGGTGCATCATTACGGCTGGGTAAAACCGCCGGAGATTCAACAGTTAAAACAAAAGCATTTTAATAAGTTCTGGCATTCCGACGAATGGGTAGACCGGCATGTCGGTCCGGAATGTGAATATGATTATATGCAAGGCGGAGCGTTAAAAATATTTGATGGGACGCATCCTGCCGTCATGCAAGGGCGTGTGCTCCGGCAGCATTGGAATTTCAAATACGATCCGGCAAAAGTCCGCCGTCCGCTCAAAGAAATAATTCTCGACTGGATTGAATCACTCTGCGGTTGGAGAATCGGCGAATATAAGAATTATCGTTTGATGTAAATTACGCTGATTCTGTCGAGAGCCGTGAAGAAGCCATTGTCAGTCCTGCCATCATCCACCATCCCCAGCAATTCGCAAACGTTCCGTAATAGTTTTGGAACAATCCTCCGGTCATGAAGCCGGCGATCGCCAGGCTCCCGCCCAGTGCCAGTTCTTTCAGATATGGATGAGATGAATATTTTTGAGCCTTCAATCCCGTGAAGATGATGATGACCCAGATTGAGATGAACGCCATCAGCCCTGGAATTCCAGAAGAAACGAGGATGGTCAGGTAATCATTATGCGGGTGGACAGTGACGTCATAAAACCCTTCGACTTTAAACCGGTTAAAGTAATAATCAAAGTTATCCTCCCCGATTCCAATGATGGGCGATGCTTTTGCCATGTTGATGGATGTCATCCAGAGATTCAACCGGGTTTCGTTTTCAGAAGGAACGATCGCAGAATACGCACGATCCCGAATGGTCGGAATAAAAATAAGGCTGAGAAGAGCGGCTCCGAGAAAAAGCGCCGTGACCGCAGCGCCAAAGCGCTTGCCCCTGACAAAACCAAACACCGGTACAACGACGGCAAATGATAACCAGATACTTCTTGCGAATGTCCCGAGTACCGCCAGGAAACTCAGGAGGGCGGCCATCATATATCTCCATCGATAGTTCAACCTCCCCTGCTGTGCGGCCAGGCAAATGCTGATGACAAAAACCGACATCATGAATCCTGCAAAGGTCAGATAAAATCCGTTGAACCCTACTGCACGGAAATAATTTCCCATATGGTGAAGCGGTTCAGGACGATGTAATTGAACTCCGGAAAAGGTTTGCCAGATACCATAGATCGCCGCTATCGATGCCGAGAATAGCCAGAGATGCACGATTCTTTTCAATACCGAAACATTCTCGACCGTAAAATACATCAGCAGCATGATAAACATGGGCCACTCATTATCTGCAAGTGCCCAGAGGCTGTGCCCCGGCCTCGGTGAAATGCCGGATGCAAGAATATTCCAACCGATATAAAATAGAAGAGGAATGAATAATGTGTGACGGTAGAACTGCCAGCGCTTATTGATCATCCCTTCCAGGAGCCATCCTGCCGCACCGATACAGACCCCCAATTCCGCAGGAACAAAGGAAATGGGAATGCTCAAGGCAAACAGATAAATTCCAAATCGACTCATGGCCGTCGGAAAAGCAGTACGAACGTCGGTGAGTTTCATAGTCCCTGTACTTTCAAGAGAATGAAAAATAATGAGTGAATACTCTATGAGGCTTCTGAAATATTAATTGAACAACAGTAGTCGCGAACGGTAGTCGTGAACTTTAGAATAATCTGAAGATTGCGACTACCATACTAAGACCGATTATTCAGAACTCTCTCTATTTTATTTCTGCATGGGGTTAAGACCCAGTTCCCCCGCAAAATCATCGATTGCGCTTATCATATCGGGAATAGGAATCGTACTGGTTGGTGAGTGACCAGCAGTCAGAACGATTCGATTTTTTACCAGATGCGG
Source organism: Ignavibacteriota bacterium (assembly GCA_003819715.1). Taxonomy (GTDB): domain Bacteria; phylum Bacteroidota; class Ignavibacteria; order UBA10030; family UBA10030; genus Fen-1298. Next base: position 6,050 of record RPQN01000183.1, on the reverse strand, counting down.
CAGCCATTCATGGAAATCCTGCATCCTGGTGTAGAATCCAACCAATGGTGTTTGTACCGCAGACGCGAAATGAATGATCGAAGTATCCGGAGTGACCACCAGCCTGGCGCCCTCGATAAGTGCGGCAAGTTCAAGCAATGTCGCATTTCCCTGTTCTGGAAAGGGCAGACAGTTCGCCTTCCGGACAAGTTCTTGTTTCACCTCGAGCATCGATGAATCATTCGGCGCATGAAGAAGGACGGTGCGATAGAACGTACTGGAACCCAGGTGTTTCCCGATTGCAAACGCCTGTTCGCGCGAGATGCTTCTTACTCTATCGTTCACCGAGAGATTCAATACGACATACGGCAACTCCCCCATGCCGGTTGAATGATTTTTAGGCTGAAGGTGATTTTTCTTTACATAGGCTGCGATCGTTTTTTTTGTCTCATCATTTATGGCGATCTCATATTTTAGCCGGCAGGGATCCAACTCTCTATGAAACACGGTATTGATGATGAACACGAATGTTTCGATCATATGACTTTTTGTTCTGTCGATCTTCAGCAGCCAGTTAAAATAGAACCGGTATTTCTCGTCGCCCTGTCCGACTTTCACCCCTGACGGTGAAATAATATTTGCCAGCATGCCTCCGCTTGTTGTCCTGTTGAAAATCAGGTTAATGACGACATCATAATGCGCGGTTCTCGCTTTCATGATTTCAAGGAACAAGGTTATCCAATGGGACTTCAGGACATAAACCGCATCAACATAGGGATTGAAGCGAATGACTTCAGCATTCGACTCGCTTGCAAAAACTCCGATGGTGAGTCCCGGATTTATTTGTTTCAGACTCCGGAAGATCGGCGTGGTGACAATCATATCACCGATCCGGTCGTACCGCAACAAGAGTATGCTTCGAACCTTCTGAATATCTATGGGCGAGTCTTTTCGCGGATTATGAAAAATCAACCGCAAAAAAGGATAGACCATCCGGTGCCTCCACCAATATTCGAGCTTCCCCATCATTCTTTTCTTCGCGGTTCTGAAATTATTCTTTTTTGATTTCGAGGCAAACGGGCAATTAATTTTCGGAATGCTTCCTCTACGGCGGTGACGGGTATCGTTGACAGATCGTCCACATCCGTGATAACGGCTTCGTAATCGGTTCCGTATGGCTCCCAGATGCGCAGGGATTTATCCGATTGGACATAGAGGACAACAGACGGGATATGAAATGCCGAAGCCAGGTGAATCGCTGAGGTATCCGGAGATACAAGGACGGAGAGCTTTTTTATGAACGCTGCGAATTCATCGAAGGTATTCGTCACCGGTGAAAGCAAGACATGGGAATTATTGTTCACAATGGCCGACGCTTTCTCCCGATCCGACGGTTGATAGAGCAGGATGGGATGGAATTCTGGATAGACCTCAAATAATAAAATAAGGAAACGGCGATACTGATCAATGCCCCAAAAGCGGGCTGCTCCTCCTGCAGAAATATTTATCCCGATAAGCAACTGATTGCACAATTGATTCTCCGAAAGAAAGCGATCAACAAATTCATCTGATTGGGGCTTTGTCCAGTACCGGATCGCAAGGTCCTCTGATGCAGGATCAATCCGAAACGGAATCAATAACTGGGCGATTCGATCAATAATATGCGTTTTGCTCCTGGAGAGCATAGGGACGGTGAAATCGTAAACATAGTGGTTCTCTTTGGCGATACCGACATTCCAGCGCGCGCCGGCCAACAGGCAAAAAATGGTGGATGTCACCGACGGATTATCCATGAGATCCACCGCAAAATCGTATTTTTCTTTTCTCAACGATTTTACCAGTGAAATAATTTTTGCAGCCTTTTTTTTGTATATCCAGCGCTTTCGTATCAACGGATCGTTCTCTAAAACGAATTGGTTATTAGTACTGAGCAGGACATCGATGATGGCGGAAGGATAATGATTTTTAAGCGATTGGAATATGGGCGTGGAGACGAGGACATCCCCTATTCTATCCTGACGGATAAAGAGGATTTTACTGGAATTGAAATCGATCTTCCCGGTCTGCTGATTATTTCTGTTGACGATAAATCTGAGAAGAAATATAACGAGACGGCGCAGCTGTAACTCGACGCTTTTGGGAAACGAGTTTCTCATTCAGGCGGGATTTTCATCAAATTGGAGTTCATGAAGACGACGGTATAGTCCGGTGTTTTTTGAGAGGAGCTCATCATGAGTCCCACTTTCTACAATGCGCCCAGAATCAATAACTATTATTCTGTCGCAATGTGCGATCGTTGAAAGCCTATGAGCAATGATAAAGGAAGTGCGTCCTTCCATCAGCCGTTCCAGCGCCTCCTTTACCATTAATTCCGATTCGGTGTCCAGTGCAGATGTCGCTTCATCCAGCAGCAAAATTCTGGGATTTCGAAGAATCGCCCGTGCGATCGCAATCCGCTGCCGCTGCCCTCCTGACAGCTGCAATCCCCTTTCGCCTACCTCCGTTTCGTATCCTTTCTCCAATTTTTCGATAAAATCATGCGCGTTTGCATCTCTTGCCGCTTGGAGAACTTCTTCTCGGGGCGCATCCAGCCGGCCGTATTGAATATTGGTAAATACCGTACCGGAAAAAAGAATGACATCCTGGGGAACGATGGCGATCTGGCTTCGAAGGGAATACAAATCCACATCCTGGATATTCATTCCGTCAATAAAGATATTTCCCTGCTGCGCTTCATAAAAACGGGGAATCATATTGATAAAGGTGCTTTTCCCGCCTCCGCTCGGTCCGACGAGAGCAATTTTTTCACCCCCCCGGATCTGAACATTGATTTCCTTGAGCGCCTGGAGATCATTGTTGTAAGAAAAAGAGACATTGCGATATTCGACATTGCCATGAGAAATGCTTATGGATGGAGCGTCCTTTTTATTGGATTCAACAGGATGATCGAGAATTTCGAAAATATAACCGGCAGAGACCAGTGTCTTCTGGATTCTCGCAGCACTTTCGCCTAATGCTTTGACAGGTTTTGCCAGGTTGATCATCAAAATAAGAAAGAAGAGCATGGTTTCGATGGACATGGATCCTTTAATAAAAAGGTACCCGCAAAAAATGACAAGTAATGAGGCGGCCGTGGTATTGAATAATTCATTGGTCGGGCTCAGCAGTGCCGTGACACGGACTATTTTCATCGAATAATGATAATTCGCTTCCGCCTTCTGCTTGAAGGATTTTTTTTCTTTCTCCTCGCGCGTAAATGATTTCACAATGCGTATAGCTGTAATGCGCTCCTGGATAAACGAGGAAATTTCAGCAAGGGTATTCGTCAGCGCATGGCTGTAGGAGCGGATCTTGTCCCCGAATTTTCGCGAGATCTCACCGGATAATGCAAAAATGAGAATAGTGACGATCGCTAATTTCCAATTGGTATAGAACAATGCAGCCGCATAAACGAAGGAATACACAAAATTTTGCGCCATTTCCACAATGAGCGTAATGGATTGTTCTATATTGTTCACATCGTTCGTTATGCGGGACATAATATAGCCCGTCTTATTCTCATCGAAATACTTGATCGGCAGGAGGACAATACGGTCAAATAATTCAATTCTGAACCGCATCATTATCTTCTGCTGAACGGAACTCATAAGATATTCGCGCACATAGACAAAAGTGACCTTGATCAGAATAATCACGATGACGGCAAAGGCGAACTTATAGATCAGTTCAAAACTCTCCTGCTGCCCATGGATGGTGAACGAATACAGAAGTTTATTCAGGAATTTTATCGGGATATCGACCAGGATTTCCTGTCCGAGGCGAACTTGCTGGCTGATGGTTTGCAGGATCTCAAATAAGCGGGCGATCAAATACGCGGAGGCGGTATCGGTCAGACTCATAATGGCAACGGACAGGAGACCGGCGACGATCCGCCACTTGTACTTTATAAAATATTTGAGAAGTCGAAAAAAAGTACTTGATGGGCTCATATTATTTTTAACGTACGATAAAATCGTTCGAATCGCAATTTGTTCTAAATTCGAATTTACTGATTTTCAGACGGCGGCAAAGAACCGTCGATCGATTCCTTGAAATATTGGATGATCGCCCGGGCGACGGATTTGCCCGCAATTTCAGCAAGCTGTTCCTCCGTTGCGTTACGTACGCCCTGGAGAGAACCGAGTTTTTCCAGCAACTCCTGGGCGCGCTTTTTCCCGACTCCCTTGATCATTTCAAGTTCAGTCTGAATAATTCTCTTCTCCCGTACCGAGCGGTGAAACGTGACGGCGAACCGGTGCGCTTCATCCCGTATTTGCTGCATCAACCTGAGACCCGATGAAGTCCGGGGCAATAACAGCGGTTCGTTTTGATCCGGCAGGAATACTTCCTCCAGCCGTTTCGCCAGGCCGATGATCGGTACCGTGTCGAGATTTAAACGGTGCAGGACTTCCACCGCGCTGGAGAGCTGCCCTTTTCCGCCGTCAACCATGATGAGGTTGGGCAGCAATCCTTTTTCCTCGAGGAGCCTGGAATACCTCCGTTCGACAACTTCATGCATGCTCGCGAAATCATTCGGCCCTTCCACGGTGCGGATCTTAAATTTCCGGTACTCGCTTTTCTTCGGCTTCCCATCGGTAAAGACCACAAGAGACGCAACGGTGTCTGAACCCTGGATATTTGAAATATCGAAGCATTCGATCCTCCTCGGAGGCGTATTCAATCGAAGGTCACGCTGCAGCGCATTCACCGCATGAGGAATGACATCGCCGCGTTTCAACCTCATCAGTTCCAGCTCATCCAGCCAGAATTGTGCGTTGGTGCGAACCAGTGCGACCAGTTTCGCTTTCTCCCCTGTGGTCGGCGATTGAACACTGACCGGATGGCCGCTCTTCTTTTCCAGCCAGTCCTGCATAACCGCCGTATTTCCCATAGGATCGGACAAAAACAACTCAGGTGGAATATCCTCCTGTTCAAGATAATAACGCTCAAGGACGGCCTCTAAGAGCTCGCTGGAAGGCTTTCCGGAAGCATTTGCGAGAAAGAGATGCTGACTTCCGATCATTTTGCCTTCCCGAACCTTAAAAATGACGGCGCACGCATCATCGTCTTTGGAAACAATTGCGATGATATCACGGTCCGCTTCAGCCGCATCCACAATTTTTTGTTTTTCAGAGTAGACCCGAAGCGCATTCATCCTGTCGCGTATCTTCGCCGCTTCTTCAAAGCGGGACGCTTCTGCACAGGCATCCATCTCTTTTCTCAGTGATTCCATGACGCTTTTTGATTTTCCGCGAAGCACCTCTGCCGCCTGGTCGATGAGTGCATGGTAATGCTCCCTTGAGACATGCGCCTCACACGGACCTTCGCATTTTTTGATATGATAGTCGAGGCACACTTTAAATTTATTATTTTTGATAGACTCTTCCGTCAAATCGAGGCTGCAGCTGCGGATCATAAAAAGGTCACGCACCGTTTTCAGGGCATTCCGCATGGTTTTGACATCCGTATAGGGGCCGAAATATCGCGCACCGGAAGTTTTGCGGCGGGTGACAAACATCCGCGGGAATGGTTCTTTCGTGATTGCAATGAACGGATAACTTTTGTCGTCCTTCAGGAGAACGTTATAACGCGGTTTGAGCTGCTTGATCAGATTGGCTTCGAGAATGAGCGCTTCAAGCTCGCTGTCGGTGACGGTGAGCTCGATATCGACGATTTTGGAAACCATCGCGTCGATGCGTGCATCAGCGGTGCGGGATTTTTGAAAATACTGCCTGACCCGGCTGCGCAAAATTTGGGCCTTGCCGACATAAATCACTTTGCCCTCGGTATTCTTAAACTGGTAAACGCCGGGCTTCGTTGGAAGGGCATCAATCTTTTCCAGAAGCGTGAGATCATTTCCGGAAACGGTGATCGTCGATTTATTGATTCGTTCAGACATAGTGCATTCGATAACGTTGAAAATAATTCTCTCTGCCGGGAGCTCTCGGCACCGCATCCCTCATGGTGAGACTTTTTCATTCCTCCGGCGGATAAAAGATAAGAGGTCGCCCGACACCGCAAAGGCAACGCCG
>RPQN01000182.1 GCA_003819715.1 Ignavibacteriota bacterium | reverse complement strand
TGAAGCAAAAAGAATATAAAAACGAGAAGTTGAAATATGCCGATAAAGTTAACAATATCTATAAATTTGAATTTCATATGACGATGCTAGGATTTATTCAACTGGAACGTTACGCACATGTCATAAAATGGAAAAAAGAATAACGTTTACGGCTATATTTAAACATCCCGATATAAATTTATTTCATCCCGCATTTTTATCGCCTCTGCCCGTGCCGCTTCCGCAAAATCGCCGCCTGCCGATGCATAAATAATGCTGCGGCTTGCATTGATGATGGCGAGCTGACCGTGCCGATCGCAGCCCGAGCGGACTGCGGATTTCAAATCGCCGCCCTGCTTGCCGATGCCGGGAATAAGAATCGGCATATCCGGGACCATTCTTCGGATGCGCTGCAGTTCACGGGGATGCGTCGCACCGACCACCAGTCCGACATTCTGATTCGTATTCCATTTTTTAACTGTGCGGACTACTTTTTCAAATAACGGCACCATTCCGATTTTTAACCGTTGAAAATCTTTTGAACCGGGATTGGACGTGAGTGCAAGAATGAAAACGCCTTTTTCCGGATCAGTGAGAAACGGTTCAACAGAGTCGGCACCCATATACGGATTGACCGTTGCAGAATCGAATCCGAAATCAATAAAAAGAGATGTTGCATACCGTTCTGCGGTATTGCCGATATCGCCGCGCTTTCCATCTCCAATCGTCAATACTGATTTGGGGATGAAGTTCAGTGTCTCCCGTAATATCGTGACCCCTTGTTCGCCCAGTGATTCGTAAAAGGCGAGGTTCGGTTTATACGCACAGACCAAATCCTGTGTGGCTTCAATAATCCGCCGGTTAAACTCCAGTACTGAATGTTCCCGTGTGCGAAGAGGGGCGGGAATTTTGCTCTGGTCGGCATCCAAGCCGATGCAGAGGAGGGAATTTTGATTTATTTGAACCTGCCGCAGGCGCTCGGTAAACGACATGGATTCTACCCTTTCAATAAAATGGAATATAAAATTTCTCCGCCCAGCATCAGCAACACGATGATCGAAACGACGACAAATCGCCAATCGTGTTCCCGGGCAAACCCAAAAACTGCCGTGATGACACGCAGCACCGGCGTCAGCATAAGCATAATGAGGCCTGCGAACATCAGCGTGACCGGATCAAACGACGAAGAGACGAGATGGTTCATAACTTCGCTGAGCGAAGGATTCGCGGAAAGCGGCACGACGGATGATGGAACCAGTGCAGCAACCAACAGTCCGGCGATCATGAGACTGGCGCTGATCCAGACCCCCAGCCGGAGGATGACACCTGTCCAGCGTTCGGCGGTATGAGGTGAATCGTTCGATTGATAATTGCTGCCGGCCATAGAGTTATTTTAAGTACAATTGAATGGAAACACCGAGGAGCACGACTGCAAACACCCAGGTTAATGCCCTGCTATGAATTTTCCGGCTTATCCTTACGCCGGTCATCGAACCCGCAAGAACGCCCAAGGCAGCCGCACAGGACACGAATGGATTTAGATGCCCGTTGGCAAAATAAATGAATGCACTTGCCGCTGCGGTCACACCGATCATGAAATTACTCGTTGCCGTTGCTGCCTTTATTGGTATGCCGGAGAGAAGATTCATTGCCGGTACTTTAAAAATTCCGCCGCCGACGCCCAGCAGACCGGAAACGTTGCCTGCGACCAGTGAAATGGCCATCGCGCCCGGCAGGTTTTTTACGGTATAATGAACGGTCGTTCCGGACCCATGGTCCGTAAATTCACCCGGCAACATCCCATCGGTGTGAACCGTTTCACGGCCATTATTATGCTGTATTCGCCAGATCATGATAAGTGCGACGAGAAACGTTAATCCGGAGAAGAGTTTTGTCAGGAGGGTTCCGCTTAAGCGGTTGGCAGTAATGCCGCCCAGAATTGCACCGAAGACGGTGCCAATTTCCAGAAGCATTCCGAGCCGTATGTGAACCGTACGGCGCTCCAGGTTCATCGCCGCACCGGCACTCGATGTTGCAATAACGGCGATGATACTGGTGGCAATGGCCTGATGCATTGGCACGCCAAGGACCATCACCAGAAATGGGATCAGCAGCACGCCGCCGCCGAGTCCAAGCAGGGCTCCGAATGTCCCGGCGATGAATCCGCCCGCAAGAAGAAAAATGAAAGAGAGTAATGACAAGAGAATTCCGTGGTGCTGTCTGTGTGTTGTCCTTCGATGGTACGGAAAAGAAGGATAAGTTTCAAATCAGTACGAATTCCGTCGTTCATCGTCCGGTTGAGAAAATCGAAATTAATTCCTGGGGATGTATTTATTTTTCATAAAGAATTACTATTTTGTGCAAGGGCATTGATAGTGTCTCCGAACATACGAACAGTACTCTCTCCCTCTTCGGAGTAACAGGGAATGAAAACTCAGTACGACATTGTGCAAAACCGCATCGTTCCTTCTGATGGAGCACAAAGCCCCATTCTGGTCTTTACCAATCCGGATGAACATGAAAAAAAGTATCTCATTGAAGAGCTCAAAATCGATGAGCACACACTGGCATCGGCACTCGATCCGGATGAATTAGCACGCCTTGAATTCGAGCCGGACCATACGGCAATCATATTTAAGCGGCCCCGTAATTATTCCGGCAAGGATAAACTCCTGTTCAAAGTCGGTTCGTGCGGCGTCTTTCTCTTTAAAACGCGCCTGGTCATTGTTCAAACGGAAGACCTTGCGTTGTTTGACGGCAAACAATTTGCAAACGTTCAGACGCTCACCGAAACGGTCCTGAAGCTGCTCTACCGGAGTATTTTTCATTTTCTGGAACATCTCAAAATCATCACCTTGATTACGGATGAACTGGAACGCAAAATCAACAAGGCCATGGAGAATAAATATCTCCTCAACTTGTTCACCCTCGAAAAAAGTCTGGTGTACTATCTTAACTCGATCAATTCAAACGGCGGCTTAATTGAAAAGCTGAAAAATAATTCCGTCAAGCTCGGCCTGACCACAGGCGAAAGCGAGCTTCTGGACGATCTCATCATTGAAAACAATCAATGTTATCGCCAGTCTGAAATCCATTCGAATATCCTTGCGAGTTTAATGGATGCACGCGCGTCGATCGTCGGAAATAATTTAAACGTCCTCATGAAGACGCTCAACCTTATTACCATCAGTATCATGGTACCAACCCTGGTGGTCAGTATTTTCTCCATGAACGTTCCCATTCCCGGACAGGAACAGCGGCATTCATTCTGGCTTATTATGGTCCTTGCGGTCGCATCCGTCGGCGCGATGATGTGGATCTGGAAAAGAAAGAAGTGGTAAGATGAGACAATGGTACGAGACTCTTTTTGAGAATTACGCGCGCACCTATGACCGTGAAGAATTTACCCAGGGAACAGTTCAGGAAACTGATTTCATTGAACAGGAGATCGGGTTCGACAAAAAGAAACGGATATTGGATATCGGATGCGGAACCGGGCGGCATGCCGTCGAGCTGGCAAAACGCGGTTATTCGGTGACGGGGATAGATTTGTCGGAATCGCAACTGAACCGGGCTCGGGAAAAAGCATTAGAGGCTGGAGTCACGGTTGTCTTCGAACAGGCCGATGCCCGGCAATTGAAGTTTTCGGACGAGTTTGATGTTGCACTGATCCTCTGTGAAGGCGGATTTTCCCTGATGGAAACCGACGAGATGAATTATCTGATCCTCCAAGGGGCTGCCAGGGCGTTGAAGAACGGCGGTTTTTTTTTCCTGACAACATTGAATGCACTGTTTCCGCTGGCACATTCTATAGAAGAATTTATAAATGAAAACACCGTCGAAGGAAAAACCAGCGGACACCAATTTAATGTGATCACATTGCGCGACACCTCGACGATAAATATCGCAGATGATAACGGTCAAATCCGCACGCTTCATTGCAACGAACGGTATTATATGCCCTCGGAAATCAACTGGATGCTGAAGTCGCTCCATTTTTCAACGGTTGAAATCTTCGGATGCCAGGTTGGAAATTTTACCCGCAACAAACCGCTGACCCCCCATGATTATGAAATGCTTGTGATTGCAAAAACCGCATAACCTTTTTTAAGAGAAACCAGAACACGCCATGGCGTTAGAGGTTGTAAAATTTTCTTATCTCAGTGAGTTCGTCAATTTACCGATATTGCGCATCAGCGATAATAAGCGTATCGGCAAGCTTGTCGATCTCGCCGCGACGACCATGCAGGTCTATCCACGCGTGACCGGATTACTGGTGCGAACCCATCGCAGCAAACCGCCAATCTATATTCCCTGGAGCAATGTCAAACGGATGGTGTTCAAGGAACATATTGCGGTGGAGTATCCCGCCGTGGGTGCCGATCAACAGGCAAAGGCGGCGGAAAACGAAATTCTTATCTGTAAGACCTTTTTAGACAAACAGATTATTTCGACGGAAGGCTATAAAATTGTCCGTGTGAACGACCTTCAGCTGCTCATCGAAGACAAAGCGAAGGAAAGCACCAACCTCTGGGTGGTACACATCGACATTGGCTTCAAGGGAATTTTACGCAGAATAGGAATTCTGCGGCCGGTCAACAGTGCGTTCCGGTGGGTGACCGACCGGGATATTAAAGATGAATTTGTATCGTGGAAATATGTTCAGCCGACCGCAACTTCTTCCGTCTATGCATCCGTTCAGCTGAAGACCGATGCATCAAAACTGTCGGAGATTCATCCCGCCGACCTTGCCGATATTTTAGAAGATCTCGGCACCGACGAACGCATTGCCCTCATTGAATCGCTCGATAACTTTACCGCCGCTCAAACACTCCAGGAAATGCAATTCAAGAATCGCTTGCAGATCGTTGAATCGATGGAGCCGGTCAGGCTCGCGCCGATTATTAATGAAATGCAGATGGACGAAGCGGTGGACCTGCTGGACGCCTGCGATATCCAAAAACGGCAGGCGGTCTACGCCGTTCTCACGCCTGAAAAAGTTACGGAACTGAAGGAGCTTTCTACTCTTTCGGTGTACAGTGTCGGGAGTATTATGAATACCGACTTCGTGAGCGCAAAACCGATAGAGACTGCCGGGACGGTGGTCAAGCGCATCATCGTCGAATGTGAAAAGTCCGAAATGTACCGTTATGCATACGTTCTTGATGAAGATGAGCGCCTCCTCGGCGTTGTGAGTCTGCGCAATCTTCTTATCAGTGATGCCAATATGTTGATTGCCGATATTATGATTGAACAGGCGATATCCGTGCAGATCGATACGCGTATCCGGCGCGTGGCAAGACTCTTCTTCAAGTATAATTTCGAGGCAATCCCCGTCGTCGATGACGACGATAAACTTCAGGGAATTGTCTCCTTCCGCGATGCCCTCGCATCCGTGTATCCTGAAATTAAGGAAGAGGACTCGGTGTGATATGAATTTCGTTAAACGAATGAAAGAGAATTCCGCGCTCCGTCAACTCCTCATCTTCATGAGTATTCTGGGGCCCGGAATTATCACCGGCAGTGTTGATAATGATGCCGGAGGAATTACGACCTACTCGGTTGCCGGTGCGGTGTACGGCTACCGGCTGCTCTGGACGCTCATTCCATCGTTCATCGCACTGCTTGCGGTTCAGGAAATGAATGCGCGTATGGGGATTGTCACCGGAAAAGGATTGGCGGATTTGATACGTGAAAGCTTCGGTGTACGCATCACGTTCTATATCTTTATATTCCTCCTGGTCGCAGATGTTGGGAATACCGCGACGGAATTTGCCGGAGTTGCCGGCAGCATGAATATCTTCGGCGTGAGTAAATATATTTCTGTTCCGCTTGCCGCCGTTGCCGTGTGGGTGCTGGTCCTGAAAGGGAATTACCGGTTTGCGGAAAAAGTATTCCTTCTCTTTAGTGTATTCCTGCTCTCCTATGTTGTCTCTGCAATTATCGCCGGACCGGATTGGGCGGTGATCGGGACGGCCCTGGTAACGCCGACCGTACAGTTCGACCGCGAATATATTACCACGGTTCTTGGTATTGTCGGTACAACGGTGGCGCCGTGGATGCAGTTTTATATGCAATCGGCGGTGATTGAAAAAGGCTTGAAAATCAGTGATTACAAATACACCCTGTGGGATGTCGTGCTCGGCTGTATTGCGACTATTGTGGTTGCCTTTTTTATTGTCGTCGCCTGCGCTGCAACGCTCCATGTGAACGGGATTAAGATCAACGAGGCATCCGACGCGGCGATGGCATTGCAGCCGTTAGCCGGTGCTTTGGCCGGACAGCTCTTTGCATTCGGATTATTTGTCGCTTCGATTTTCTCGGCAGCAATTCTTCCGCTGGCCACCGCATTCTATGTTTGTGAAGCATTCGGGTTTGAAGCGGGCATCGATAAAAAATTCAGCGAAGCCCCGCAGTTTTATTCACTGTTTACCATTATTATTCTTATCGGTGCCGGTATTATTATGATACCCGGGGCGCCACTGATTGCGATTACGATCTGGACTCAGGTCCTGAATGCAATCCTGCTGCCCGTGGTCCTGGTGTGTATGATGATCATTGTCAACAATAAAGAGATTATGGAAGAATATACCAACAACCGGCTGCAGAATGCCATCGGCTGGACCACGACGGTCATTTTGATATTACTCAGCGCATTTCTGCTCTTCTCGGGTGTCGGTGTCGGGTGACAAACGAAGAATGGTCCGGCGCATCTTGCCGGTGGAACGGCAGTGATGGAGCGCCGGTTGAATTACGGTTTGACATCAATCACTCCGTATTCGCACTCTCTTTGCATACTTGTAAAGGAAATAGATAGTATGAAAACACTTGTCCTTATGGTCTTATTCGTTTCTCTTTCCCTTGCGCAGGATTACGACACGTACTTTACCAGGACCACGATGCGGGTGGATTACTACCACATCGGTACGAAAGGGCAGGAGCAAATAACCCTTGATAAGGTATATGAGGAAAACGTCTGGCCGGGGAGCCGGGTGAATTTACTTGATACGCTGAATCTCGGCGACTGCCTGGTCAAGGTGAGCGATCTTCAGACTAACACACTTCTTTATTCGCGCGGCTATTCCACCGTGTTCGGCGAATGGCAAACCACGGATGAAGCGTTGAATGGAACGTGGAGGACATTTCAAGAAACCGTCCGGTTTCCTTTTCCCAAACGGAAAGTGATCGTCAGCATCTCCCGCCGTGATAAATTTGTCGGTGCCGGCGAAGTGATAGCGTTCAGAGAAATATTTTCGGCGGTGATCAATCCGGCGGATCCCACGGTGGTCAATCGCGAGAGACGGAAAAACAAATTTGCCCTGTTCGATATCATGATCAACGGACCGGCGGAGAACAAGGTGGACATCCTTATTCTCGGAGACGGGTATGCAGCGGCAGACATGGAGAAGTTCAGGACAGACGCAACGCATTTTACCGATCAATTATTTTCCACTCAGCCGTTCAAAAAACATAAACAGGATTTCAATGTCCGTGCTATGGAAGTGATATCGGACGACTCCGGTATCGATATTCCCGATAAGAATGTCTGGAAAAAAACAGCACTCGGCACGATGTACAATACCTTCGGATCTGCGCGGTATGTGCTGACGGAGGAAAACCGGGCGCTGCGCGATATCGCGGATGCCGCGCCGTACGACTTCCTGACCATTCTGGTGAATGATAACCGGTATGGCGGAGGCGGTATTTTCAATCTCTATACGACATGCTTCACGAAGCCGGCAAAAGCGGGTCAGGAATGGGAAATGGACTACGTGTATGTCCACGAGTTTGGACATTGTTTTGGTGGATTAGGGGATGAATATTACAGTTCCCAGGTTTCCTATGTCGATTTTTATCCGAAGGGGGTTGAACCATGGGAACCGAATGTGACGCGCACCAATACGAAAGAAAATTTAAAATGGCGGAGTTTCGTCCATTCAGATACACCGATACCGACGCCATGGAAAAAAGCAGCGTACGACAGCATTGAAGCATTACGGGGCAAATTAGACCGGCTCGCTCCGGAATATTACGACCGGCGTGCAGGTTTGTTGAAGAGTTCAAATGATATCCTGAAAGATCCTCAATGGGTCGGGCGCGTGGGGGCATTTGAAGGATCGGGCTATACGTCAAAAGAGATGTATCGCCCTGCTCTCGATTGTAAAATGTTCGCTCTGAATCCGGTGGATTTTGATCCGGTGTGCGCAGCAGCGATAGAACGGATGATTGAACTGTACGCCACGTAGCGCGTCGACGAAGCCGAAAAAAGGG
>RPQN01000181.1 GCA_003819715.1 Ignavibacteriota bacterium | reverse complement strand
GAAGAAGAGGTACGGAAGCAGCAGCGGCGTGAGGACGACGCCGGATAGATAGCCCGCAAGAATTATGGTGAAAAGAAAACTTACCTTCGTGGAGGCCTGACGGAGAGAGAAGCCATCCGCGTGAATCCCGGAAAGAATAAAAAAGAGCGCCAGGAGGATCACCAGATACCGGAGATTATAAATGAAGTCGTTCGGAACGAGCTTGATCCGGTCGGCCCATCCGAACCTGACCCGCCGCATTTCTTTCGTCGTCTTATAACCCGCCTGGACATACATTGCGATATCGGAAGCCCGGACGGGTCCGTAGAGTACGGTAAATCCGGTCGCGTCTTTAACCTGATGCGCTGCGACTCCCACGGCGCCAAGCTGCGGGAGAATAATTCTTCTGTGCTGAACGATCTTCTCCAGCAGAGTCAATTGGATGCGGTTGACCAGCTCCTTCGTCCCGAAAGTCCCCTTCCCTGCGGCACACCAGACATTAATCCCTTTCGTATCGAGTACCATGAGCCATGCATTGATCCCTGCAAGATTTTTACGAACAATATCGAAAGTCAGCTTGTAATTGGCCGTGACAAAGACATCGGACCGGTCGGTCGGAGATCCAACGGCATATAATCCGGGTTCAATCCGATAGTTGCTTCTATTTATTCCCCATCGTACCTTCACCGCACCGAGATAATCCGCTCCTTCCAGCCTGGTCGCTATCCGTGGAATGGTTCCCGCAGGAGTTTCAATAGCGCCGATCACAAAATTGCGCTTCACAGCGATCGGATTGACCGCCGTCTCACCACGAGATTGACATTCATTCCGATTGTCGTTCTTTATCGTGAGAGAGACCAATTCATTGCTCTTCCCGCACCCGCATTTTTGTTCTGAAGTGTTCATGACCAATCCTTTTCGTTATTTAATCCATAGTATGTCTTCGGATAGAAAAGAGCTGAGCCAATTATAATTACACTCTTTACACCCGGCAATTTTACATACTCATCCAGCTGACGGTATATTCAGTATCGTCAGGTAAATCTATTTTTGGTTCATCGACCACCCAGGAGCCCTGTAACCCGAATTCCCGCGCCGCAAGTTCAAAATGGCACATGGCAATCCCCATATCAACCCGCTGGAGATCTGCCAGCCGCAGCAGGATGAATTTCAGACTCCCTTTTCCATATCCCGCTGTACGCTGAAGATAAAAATGCCATGCATCCCCGTTTCGGATAATACGCCATGGTTGTTTGTTCGATGCAGAAGGCGCCCGCCGGACCAATTCAAGAATTTGAGAATATTTTTCTTCTATCGGTCCCTGGAGGACGGATCCAAAAGATTTATCAAAGAACAATTGTTCAGCGGGATAACGCCGAGGAGCGCCGGCCTGCCTGCGCAACTGGCCTCTGATGTTGTCTTCGCTCGCACCATATCCCGTCGAGATTACTGCCGGTACCTTCTCCGTTCCGGCGGCCGATATTGTTTTTGCGAAACGACTTTTCGTAAATGTGCCGCCCAGCCAGCACGTTCCGAGGCCGAGGCCGGTGGCATAAAGGACGGCGCGCTCCAGCAGATACCCATAGTCTTCCAGATTCTTTGGCCCTTCTTCCACTGCGCCAACGATGAATCCAGCAGGGTTCTTGATAAACCCGTATGTGCCAAGCCTCTTCAGAGATTCCTGGTCGCCCTCTGTCGCCGCAACGAGAGTGAACCGGGCATGTGTTCCCAATGGGCCTATATGTATCGATTCTAAAAAATCGTGCAAGAGCCGCCGGTGATGCTCTTCTATCGGTTTTTCCAGATAGGTACGGCAGGAGATCCTCTGCCGGATGATATCTTCAATCGGTTTATTCATAGCACATCGCGGGTGATCAGCTTTTCAACTTTTTATAGAGAGCACTGAGCCTGTTCCGATAGTGTCCTTTAATGGTTTCTTCTTCCTCACCTAACGGTTTCACAGGTACCAAATCCATCACCTCGGCCGGCGTCAGCCCGGATTCGTACATGGTTTTCAGGGCGCCGTCAAGCATCCGGGGTATTCCTTTTTTCAGCGCATCCGGAGATATTCCAAACGAGATGGCCAGTTCCTGCAATTCGTAGAGCTGGAACCAGAAATAGGTCGGCCCCATGGCGGTGGTCAGCGCATACGCCTCCAGCAGTTCTTCAGGGACTTCCGGGCACTCACCCAGAGCGAGGAACAACTCCAGGACATCGTTTTTCGCTTCGGTACTCATAGTGCGTGAGAATGCGACGGGATCGTACCCGGCATTGACAATGGAAGGAGCATTGGGATTAACGCGTGCAATGTTCTGTAATCCGCCCAGCAGTTCCGATATCTTCCCGATGGTCACTTTAGGCGCTAGCGATATGACGGTCGTTGTTGGTTTGACGACTGATTTAATTTCCTGAAGTACTTCACCAATCACAGGTGGATGCACTCCGATCATGACGATATCACATGCTGCAGGAATTTTTACATTATGAACAACCGTTTCGATTTGCGGAAGTCCGGTTTTCAACTTTTCCAGGGTCTCCGCATTGGTGTCTGTAACCAAAATTCTTTGAGGAAGTTTTCCCGCTCGTTTCCAGCCTTGCAGAATTATGTTCGTGATGCGCCCGCCACCGATAAAACCCACTGATTTATTATTCATTTATTTTCCCCAATATTATTTATTATTAAATGTGATAGCCTGTAACTATTATTTGAGATCCAATACCATACACGATGCAGAACTGCAGCAACCGCCGTCAAACTGTGAGGACTGTCTCATGGCATCATTCGCAATGGAAGACCGTTCGACCACCGTAAACCCTTTCCCGGCAAAGAACCGGGAAGCCGTCTCGGTCAGCAGCACGATACGCTTCATCCTTTTTTTCCTTGCCAGTGCGATCATCCCATCGACCATCTGTGATCCAATATGCTTTCGCTGCAATGCGGAAGGTACTGCGACGGAACGGAGCAAGAGGTCATCGCCGTAGTATTCAAAGCCGGCAGTTCCGACGACGGCGTCCTGGTCCACAGCGACATAGAAATCCGTCGCTGCCGTACCAATGGTTTCTGTTGGAAGGTTTTGACTGTTCAGAAGCGAACGGATCGCTTCCGTATCATGCTGGTCTGCCTGACGAACGGTGATCTGTAACGGTTTCTCTGCGTACACGGTGATGCTGAATATTCCAACCTGACTTTTCTTGTATTCTCTCAGTTGATCGATTGAAAGTAACTTTGAGTAGACCTCGTTGGGAATTTCTATTTCACGATTCTTTTGAACGGCGACATTGGTAAATCCGGCTTCCTCGATGATCCGCAGATATTCCTCTTTTTGGACTGCACCGGAGATACAGCCGGCATACAACGTCGCCTCTTTGCGCAGGTCTTCCGGCAGTTCTCCCTGCAGAACGATATCCGAGATGCTGAAATGTCCGCCCTTCTTCATAATGCGATAGGTTTCGGCAAATGCTTTCTGCTTGTTGGGGACGAGGTTCATCACACAATTGCTGACGACGACATCGGCAGTATTCTCCCCGACCGGCAGCTGTTCAATTTCACCAAGACGGAATTCCACGTTCATCAATCCGAGTTTTACCGCATTGGATTTTGCTTTTTCAATCATCGCTTCCGTCATATCGATCCCGATCACACGGCCGTTCTCGCCGACGATGGATCGTGCGATAAAGCAATCATTCCCTGCGCCGGAACCAAGATCGACCACCGTGTCACCGGGTTTCAGCTGCGCAAACTCCGTCGGGAGTCCGCATCCCAGCGCAAGATCGGCATCGGGAACGTAGCCGGGAAGTTTTGTATAATCCTCCGACATCACGGAAAACTCAACCGTGGAACACCCGCAGCCGCTTCCGCAGCACGAAGATTGATTCTCTGCTTTGGATTGCCGGGCAATCGCCCCGTATTTCTCCTTCACCATCTCTTTGATTTCCTGTTCCGTATTCATACGTCTTCTCCTCTTATGTTAAATCGCAATATTACGATTGATAAGGACAAAAAAATTCAACAGCAATTCTTTGCGTTCACCAGAAAATGGGACAGGAGCTGTTTTGCCTCGCCCCATGCTTTCTCGTTGATGCAATAACAGACCCGCGGTCCTTCGATATCGCCTTTAATCAGGCCGGCACGTTTCAACTCGGCCAGGTGCTGCGACACCGTTGCCTGGGATAACGGGAGTTCATCAACGATATCGCCGCAGATGCATGTATCTTTTTTCGCAAGAAATTCGAGGATTGCGATACGTGCCGGATGTGCCAGCGCTTTTGCCAGGTCCGCAAGCCGGTTCTGACTGTTGCTAAATGCTTCTTTCTTAGAGGTACCCATAATTGTTATATCGTAATAATACGATAGAAGTTTCATAAACGCAATAATTATTTAAAATAAAAATTTCCCCCTCCCTCATCCCTGATCTTATGAAAGGATAACCGGGAGTTTCCTTCCATGACATTCTTTTACAATTCCTGACTGAACGATGACATCTTTCAGAGTTCAAGGGCGTAATATCTCTTAGGTCATGCAACACCAACCAACACATTCAGGAGGATATCATGAAAAAGAAACAAATGATACTGGCAGTACTATTGACCGTTTTTGCATCCGGTTTTACGCAGGCGCAAAACTTCTATCCCGCACTTAAGAAATATTCAGATGCAGAGCTTGAGCAGCTGGACAGGACCTACGCATCCCTTATGAACTGCAGGGACAACAATTATATTGAAAACGCCCTTGCCACCGTGACGATGATCAAGCTGGATCTCCCGGCGAACGATTTTCCGCTGATCAAAGAAAAAATCGATTATATATCCACCCACAGTGAATCTCCGGGCAACCGCTACCGGGCATCATTAGCGAAAATGGTGTTTGCGAATGCGGCGATGTTCACCGAAGAAGCGGCGGGTCATTATGCGACGATAGGTGAATTTTTCAATGCCGTTGCACAAAGGGCAGGCATCGCATCCGCGAGTACGAAATGACCTCTCGAGAATATAAAAAAACTCCGGCCTTCCCGGGAAGACACCCCGGAATGGGAAGGCCGGAGAAAAAGTGGTCCATCATACATTCCCACCGTGCGAGAGAGAATAGATGAAACTCATTTTTCAGTTTGTTGGAGCGTGTTCTCAGTCCATAATTTTTCTGAGAAATGCCGGACGTTCTGAATCTGTTTTATCAATCTTTTCGCGCATGCCGACTTCCCGGAGCGGCGTATTTGGAATTTCAACTCCGCGCCGTGCATAGGTCGGTACATCGAACCGCTGCAATTCGGTGGGACCAACCGGCACATGGTCGATCAATTTTGCGGCCGGTTTCGCAGGCCGCTGGACCGCTGATGCGCGTTTGTTGAACCCGGTGGCAATCACCGTCACCATTATTTCGTCCTGCAGCGTTTCGTCGATCACGGTGCCCAGGATGACATTCGCTTCTTCCCCTGCCGCTTCATGAATAACCTTCGTCGCTTCATCCACTTCGGTCAGGCTGAGTTCTTTCCCGCCGGTGATGTTGATCAGGATGCCCTGTGCGCCTGCGATGGACACGCCCTCGAGCAGAGGACTGGAGATCGCCATTTGCGCTGCTTCGGTTGCCCGGTTATCGCCTGTGGAAATACCGGTTCCCATTAACGCGTCGCCCATTTCTTTCATGATCGTGCGTACATCGGCGAAATCCACGTTGATGTATCCCGGAACCGTTATCACCTCCGAGATACCCCGGGTGGCATTATAGAGTACCTGGTTTGCGATCTCAAATGCTTCCATAATCGGTGTGCGCCGGTCGATGAGATCGAGGAGCTTCTGGTTGGGAATGACAATAAGCGTATCGACATTCTTTTTCAGCTCTTCAATTCCTTCGATGGCCTGTTCATTCCGTTTTTTTCCTTCGCTGCTGAACGGTTTGGTCACGATGCCGACCACCAGAGCGCCGATGCTTTTCGCGATATTGGCTACCAGCGGCGCTCCGCCGGTTCCGGTGCCGCCGCCCATGCCGGCGGTAATGAATACCATATCGCAGCCGTTCAGCGCCTGGGCGATTTCTTCCCGATCCTCTTCCACGGCGCGGAAACCGATACTGGGATCGGAACCGGCGCCGAGTCCCCGTGTCAGGTTTTTACCGATTTGAAGTTTATGTTCGGCTTTACTTCGCTCCAGGGCTTGAAGATCGGTATTGATGGATACAAAATCGACACCGGTCAGCCCCTTGGAGATCATGCTATTGACGGCATTGCCGCCCCCTCCGCCAACGCCAATGACTCGAATTTTTGCTCCTCGACCAGTTGGAATATCAAGTTCGATAGGCACGGTGAATTCTCCTTTTTATTTGTGAATTGGTTGTTAGTAATTACTCATTCAATTTCATGTCACAGTCCACAGATTACAGAATGCAGACTAAAATTTATTCTTTGATGATTGTACGTTGAAAGCCGATCAGCATTGCAATGATTTCATCAATTTGTTCATAGATATCTTTATGTTGCTGTTCCGTTGTGTATATATTTTCTAAAGCGATATCAATGCATCCGATACATTCATGAGCAGAACGGATTGCATAATCTAAGAACTTAGCGAATTCCTTGTTCGATCGATTACCTGCACCCTCTGCAATATTAAGCACAATTGAATCTGCGGCTCTTTGAAATTGAGCCGTCAGCGAAAATAATTCTCTTTTGAGAAAATCATTTGTAATTTTTCTAACATCCTTACTTAACAATAATCCTTTTTGAAATGCCTTCAATTTTCTAAAATTATGCATGATTCAATCTTTATCTGACAACTGCAGTCTGTCTTCCTGCCGTCTCTCTTATAACTCGTCGAACCACGATTTCATTTTTTGAAAAATGGTTTTCCCTTTGCCGTCCTGAATAACGGCCTTGACGCCGGACCGGTCCCGGTTTTTCAGCTCGTGCATCACTAATCCGACGCCGGTGGCATAGATCGGATTTTCAATTTCCCGGACCAGTCCGGAGCTGAATCCGCCGGGGATTCCAATCTTCACAGGTATCCCGAGCACTTCTTTGGCGAGATCGGCAGTCCCTTTAATGAGTGAACCGCCTCCCGTCAATACCACGCCTGCAGACAGATGCTTGGAATAACCTGAGCGTTTGATTTCCATCGCCGCGAATTCCAGAATTTCCTCCATCCGGGGCTGGATGACTTTGCAGAGAAGCCGTTTATCGATATCAATCGGGGCACGGCCGCCGATGCCGGGGAGCTGGATCGGCTGATTATCCACGATCGCCGGTTCATAAGTGAATCCGTAATCCACCTTTGTCCGTTCCGCCTGGTCCGTCAGAATGCCGAATCCCTTCCGGATGTCGTCGGTTACTTTTTTTCCGGCAATGCCGATAACGGCGGTGTGGCGAATGGTGCGTTCTTCAAAGACGGCAAGATCCGTTGTCCCCCCGCCGATGTCCAGCAGCGCCACGCCGACCTCTTTTTCCTCGTCATCCAGGACGGCATAACTTGATGCAAGCGGTTCGAGCACCATATCGTTCACATGCAGCCCGGCACGCTGAACGCATTTGTAGATATTCTGAGCCGCCGTCACCAGTCCGGTAATAATATGAACCACGGCCTCCATCCGTACACCGGACATTCCCACCGGATCGTATATTCCATCCTGTCCGTCGACAATGAACTGCTGGGGGATGACGTGAATAATCTTTCTGTCGAGCGGAAGCGCAACTCGTTTCGTATCTTCGATGAGCCGGTCGACATCTTCCTGTGTGATTTCATTCTCCGGCCTGCTGATACTGATGACCCCGCGGCTTTGAAAACTTTGAATATGATCGCCGGCGATGCCCACCGTGACCGTGGTGATCTTCACGCCGGACTGTTGTTCCGCGTCCAGGACCGCGGCCTGGATAGACCGGACCGTTTTCTCGATGTTGGTCACCACGCCGCGTGTCAACCCCTCCGACGGGCTTTTGCCGATGCCGAGAATTTTCAATTTGCCGGGATAATTATCATCCGGCGAGGCGACGATTGCACACACTTTCGTCGTACCAATATCCAACCCAACTGCAATATCCTGTTCCATATCAAATCCTTATCATCAACAGTTCTTCCATCAGCGAGTTGCCGCTACAGGCTTTTCGTCGCCGACGGTTCCGGTTTCCAGCTCGCAACAACCTGGTCTTCGTAGCGCAAATCCACGTACTGCAGCAGTTGCGTGCCGCGTGTACGGACGACATTGTTCCAAAATGTCTCCAGCCGGACCAGTTTTCCCGGCATTTCATAGCGTCCAAAAATTATCGGTACACCGCCGTCCGCAGAGTAGGCAACGATATCCCCGCCGTTCCGCACCTGCACTTCCGAGATATTATGATACATCGGACG
>RPQN01000180.1 GCA_003819715.1 Ignavibacteriota bacterium | reverse complement strand
GTATCTCAAAGCCATCAGCTACGCTAAAGTTAAAACCGATAAAGTTGATTCGCAAACCCTCGCCATGCTCTTGCGACAGGACCTCATTCCCCGTGCCCACAAAATCAGCCGGGAACTGCGCGGTTTACGTGATACCATGCGCATCCGGCTGAGACTCGTTCAACAACGTTCAGCTTGCCTACTGCGTCTCTACAGCATTCACGCCAAATTCAATGGCGATGCTCCCGATCCCTATCGTTTCCAACTTGCCGTGCTTGAACATACTCGTGATACTTTCTCAGAGCAGATCCTTGTTCTGGAAAAATCTCTGCATCCGGTGCTGATTCCCAACGATGACATTCAGCGTCTTCTCTATATTCCCGGTATCGGCAAACTCTCTGCTTTCACCATCTACTTGGAGATCGACGGCATTGAACGCTTCGCTTCCGATAAGCACTTTGCTTCCTATTGCCGTCTCGTGCCTGCTGCCGATAACTCCAACCGCTCGGTGCATCATCGCTCAAGCAAGGATGGCAATAAATATCTCAAGATTGCCTTCTCCGATGCTGCAGTCCATGCTATCCAGTTTTATCCTGAATACAAACGCCTTTTTCAGAAACTCGCTCGCCGTTCCAACGAAGCAACTGCTCGCACCGTCGTTGCCAAAGAAATCGCTAAGATTGTCTATTATATATTAAAGAACAAAACTCAGTATAAAGGTCTGAAAGGACAGCCGATCACACGGCAAAAATCTCTGCAATGGCCGCGCCTGGCAAGCCCGGATGCCTAACTGATCGTCCAAGAGCATCTTTCGCTGGATTGGGAAGTCAGGCGCTGTGCCGTATTAATATCTGGACCGTCTCACTTTGATGAGACGACTCCCGCCTCGCGACGGGATTAATCCGAAAAGTGGTTTGGACGTCATTGCTTCGTGCACTGACTGTCCCCTCGATAGATAACACGGCAGCGGCGCGTATCGGTGACAACAAATTCAAGGAACATAGTCGGCAAAGTAATGTTGCACTTTGCCTCGGGAGAAATCTATCTACTTGACTTCTTCCTTTTTAAAGTGGTTAGGCTGCACACAAAAGAATATTTAATGAGCAGGGGACAGGCTATTTATTTTCAAAACATTTAAACGATTCAGGATATTTCGCCAGATAGTCTATTTCTGTTTCTTTCAACTCAATGTTTATTCCCCATCCTTTGAAGAACGTGAAAGCCTTTGAAATGAATTCCTTATTAATGCTGGTCGAATAATTGACAAGGTACTGATTCACTGCTCCTTCATGATTGCAATCGAGATCGAGAACTTTCGCCGCATCGGAACAATCGAAATCCATACCTTTGAAATCGACGACCTTCGTTATTGGATCATATGGAGGTTGTTTTAAGAATATCTTTTTTTCACCAACAATCGTGGGCGTTTCAAAAACCTTGAAGTATATTTTCATGTTCGTGATATCATAGACGATGCTCCATTTCGTACCCAGTTCTTGACCCACCGCATGTAATGCACGAAATGCGTAGTCAATAGTTGAATCATTAGTTGTAAAATCAGGATTATCAGTTTGACGTGCGGCAGTGCAGAAATTATAGAGTGAACCATCGGACTGAATGTCACCATTATTGTTGTAGCAGCTCAGCGACTCTTCATACGTACTATTCGCCAGCGCCCGGACAGGAAGATTCTTGCCCGTATGGCATACCATCTTACCGTTGAGAAACTCTATAGTCACAGCGTGACCAAATCGATCACAGATTAAAAAGTGAAATTTTGAACCGGTGTCGACAATTCTCAACAATGTATCGCTGCTCATGACTTCTTCAATTGTCGAATAATTATCCAATTGAAACTGAATCCATTGACATGATCCAATAGCATAACGGTTATCTTTGGAAGGATATACTGTTTTATCCAAGGTCATGTGTTCCACGACGAGTCCGCTTTCGTTAATACCGCCGTATGGCAGCTCTCTTCCTACCTGATTGAACGTGATACTGCCGAATTTTGAAATCCATTTGACTGGCTTCTCTGAAGGATCGACGAGTGCCACTTTCTCAAGACTCCTTGGGTTAATCATGACCAGGCCTGTTCCGGTTATCCAATCGAGATTGCGACCGAAGACAAGCTGGTTCCTCTGATGAAGGATAAAGGTTGTGCAAGAATATGTATCCGTTAAAGTGATTAATATCAAGATAACAACTTTGACGAGAATAGAAATCATACGTTTATTCATGAGTTCCTCATTAAACGTGAGCAAAAGAAGATTATGTAAGACTGCTTTCTTCTTGTTTCGATTTTATAATATCCATGCTTTTATAAAGCACTATGATCACAAAAAGCTTAGCAGGTACCAACATAATAAATCCCATAAACGATAAAACTACCGTGAGGAAGAAGCATCCTGCCAATATTTCAAAGGTGCCGGCATATTTGGACACTGCACCAATTGACTTCCGAAGCCTCCATAAGGATACCCCATAGAGTATTCCGATACATCCAAAGACTATCGCCTCAGATCCTAAAATATATTTTCTTTCAATTGCTTCATAAAATATCGACGCGATATCGTAACCAATTAGCAGTATATTTCCGAATATGAGCATGAAGGAGGCGATCTTCAATAAATAATTTTTAAATAATTTTCCTATCAGTATGAACCCGCGTTGAAAGAAAACAAATGTGATTAAAGAGGATAATTTTATAATAACATATAATGCAGTGCTAAAGATCAAACTGTTATCTTTATATCTGAAATACTCCGCCGCTCCTTCAAAAAATCCGATTAAAAAATAGATTATCCCAAAAATCCAAGAAATGTTGAGTTGTTTAATAAAAAAGTCAGGCGAAGCAGTTAGGTCTATATCAAGAAAGAGATTTTTTTTGAACGATCTTATCGCTGAATGAACGATAGTATCGTCCTTTACCTCGATAGTGCTTAAATCATAATCGAGTGCAGCAAGAATTGTCTTTATAGTATAGCTTCTTGGTGTTACTTCTCCGGTTTCAATCCTTTGAAGTGTTCGGACACTGATATTGCATTTTTCCACTAGCTCTTCTTGCGTGAAACCTTTTGCTTTCCTTAGCTCTGATATTTTTCTTCCTAAATCTGGTTGTTTCATAAGATTGGTTCCTTTTATTGTTTTTGGCAATTTACTCGTTGAATGAGTGATTGTCCAAGACATTGGAAGGAATTTTACCCGTCATTAACCCGACACACTTCACTAATCATTAATTAATGATTATTCTTAAGTAATGTTCTTAGCAATTAGCCAGGCATGTGGTGATAAGTGCTTCAATTTCTGAAGATATTTTATCCATTGATTAACCTTTTCTGATTTATGCCAGTGCAGCCTAACGGACTGGCGCTAAGCTGCGGCATGACCAAGCCTCAACATGCACCCAACGAAACAAGTTTACGCTGATAACAAAATTAAATGTACCCAACCTATGAGGTACTGAATAGTTAATTATATTAATCTAAAACCACCACACGCAATGCGTAACGTACCCACGCTCATTCCGTCAGCTTGTGCGCCTGGTTAGGCCACCTCGCCCAGTTAGTCGAACATGAATTAAGACGAAAGCCCAGGACATATCCAGAGAGGTGTTCATACGATGTCAAAGGGCATTTCCGTTTTTAGTTTCTCAATCCACCCAACTGCGAACTCCACAGCCTCTTGGGTCAGCTTCTCGCAAAGATGTGGCGGGTTGTGGGAACCAAAGCCTTCTGGTCTGAGTTCCTTGCACACCAAGCTTCCGAATCGCTGGTTAAAGGCATCTGCATAATTCCTGCACGCACGAACAGTTATATTGGCAGACAATCCTTGCTTGTTACCCCAGATTCCAATGAAGAGTAAAGCTCCTTCGACAAGGCCACATTGAGCGCCGAATCCTCCAGCACCGTGAAGACCCACCGCCCCGTCAATGACTTGATCTTGGAGTTTCAGCCCATGTACCTCTGCCAAGATCTTTAGGATTGTAGTAGCGCAGTTGATGTTATTGTTCCAATAGTAGTGGTGGATTCTTTCATGGATAAAATGCGTATGATCCATTTTATTCTCCGGATTTCAAAGCAAATCAAATTATTCTATGTATAATTAATGATGGAAATCGACCTTTAAGCATGGTGGCCTAACGGATGGGCGCTAAGCTGCGGCATGACAAAGCCCCAACATGCACCCGACGAAACAAGTTTACGCTGATAACTTAATTAATCTGCACTCAACCAACGAGGTACAAATTAGTTTATTATAAAAACCTAATACCACCACCAGCAATGCGTAACGTACCCAAGCTCATTTATAGTTTGTATCACACTTCGCGTGATTCATTTATGTAGACCAGCAGAGTTTGTCTGTTTTGATCTATAAGCAGAAATTATCGTGGTCATTGAAGCACCAAAACCTAATCCACTTATGAATAAACCGAGCACTTGGACCGTCCTCACATTTTCTGTGAAAATTACTAATCCTATCGCACAGAAAATCACCATCAACGCGATGTGTCTTATAAGGATTGATTTCATATTCATTATATTCTCCGAGAATGATTATTATGAATTAGTATCGATGGTTTATAATACTTTCTATAGTTGATCGCATACCGCCTAACGGACTGGCGCTAAGCTGCGGCATGATCAACCTTCAAAATGTACCCGACGAAATGAGTTCATGCTATCGACTAAATTAATCTGCAATTAACCAACGAGGTACTGAATAGTTAATGAATAATACAAAAACCACCAACCGAAATGCGTAACGTACCCACGCTTATTCCGTCAGCTTGAGCGCCTGGTTAGCGCGCGCCATAATCCTATTTACCAATCATTATTGCCAATATATGTTTTTCTATTATGTGTAATATTGAATAATGCGACTTTTGCTGATTCTCTAATCTTAACGTCAGGAGAACTAACAAGTAATTTATAGATTGCTACCGCCTTCGAACTTAACTTGATTGCATAATCAATATTAATATTGTCATGTTTTCTATCATAATATTTGTGTTCGACGCATTCCGACGCAATTCTATAAAGGCGAGCTATTTCAAGTTTGATTGCATCAGAGTAAGTTGATCGAATATGATTATTTAAGTATGTCTCGTATGCTTCAATTTGATTGAGTGGACCTGTTTCGCTTCCCTCATATTCATATAAATCATTTTTAAGCGTAACGAGTTGCCATTCGATTTGATCTTTATATTTCCCGTTTGGAAAGTCTAGGAGATACTTATTTAATATAGAAATCGATTCAGGATAATTCGTTTTCCCATAAGACTCAATACTTTCGTATTCTTCTACATTTTTGCACAGAAGAGCATAGATATCTTCGTATAAAGGATGTCGTGGAAAGAGTGCACAAATATTTTTAGCAAATAGAAACGCATTCTTAGCCTCTATCAGAATATCTTGACTCCATAAATTCCTTTCATGGTTTAAAAGGTAAAGATATGCCCTCGAAGCAGTAAACATCGTGTCATAAGGAATGATACAATTATCATCAATGTTTGGATAAAACTTATCATTTATTTCAAGTGTAACTTTCTGACGGATTGTATCAGAAAATGTTATATACACTAATTGTCCTGGTTCACCGACAGATTCTCCTACTTTTCCCAATGGATAAACTAGGACAGCCATTTTTCGATCAACATTTACAGTTGAGTTCAATATTGGCACGAGAAGCAAAAAGAATAAAATAGTCTGAGTAGACATGTTGATTCCCTATTTTATGGTGCGCGCTAACGGACCGGCGCTAAGCTGCGGCGCTGATAAGTTTCAAATTGCTGAAAACGAAATGAGTTCACACTGATAGCCTTCAAAATATACAAAACCGTTACGAGCCATGCTTAACGCACGAGCCCGCCGACCAGTATTCTAAAACAAACGGCGGGCGACGCTCATTCCGTCAGCTTGAGCGCCTGGATATTATCAAAAAGGAACCTCCCGATTATGTACATTGATAATTGTCTAGATCAGCAACATTCACAATCAATGGTGGTTCCCATGTATTACTCAGGTGTCGATTTGCATTCAGACAATAGTTATATCACCACCATCGACGACACAGGCTCTGTCGTCAAGCAACAACGCATCGAAAACATCTCTGAACTTATTCTCGACTACTTCCACTCTCTTCCCGGCTCTCATCAAGCAGTCGTTGAGTCTACCACTGGTTGGTACTGGCTCAACGATCTTCTGCAAGACAACGGCATCGAGCTCGTTCTGGCTCATGCGAAGTATCTCAAAGCCATCAGCTACGCTAAAGTTAAAACCGATAAAGTTGATTCGCAAACCCTCGCCATGCTCTTGCGACAGGACCTCATTCCCCGTGCCCACAAAATCAGCCGTGAGCTGCGCGGCTTTCGCGATACCATGCGCATCCGTCTAAGACTCGTACAGCAACGTACTGCCTGTCTGCTTCGCCTCAACAGTATTCACATGAAATTTAATGGCTCCGTGCCAGATCCCTATCACTTCCAGCTTGCCGTTCTTGAACATTCACGCGATAACTTTACCTCTCAGATACTCGCTCTGGAGAAATCACTGCATCCGGTGCTGATTCCCAACGACGATATCCAACGCCTCTTGTACATCCCGGGGATCGGAAAACTCACTGCGTTCACCATCTACTTGGAGATCGACGGCATCGAACGCTTCGCATCCTATAAGCACTTCGTCTCTTACTGTCGGCTTGTCCCTGCTGCCGATAATTCAAACCGCTCCGTGCATCATCGATCCAGTAAGGATGGTAATAAGTATCTTAAGATCGCCTTCTCCGACGCTGCTGTCCATGCTATCCAGTTTTATCCTGAATACAAACGCCTTTTTCAGAAACTCGCTCGGCGCTCCAACGAAGCAACTGCTCGCACCGTCGTTGCCAAAGAAATCGCTAAGATTGTCTACTATATATTAAAGAACAAAACTCCCTATAAAGGTTTTAAAGGTCAGCCGATCACCCGACGGAAATTACAGCAATGGCCGCGCCTCTCAAGCCCGGATGCCTAACTGGTAATCTCAATTACCTTCACCTGGATTGGGAAGAGAGTGCGCTGTGCCGTATTAATATCTGGACCGTCTCACTTTGTTGAGACGCTTCCCGCCTCGTGGCGGGATTAATCCGAAAAGTGGTTTGGACGTCATTGCTTCGTGCACTGACTGTCCCCTCGATAGATAAAACGGCAGCGGCGCGTATCGGTGACAACAAATTCAAGGAACATAGTCGGCAAAGTAATGTTGCACTTTGCCTCGGGAGAAATCTATCTACTTGACTTCTTCCTTTTTAAAGTGGTTAGGCAGCACAAAACGATTAATATTTACAATATTGATGAAGAACGGATGAAACGGGCAAATTGATAGTAATTGTAGTAAAGTTACCACGCATTGCCTCACAACCGTGCGTCAATCCAAATTCAACTTCTGCTTTCTTCGAATCAACCGATTTTATTGCAAAGGATATTAATAAATCAGAATAACTAATTTCACATCCACCTTCAAGGGATGAAATTAATTCATAGAGATCCTCAGGATTCTTATTTGCCATTGAACGAATAATAAGTGAATCCTTAAGTAAAGTTCTAAAAATGACATCGGGCTCAAATAAACTATCTAAGCTTACTTCTTTTTTTGTCGGAATATAAAGTGTCCTATAGTAAGAACCATAAATAGGATGTGCACCTCCCGAGCCATTATAGCTGTATTCATAAGATAGATAGGGTCCAATAAGATAAATAACATCATGCCTGGTATTAAAAAAATATTCAGAAGATAACGATCCAGCTTCGACTGTACTGTCGACACCTGAATCATTTTCGTTTATTAACAGTGTATCAATTTCTTGTGTGATATTATTCCTTACTGCAACAATAGAATCAATTCTTATAAGTGTGTAGTCAGTTATGACTTTATTGCTAAGAGTATCAGTAGTAATAATAACAGAATCAATTTTAGCTGCTGGAGTGTCATTTTTTGCTTTTGGTTTATTGCATCCGAAGATAATTGGCATAAGTAACAAGAAATAATATTTTCTTTTCATAAATAATTCTGACTTTCTACTTTTGTGCTGCCTAACGGACCGGCGCTAAGCTGCGGCGCTGATAAGTTTCGTAATGCAACCAACGAAGTGAGTTCATGCTATCAACCATATTATATTTTCCCAACCAACGAGAGACTGAAAAGTAAATTATATAATCCCAACCCACCGCACGCAATGTTAATCGTACCCAAGCTTTAGCCGTCAGAAGTTATGTTTAAAAAGTCTATTTATCAAAGTACCTTTCACAGTTCACTTATAGAAAAGGAGACTTTTTATGCATACCGCACAACAGATATCGTTTGCCAACATTCACTTCTTCAT